>JADGNV010000177.1 GCA_017883285.1 Candidatus Aminicenantota bacterium | reverse complement strand
TTTCATACGACTGATTCCCTTGGTTATAGATGCCCCCGATGCTGGCCCGGGTGGGAACGAGGAAGTTCCCGCCGACGGGCTTCGAAGTATGACTAACAGTTACCCAACCGCTATAGGTGAAGGCGTTGATCGCCAGATGAACATCTCCACTTGGTGTCACGGAGATGTCACCCATCCCCTGGCTAGCGACGTCGGGCATGGCCGGGACCGTGATCTCCGGGGAATTTGACAGGGTGCCGCCGCTGGCGCAGTACCGATAGTGAACATATTGGTAATAATGGCTATAACGGGCATGGATCCCGCCGTTGGGATCGTTGACCATGAAGGTATCGACCCAGTCACCACCGGTTGGGGTGAGCCGGACTGGCGTCGACCAGGATCCACCGTTCGGTTTCCTTGTAAAGTACAAATTGGAATTTCCAGTCGAATCAACCCGCCCGCAGATGATGTGCATCATCTCGGAGGAATCGATAGCACCCACCTCCCAGTACCAGGTGAGGCCCGCCTGGGATCCCCAGACCGTTTCCGTGTGCCAGCCGTTGCTGTCGCGCCAGGCGTGGTAGAGGTTTTTGCGGGCAATGTCGGTCCAGATGGTATGAACCGAGCCGCCGTCGGGCCGGACCGACATGCGCGGTCTGCAGTACTGGGTGGTCATCCCGTAGCCCACGGGCTCCTGGCCGGTGATTGCGTTGTTTACGATCCGGGCGTAGTAGAGGGCATACATTCCCCTGGAATAGTCATACGCCGACCACATGATGTGCAGACCGTTGTTGTTGTCGCTGCGGAGATCGGCATTGTCGCCGGAAATGCCCAGGGGATAGGCGTAATAAAGGTCGGCATGCAAGATCCCCCCTCCGGCCACAATCCCGATGAATATGATGAAAGACAAAATTCGCAACTGTTTCATTCAAGCCTCCCGCGGTCCCCGGGTTTTCGCGGTACAGGAACATACCGCAAAGCCCCGCGGCCCCCTAAAATCAAGCAAAATCCCTGCCATCCAGTAGAACAATATTATAGACCGTTTCCGGCGAATAATCAAAGGAAAAGGGAAAAAAATGTAAAGAAACTTGACAAAAATTGTTACTTTGTCGAAGCGGGCTCCTTCAGCCGCCTGGAGAAATGGGCGATGGTCTCCTTCAGCCCCTGTTCCAGCCCGACGGCCGGATTCCAGTTCAGGACTCCCCTGGCCTTGCCGATATCGGGGCATCTCTGCCGCGGATCGTCGGTCGGCAGGGGGCGGAAGATGATCTCGGATTGGGAGCCCAGCAGCGCCTTGATCCGGCGGGCGAGGTCGAGGATCGTCACTTCCGTGGGGTTGCCCAGGTTCAGCACCTGACCGGCCAGGTTTTCATGAATTGCGGCGCAAAACACCCCTTCGACCAGGTCGCTGACGTAGCAGAAGCTGCGCGTCTGGCTGCCGTCGCCGTAGATGGTCAGCGGCTCGCCTTTCATCGACTGGAGGATGAAATTGGGGACCACCCGCCCGTCGTTCACCCGCATCCGCGGCCCGAAGGTGTTGAAGATGCGGAGGATGCGCACGTCGATGCCGTGCTCGCGGTGATAGGCCATGGCCATGGCCTCCGAAAACCGCTTGGCCTCGTCGTAGATCGAGCGCGGCCCCACCGGGTTGACGTACCCCCAGTAGTCCTCCCGCTGCGGATGGACGGCCGGGTCGCCGTAGACCTCGGAGGTGGAGGCGAAGATATAGCGGGCGTTCTTGGCCTTGGCCAGGCCGATGGTGTGCAGGGTGCCCAGCGAGTCGACCTTCATCGTCTGGATGGGAAAATTCATGTAGTCGACGGGGCTCGCCGGGCAGGCGAAGTGGAGCACCAGGTCGATCGCCCCGCGCACGTAGACGTAATTGGTCACGTTGTACTGGACGAACCGGAATTTCGGATCGCCGAACAGATGGGCGATGTTGTCGGGGCTGCCGGTCAGGAAGTTGTCCATGCCGATCACCTCGAATCCCTCTTTGAGGAACCGGTCGCACAGATGACTGCCGATGAACCCGGCGGCGCCGGTGATCAATACGGTTTTCATTCTCCTCCCGTTCGCCGGTATGCGGCGAAAAAATCCCGCAGGTTCTCTTTCCAGTCACGGACCGTGAAATTCAGTCTGGTTTTCACTTTCTCCTTGTCGAGCACCGAATAGGCCGGCCGCTGCGCCCGCGCCGGGTAATCGCCGGTCGGGACGGGCCGGATCGGGACTTCGTGCCCCGTCAGGCCGCAGTCGCGGGCCGCTTCCCCGATCGCGACGGCAAGATCGAACCACGATACCCGCCCGGCGTCGGAGTAATGATAGGTGCCGTAGGCATCCGGGCCGTTCCGCATCAGGTTCATCAGGTTTTCCGCCAACAGGCCGGCGTAGGTCGGGGAGACGATCTGGTCGTTGACCACCCGGATCTCCTTTCCCCGCCGCAAGAGCCGCAGCATGGTCAGGACGAAACTCCCTCCGGAGAGGCCATAGAGCCCGCTCAGCCGGAAGATAAAATGCGTAGCGCCGCGGGCCGCGATCCGTCGCTCCCCCTCCAGCTTCGATTGGCCGTAGACATTCAGCGGACGGAGAGGATCGTCCTCGCGGTACGGCCGTTGCCCAGCGCCGTCGAACACGTAGTCGGTCGAGAAATGGATCAGCACGGCGCCCGTATCGGCGGCGATCCGGGCGAGATTCTCCGCGCCGAGGGCGTTGACCCGGAAGGCCTCGTCGCTCTCCGTTTCCGCGGAGTCGACCGCCGTATAGCCCGCGCAGTTGACGATCCAGCCGGCCTTTTTCCCCGCGGCAAAGGCTTTCACCCGATCCCAGTCGGCGATGTCCACCTCGCGGCCGGAAGCGTGCCAATCGATCCGGCTTTGGCCCAGGGCCAGCGCCAGCTGGCGGCCGAGCAGGCCGCGGCTCCCCGCCAGCCAGACGGACCGCATCCCTTCAGCCATCTTTCAGCATCTTCAGCAGGTACCGGCCGTAGCCGCTGTTTTTCAGCCGTTCGGCCAGCTTGAGGACCTCTTCCCGGCTGATCCAGCCGTTCTTATAGGCGATCTCCTCGATGCAGGCGATTTTCAGGCTCTGCCGGTCTTCGATGGTCTTGATGAACAGGGCGGCGTCGACCATCGCCTCGTGCGTCCCGGAGTCGAGCCAGGCCATCCCCCGGCCGAGGACCCGGACATGCAGCTTGCCGGCGTCGAGGTAGGCGCGGTTGAGATCGGTGATCTCCAGCTCGCCGCGGCCGGAGGGGGAAAGCGACTCGGCGATCCGGACCGCCTCGTTGTCGTAAAAATAGATGCCGATCACGGCGAAATTGGATTTGGGGTTCGCCGGCTTCTCCTCGATCGAGAGGGGACGTCCCCGGGCGTCGAACTCGACCACCCCGTATTGTTCCGGATTCTTGACGGAATAGGCGAAGATCGTCGCCCCCTCTTTCTGCGCCGCCGCCTCCTGGAGCTGCTCGGGAAGACCGTGGCCGTAGAAGATGTTGTCCCCCAGGACCAGCGCCACGCCGTCGCCGCCGATGAACTCCTTGCCGACCCGCAACGCGTCGGCCAGGCCCCGCGGTTTTTCCTGGACACGGTAGGAAAGGGCGAGGCCCAGTCCGCGGCCGTCGCCAAAGAGATCCCGGAAGCGCGGCAGATCGGCCGGAGTCGAGATGATCAGGATGTCACGAATCCCGGCCAGCATCAGGGTCGAAAGCGGATAGTAGATGAGCGGCTTGTCGTAAACGGGCAGCAGCTGCTTGCAGACGACCAGCGTGCTCGGATAGAGGCGGGTTCCGTATCCCCCGGCCAGTACGATCCCTTTCATCTCATGCTCCTCCAATATTGATTGGGCAAACCGGGAAAACGGCTCATGCGAAATGGGTGCGGGAGGGTTTTCCCAGCGGATAGACGTTGAACCCGATTTGAAACAGCCGGGGGTGATCGAGCAGGTTCCGGCCGTCAAAGAGGAACGCGGGCTTGACCATCACTCTGAAGATCTTCTCATAATCGAGCTGGCGGAAGGCGTCCCACCCGGTGATGAGGGCGATGGCCTGCGCGCCCTCGGCGGCGCGGTAGGGATCGGTCTGGAATTCCACCCGGCCGCCAATCCCCTCCAGGTCCCTGCGGGCGTTGTCCAGGGCCCACGGGTCGGTGATCGAAACGACGGCCCGCTCCTCGATCAACTTCCGGGCCACGTAGATCCCCGGCGATTCGCGCGTGTCCCCGGTGTTGGCCTTGAAGGCGAAACCGAAGAGGGCGATTTTCTTCCCGACCAGCGTCTGGAACATCTCGTGCACGATGCGCTGCACGAACCGCTCCTGCTGGAAATCGTTGATCCGGACGACCATTTCCCAGTAATCGGCCACGTCCGGGAGGCCGTAGCTTCGGGCGATATAGACGAGATTGAGGATGTCCTTGCGGAAACACGATCCGCCGAAACCGATGCCGGCGGCGAGGAACCTCGGGCCGATCCGCGAATCGCTCCCCACGGCGAACGAAATATCGCCGATATCGGCGTCCGTCTTTTCGCACAGGGCCGAAATGGAGTTGATCGATGAGATCCGCTGGGCGAGAAACGCGTTGGCCACGAGCTTGGAGAGTTCGGACGACCAGAGGTTGGTGGTGATGATCTTGTCGGCCGGGACCCAGTGGGCGTATATGTCGGCGATCTCGCGGGCCGCCTTTCTCCCCGATTCGGTTTCGAGCGAACCGACCAGTACCCGGTCGGGCTCCAGCAGGTTGCGGACGGCCGTCCCCTCGGCCAGAAATTCGGGGTTGGAGATGATCTCGAAGCGCAGCCCTTTGCCGTTCATCCGCAGGATCCGCTCCATGGCCTCGGCGGTGCGCACCGGCACGGTGCTCTTCTCGACGATGATCTTGGAACCGTCCGAATGCTCGATGATCTGCTGGGCGGTCTTCTCCCAGTGCTGCAGGTCGGAGGCCATGCCGGCGCCTTCGCCGAAGGTCTTGGTCGGCGTGTTCACCGATACGAAGATGATATCGGCCGCACGGATCGCGGCCGGGACGTCGGTGGAGAAAAAAAGATTCTTGCCCCTCACCGCCCGGACCACGTCGTCCAGGCCGGGTTCGAAAATGGGGAGCCGGTCCGAATTCCACTGGTCGATTCTCTCTTCATTGACGTCGACCACCGTGACCCGGTAATCGGGGCACTTCAGGGCGATGACCGCCATGGTCGGGCCGCCCACGTACCCGGCGCCGATGCACAAGAGGTTTTTCTTGAATGCCACGTTTTCTCCTTTCCGGCCCATTTCCCGTCGCCCCCTCAGACGCGATAATGAATCTTATACCACTGGACGAATTCATGCACCCCTTTTTCGAGCGGGGTGGATGGTTCAAAGCCGACGTGATCTTTCAGCGCCCGGGTGTCGGCATAGGTATCAGGCACGTCTCCGGGCTGCAGGGGAAGGAAGATCTTCTCGGCTTTCCGGCCGAGGGCCGATTCGATGACGCCGATGAAGGGAAGCAGCCCGACCGGCCGGTGGCTGCCGATGTTGAACAGGCGGTAGGGGGCCGGGGAACGGGAAGGATCGGGATGCTTGCCGTCCCAGTCGGGGTCGGGGCCGGGAATCTTTTTCATGACCCGCACCACCCCCTCGACGATATCGTCGATATAGGTGAAATCGCGCAGCATCTCGCCGTTGTTGTAGATCTCGATCGGTTCTCCGGCGAGGATCTTCCGGGTGAAGAGGAAGAGAGCCATGTCGGGCCGACCCCAGGGGCCGTACACGGTAAAAAACCTCAGCCCCGTCGTCGGGAGCCGGTAGAGGTGGGAGTAGGCGTGGGCCATGAGTTCGTTGGACTTTTTGCTGGCCGCGTACAGCGAGACCGGATGGTCGACGTTGTCATGAACCGAAAACGGCAGGCTCCGGTTGCTGCCGTAAACCGACGAGGAGGATGCATAGACCAGATGCCGGACTAGAACGGCGCGGCAGTTTTCCAGGATATTCAGGAAGCCGACGATGTTGTTGCTGACGTAGGCGTAGGGGTCCTTGAGCGAATGGCGCACGCCGGCCTGCGCCGCCAGATGGACGACGAAATCGGGCTTCTCGCGGGCGAAAACCGCGGCCAGCTCGTCTTCCTTGCGGATGTCGATCCGGTAAAAAACCAGTCCCGGCGGCTGCCGGAATTCGATGCGGGCGCCGTCCGGGATGCGCGCTCCCGCCTCAAGTCCCAGCTGTTCGAGCCGGGCGTACTTGAGGTTGACGTCATAGTAGTCGTTGAGGTTGTCGATGCCGACGACCCGGCAGCCGTCGGCCATCAGCCTTCGGGCCAGGTGAAAACCAATGAATCCGGCCGATCCGGTGATCAGCACGACCATTTTTTCTCTATGCTCCCGCCGTTCTTCGGCAGACACGTCCTTTCGAGAATCGCAAAAATCCCTTCCAGTCAACGTTTTTCATTATAGTATAGACGCGATCAAAAAAAAAGCCCTCCGTTTCCGGAGGGCTTTTTCCGGTTGCCTTGAATTACCGTCTCATTCTCAGGGAGATCGGCGCTCTCTTGAGGATGTTTCCCGAATCGCCGATGATCGCCACCTCAAATCCCTGGTTCGCTTGGCCGATCATGGCAAAATCATCTGCCCCGAACTGGAGCTTCGCCATCCGGTTCATCAGCAGACCACCCCGGCCCAGCTTGCCGAGCAGCCCCACCTGCCTGCCGTTGCGCAAGATGACCAGGTTGCCGATGATGTCCACCGGATTGCCGAGTCTTGCCAGCAGGTCATTGATGTCAAAGGATCCGCACATCGGACAGCCCGGATCCGGGTTCAGCTCCACGTATTCATGGAATCTCTCGATGGGGATCTTGGGAAGGACGATCGAGAAGGGGTTGTTGCTGAAATCGCTGAAGTCGTCGGCGCCGTTCATGCTGATGATCCTCAAGTAGTAATCGTTCCCGACCCCGGCGAATCCCCCTTCGTACGAACCCACCTGCCATTCGAAAGTTTTTTCATGGGTGACATGAACGTTCTGGGCGATGTTGCCGACCATGTGGGCCTGGTCGATTCCCCCCTTGAACAACACCAGCTTGGCCATAACCGCCGTGGGGTACCCCCAGAGGGTCCAGGTAACGGTCACGGTTTTTTTCAGAGGCAGCTGCTCGCCGCCGTTGGGGAACGTGATCGTAAGGGTCGCCGCATGGCACATCACCGCAGCCACACAAAACACAAACAACGCAAAAAATACTTTTTTCATGATTCCTCCCTTAATTATCAGCGTAACGGTAATCGCTCTCTTCGAAACACAATGCTTAAATAGATCAATTCCCCTTTTTATCTCACATCCCCGCACATTCAGAAAATCGAAAGTCCCGGTTCCCGCGACTCCTTAAAAACCCGCCGATCCGGACCGGGTGCCGCCGTCAGGTTGAACCGGACGTCATTTCTCCCTCATCGTTCAAACCAGGCTATCGCGTACCCGCCGTACATGGCGGCTCCCATTCCGCTCCAGGCTTGGGTCCACATCCCCCGGTTGACAATCACGTTGTGGTGCAGACGGCTCGCCCTCCAACAGTCGAGCGCCAAAGCGGGAGTCGGGGCTCCCTTGCAGACGATTTCGTAACCGTAATTGCCGTCGCCGGCGATCTCCCGCGGCTTGAGCCACATGACCGGCCATGTACGGGAATCGCCCGGGTCGTAGCATCCCCCCTTCCAGTTCCCCCTGCTCGACCAGCTGTGAAGATTCCCGCCGCATCCGTTTTCGGGATGCCGGTCGGCCAGATCGCGGGCATGGGCTTCGGCGACCCGCCGAAGCGCCGCGGAATGCGGTACCGGCGGCAACCCCTTCAATTCCCGATAGCGGTTGATCATCTTTTCCAGGCTGACATCGAGACGGGAAGCATCGCCGGACTCACGTCCGCTCCGATCGGTACCGCCGGAGGGGGAAACGGGGAGAGGTTTCCGATATCCACAGTGACTGAAAGCGCAGACGCACAACAGCAGAAGCAACAGGCTGATTTTCCTCATCGGTCCCATCTCATTTCCCGTCACCGGCCAGGCGCCGCCAGTAAAGCTTGAACTCTTCCGTTTTTCCGGCCACGACGAAACTGATGCCGACGAGGATGATCATCCCCCCGGCCAGCTGGCGCATGGAGAGCGGAAGTTTCAGGAGCAGCGTGGACGCCAGCGCCACCAGAAAGGGCTGGGCGTTCTTGATCAGGAAGATCTTGGTCACCTTGATGTACGTCATGGCTGAAAAAAAACA
>JADGNV010000176.1 GCA_017883285.1 Candidatus Aminicenantota bacterium | reverse complement strand
GGAAATGTCCATGGCGGCGAATATGGCGACCCGCATCCTGAATATCGATCCTGCGGTCTGCGACCCGGCGGCGCTTGCCCCGGCCGCGGCCGCCCTCCGGGCGGACGGCATCCTGGCCTATCCCACCGAGACGTTCTACGGACTGGGCGGGCTCGCGTTTTCGGCGCGGGCGGTCGAGCGGATCTACGGTCTGAAGAATCGCGACCGGGGGAAGCCCCTGTCGGTCGTGATCGCCGACCTGGATATGGCCGGCGAAATCGCCGGCCCGCTGCCCCCGCTTTTCCTGGACCTCGCGCGCGCGTTCTGGCCCGGGCCGCTGACGCTCGTCGCGCGCGCCCGGCCGCTTTTCCCGCCGGCCATGCTCGGGCCCGGCGGCTCGCTGGCCATGCGCGTTCCCGGAACGGTCTGGTTGAGGGAATTTCTCCGGATGCTGGGCGCCCCGGTGACGGCGACGAGCGCCAACCTGTCGGGCGGACCGGAGATCTCGCGGCCGGACGAGGTCATCGGCCTGTTCCGGGGAAAAGTGGAGATCATCGTCGACGGAGGCCCCACGCCCGGCGGCCTGCCCTCGACGATCGTGGACCTCACCTCGGACCTGCCACGGATCGTCCGCCCGGGCGCGGTCCCCGAAGCGGCGCTCCGCCGCTTTTTCTGATCCAGGGCCTTCCCTGGTCCCTTGTCGTCCGCTATTTCACGACGGCGCCGGGGGCGATCTCGCGCTCGAAGAACGGGATGACGGCCTTGTCGTCGGCGACCGCCGCCAGGATCATGCCCTGCGACTCGACGCCGCGGATGACGGCCGGCTTGAGATTGGCCACGATGATGACCTTCTTTCCGACCAGCTCCTCGGGCTTGTAGGTCTCGGCGACGCCGGCCACGAGCTGGCGCTGTTCCGGGCCGAGGTCCACCTTGAGCTTGAGGAGCTTCGTCGCGCCCTGGACCTTCTCGGCCTCCAGGACGAGCGCCACGCGCAGGTCGACCTTCCGGAATTCGTCGTAGGTGATCTGTTCCATCGGAACCTCCGTATTTGCGGCTTGGGCGGCGGCGGGCGCGGGCCCGGCCGGCTTCGCCTCCTCGGCCTTCGCCTCTTCGGCGAGGAACTCCTTCAAATCCACCCGGGGGAAGAGGGGCGTCGGCTCCCCGACGGTCCGCCCGGGGGCGAAGTCCCCGAACGCGAGGTCGGCGAACGGCGTCGCCTCGATCGTCCCGGGCTCGCCCAGGAACGCCCAGATCTTCCGGGCGGATCCCGGCATGACCGGATAGACGAGATAGCTCGCGCCCCGGATCGCGGCCGCGGCCTGGAAGAGCACACGGGCCAGCCGCGCTTTCTGGGCCGGGTCCTTGGCCAGCTTCCATGGCGCGTTGTCGGCGAGATATTTGTTGACCAGGGTGATGTAGGCCCAGATCTCCTCCAGGGCCTTGTTGACGGCATAAGCGTCGTAGTGGCCGTGGACGGCGTCCTTGGTCCGGGCGAACGCCTCGCGGATCTTCGCGTCGTCGGCGGTCTCCTCGCCCGGCGCGGGCAGCGTCCCCCGGAAATAGCTCCGGATCATGGTCAGCGTCCGGTGGACCAGGTTCCCGAGGTCGTTGGCCAGGTCGGAGTTGATGCGGTGGATGAATGCCTCGTGGGAGAAATTCCCGTCGTGGCCGATGGGGACTTCGCGGAGGAGGAAGTAGCGCAGCGGGTCGGCCCCGAAGGCGTTGATGATAACGTAGGGATCGAGGACGTTGCCCTTGGACTTGGACATCTTGGCGTCGTCCTTGAGCCACCAGCCGTGGCCGAAGACGCATTCGGGCAGGGCGAACCCGGCGGCCATGAGGAAGGCGGGCCAGAAGACGGCGTGGAAGCGGAGGATGTCCTTTCCGATGAGGTGGACGTTGGCCGGCCAGAATTTCTGGAACCGGTCCATGTCCCCGTCGTAGCCGATGCCGGTGAGGTAGTTGTGCAGGGCGTCGAACCAGACGTAGATGGTGTGGGCGGGGTCGCCGGGCATGGGGATGCCCCAGCGGACCGTCGTCCGGGAGATGCTGAGGTCCTTGAGCCCGCCCTTGACGAAGCTTACGACCTCGTTCATGCGGCCCTGCGGCCGGACGAAGGTTGGGTGCGCCGCGTAGAAATCGAGGAGCGGCCGGGCGTAGGCCGAGAGGCGGAAGAAATAGGTCGACTCCTTGATGAGCGTCGCGGGCCGGCCGCAGTCCGGGCAGACCTTGGTCCCGTCGGCCGCGGCCGGCACGTCCTCGGAGAGGAAATTCTCCTCGCTGACGCAGTACCAGCCCTGGTACGTGCCCTTATAGATATCGCCCTTGTCCAGGAGCCGCTGGAAGATCTTCTGCACCCCCCGTTCATGGGCGGGGTCGGTCGTCCGGATGAACCCGTCGGGCTCGATGTCCAGGGCCTTCCACAGGTCCTGGAACCGGACCACCACCTTGTCCGCGAGTTGCTGGGGGGTGAGCCCCTTCCGGGCGGCGGCCTTCTCCACCTTCTGGCCGTGCTCGTCCGTCCCCGTCAGGAAGAACACGTCGTAGCCGTCGAGCTTCTTGAAGCGGGCGAGCGCGTCGGCGATGATCGTCGTGTAGGCGTGCCCGATGTGGGGCACGTCGTTGACGTAGTAGATCGGGGTCGTGATGTAGAATGTCGGTTTAGACGTCTTTGCCACTGCTCAACCCTCCTCGAATCAGGCTGATCGCTTCGGCCCGGGTCATGGGACTGGCCCGGAACGAGCCGCGGACGGCCGAGGTCACTGTCACGGCTTTCGGCTTCTTCGCCCCGCGCATGGACATGCACATGTGCTCCGCCTCGATCACCACCATGACGCCCAGGGGCTGGAGGTGCTCGTTGATCAGGTCGGCGATCTGTTTCGTCAGCCGCTCCTGAACCTGGAGGCGCCGGGAGAGACTGTCCACCACGCGGACGATCTTGCTCAGCCCGACAATCCGGCCGTCCTTGGGGATGTAGGCGACGTGGGCCACGCCGGCGAAGGGCAGCATGTGGTGCTCGCACATCGAATAGAGCGGGATGTTCTTGATCAGGACCATCTCGTCGTGGCGCTCGTGCTGGATCGCCTCGAGGTGGCGTTCGGGGTTCTCGTAGATCCCGCCGAGGATCTCGGCGAACATGTGGGCCACCCGGGTCGGGGTCGCCTTGATCCCGGG
>JADGNV010000175.1 GCA_017883285.1 Candidatus Aminicenantota bacterium | reverse complement strand
GTCCCATTTCAAGGAGTATCTCGATGGCTTTTCGCTTGTTGAAAACGGTCTGGCCGGCGGCCCTTATGTTCGGCTTGGCGCTCATCGTCGCGGACGCGCGGTCTGCGACGACCAGGTTGGCTATGCCGACCGAGTCGTCCGCGTTGAAGGACATGCTCCCCCGGCTCGCGGATTGGAGGCCGGCGGAGGAGGCGCGCACCTATGACCCCGCGTCTCTCTTCGAATACATCGACGGCGCCGCGGAAGCGTACATCAGCTACGATTTCAAGGAGCTCGCCGTCGGGAATTATCAGCACGGCGGGTCGAAGGCCGCGATGACGGTCGAAATCTACGACATGGGGACCCCTCTCGACGCCTTTGGAATCTACAGCGCCGAACGGTTTCCGGAGAGCCGGTTCATCGCGGTCGGAATCCAAGGCTATATGGAAGAAGGCTCGCTGAATTTCCTGGCCGGGCGCTATTACGTCAAGCTGCTGGTCTACGAAGGCGGGGACAAGACCGAGGCGTATTTGAAATCCTACGGCGCGGCGATCGCGTCCAAGATCAAGGGCCCGGCATCGTTCCCGGCCCTCCTCAAGGCTTTTCCGGCTCAGGGGCTCGTGGCCGACAGCGAGAAATACGTAGCCCGCAATTTCATGGGCTTCAAGTTCCTGACCCGGGGCTACGGGGCGGCCTACAAGCGGGACGGCCAGGAATTCGACGCCTTCGTGATCGAGGCCAAATCGGTCGAAGATGCGATCGCGATGCTCAAACAATTTGCCGACAATTTCGCCAAATCGGGAAAGGCCGAGAAAGCGGGGGCCGGTTATCGAATCCAGGACGCCTATCTCAAGAACATCCTCGTGGCTCCCGTCGGGGCATTTCTCTGCGGTGTGACCAAGATCAGGGACGGGGGAGAAGCGGCGGGGGAAAAAGTCCTCCAGGGCTTGATTCAGGCCCTGGGCAGGAAATAAGAGATCGGCCTCGGAAGGCTTTCGGACGGGTGTGTGCCTAGGAAAAGGGCGGGAGTTGAATGCGTGAAGAGAGTTGGTTACAATAGACCGATGGAAAGAAACAAAGCCCTGACGGTCTCGAACGTCATCGTGGCCGTCTTCGTCGTGGGCCTCGTCCTGCGCTTTGCCCGGTCCGTCTTCTTCCCATTTTTCCTGGCCCTCTTCTTCTATTTCGTGCTGTCGCCCGTCCTCAATTTCCTGACCAAGCTGAATATCCCGCATCCCGTCGCCGTCGTCATCATCGTCGGCCTCACCTTCCTCATCATCTATCTCCTGGGCTTGGTCATCTATTCGAGCGGGGCCGTGTTCGCAGAGGAGCTCCCGACCTACCTCCAGAAGCTCACCAACCTTCTGAACGAGCTCCAAACCGAGCTCAAGCTCCCCCAGACGGACGTCGACCCCCTGGGCTGGCTCAAGGGCCTCGACATGAACCAGGTCGGCTCGTTGTTCCTATCCTCGGCGGGCACGGTGCTCTCCTTCCTGTCGACCTTCTTCCTGGTCCTCATCTTCCTGGTGTTCATGCTCGCCGGCAAGGGGAAGCTGAAAGCCAAGATCAAGGCGTCCTTCGAAAAGGAACAGGCCACCCAGCTGACCTGCATGGTCGATAACATCGAAAACGAGATCCAAAGATACCTCGCCATCAAGACGGTCATGTGCCTTCTGACCGGCTTCCTGACTTTCAGCATCCTCGTCCTCTTCGGAGTGAGATCCGCGGTCATATTCGGCTTCATCACCTTCCTCCTGAACTACATCCCGACCATCGGGGCGATCATCGCCAAAATCCTTCCCTTCGTCTTCACCCTTCTTCAATTCAACAGCTTTCTCAAGGCCGTCTGGCTCCTCGTCATCCTGTTCGTGCTCGACGCGGTCATCGGGTCGCTCCTCGAACCCCGCATGATGGGTCGAGGGCTGGGCATGAGCCCCCTGGCGATCCTCTTTGCCCTGTTTTTCTGGGGCTGGCTGTGGGGCATCACGGGCATGCTCCTCGCCGTACCGATGCTGGTCATCCTGAAGAGCATTGCCGACAACGTCCCTTCGCTCAAGTTCTTCGGCGCTCTGGTGAGCAAGTAAGGCGGGAAATTCTTTTTATATCGGACAATAATTAGAAGAGGATCACGGCCCGATCACAGCGGCCAGGGGACGGCTATTCCTTGAAAATGAACGTATCCGGGGTCAGATCCTTGATCTTCTTGCCGAAGAAGCTCTTGAGCGCCTTTTCCGCGGCCTTGAGTTCCGCACTCTTGCGGGACGACCCCGTTGCTTTGGCCAGCGACGTCTTGTTCACCAGGACTTCGACCACGAATTCCTTCCGGTGGTCGGGCCCGATCGTCTTCACCATTTTGTATTGGGGAGCGGGGAGGCCCTCCTTTTGGAGGAACTCCTGGAGGGCGGATTTGTAGTTGTTGATCTCGAAGGTCGAGCCCTTTTTGATCGCCTGGAACGAGGGTTGGATGAGCGGCAAAAAGAAGTCCCGGGCGGCCGCATAGCCGCCGTCGAGGTAGATCGCCCCGACGACGGACTCGAAGACATCGGCCAGGATCGTATCTTTCGCCCGGCCGCCGCTCTTCTCCTCGCCGCGGCCGAGTTTCAGGTGGGCGTCGAGCCCGATCGTTTTGGCGAATCGGGCCAAGGCGGCGGTGCTCGTCGCGGAGGACTTCAACTTGGAGAGGTCCCCCTCGTCCGACCGCGGATACGCCCCATAGAAGGCTTCGGCCGAGATGAGGCCGATGACTGAGTCGCCGAGGAACTCCAGCCGCTCGTTGTCCCGGGCCGGCCCCGCGCTTTCATAGGCGAAGGAACTGTGGGTCAGGGCCAGGGCCAGGAGCTCCGGATCGCGGAACCGGAGGCCGAGGACCGTCTCCGCATGGGCGGCCTGGGGACGAGCCTTCGCGGCAAAAGTGGACCCCGGGGCAAAGCCCGGCGCTCCGGACGACTCAGTCGGCAAAGCCGACCTGGTTGTCGCGGATGACCCAGTCGTCGCGGACGTCGCAGACGCCGTGGCGCCAGCCTTTTTGCGTTTCTTCAACAAGAAGCGGATCATGGGCGGAAAGGAAAAACGACGCGCCCGGAGACGATGGTGACGGCCGGGCCGCCCCGGAGCCGCCACCCGTCGAACGGGGTGTTGCGGCCCTTGGAGCAAAAGGCGGCTGCGTCGACCACGGACTTCGCGGCGAGGTCGAGGAGCGTCAAGTCGGCGTCGGCCCCCGGGGCGATCCGGCCCTTGGCCGCGAGCCCTAGAATCCGCGCCGGAGCGGTCGAGGACATTTCGACGAACCGGGACAGGGAAATCACGCCGGCGGACACGAGCCGGTCGAGGAGCACGGGAACCGCCGTCTCGAGGCCGACCATTCCGAACGGGGCCTTTTCGAACGGCGTCGCCTTCTCACCCAAGGTGTGGGGCGCGTGGTCCGTGGCGAACACATCCACCGTCCCGTCCTTAACCGCCTCGAGGAGCGCCTTCCGGTCCTCGGCACTCCGGAGCGGGGGATTGACCTTGTAGCGCGTGTCGGGCGCCGTCAGCGCGGCGTCGTCGAGGACGAGATGATGGGGGGTCGCCTCGGCCGTGACCTTTACCCCGCGCGCCTTCGCTTCGCGGACGAGCCGGGCCGCGCCGCGGGTGCTGAGATGGGCGATATGGATCCGGGTGCCCAGCTCCTCGGCGAGGAGGATGTCGCGGCGGACCATGGCCTCCTCGGACGCGGCCGGGATGCCGGGAAGCCCGAGGCGGCGCGAGGCCGCGCCCGCGTGGACGACCCCCTCCTCGGCCAAAGCCGCGTCCTCGCAATGGTCTATGATCAGGGCGCCGAGCGCCTTCGCCGCCGCGAGCGCCCGGCGCATGAGCCCCGGATCCTGGATGCACCGGCCATCGTCCGAAAAGGCCGCGGCGCCGGCCGCGATCTGCGAGGCGAAATCGGCGAGCTCGACGCCTCGGAGGCCGAGCGTCAGCGCCCCGATCGGCAGGACGTGGACGAGGCCCCCGGCGGCGGCCCGGGCGAGGATCGTCTCCGTCACCTCCCGCCGGTCGTTCACGGGCGAGGTGTTGGGCATGGCGCAGACCGTGGTGAATCCGCCGGCCGCGGCGGCCCGCGTCCCGGTGGCGATCGTCTCTTTGTGCTCCTGGCCCGGCTCGCGGAGGTGGACGTGCATGTCGATGAAGCCCGGCGCGACGACGAGCCGCGACGCGTCGAGGACGTCCGCTCCGGGCGCGTCGATGCGCGGCCCGACCGCCGCGATCCGGCCGCCCTCGACGAGGACGTCGAGCGCCGCGTCGGTGCCGGAGGCCGGATCGACGACCCGGCCTCCCTTGATGAGCATCCTCACGGTCCGCCTCCTTATTTCCGTCCCTTACTCAGCGCGGCGGGCTCGGTGATGAGGACGTCGTCCCGGCCGTCGATTTCCTTGAGATGGACCTGGACGATTTCGCGCCGGGACGTAGGCAGGAATTTCCCGACGTAGTCCGCCCGGAGCGGGAGCTCGCGATGCCCCCGGTCGATCAAGACCATGAGCTGGATCGACTGGGGCCGGCCCAGGTGGAACAGGCCGTCCATGGCCGCCCGGATCGTCCGGCCGGTCATGAGGACGTCGTCGACGAGGATGACGTCCTTTTTGGAGACGGCGAACGGGATTTCGGTCTTATGGACCATGTTGTGCGTCTTGGTCTCGGTGAAATCGTCGCGGTAGAGGGTGATGTCCATGACGCCCACCGGCACGTCCACCCTCTCCATGTCCTTGATGAGCCGGGCGATCCGTTTCGCGACGTAGATGCCCCGGGTCCGGATGCCGATGATCACCAGGTTCTTGAGGTTGCGGTTGCGCTCGAGGATCTCGGTGGCCATCCTCTGCAGGACGCGGCGGATCTTGGTCGCGTCCATGACGCTGGCTTTGATTTTAGACTGCATGCGCGCGGGTCTCCCTTCAGGACCGGTCGGCGAAATACCGCGCCGCGGCGTCCCGATCCCGCCGGAGGCGGGCGACAAGCGCCCGTTCGCCGGGATAGGCCCGTTCGTCGCGGAGCTTCTTGTGGAACCGGACGGTCACGGCTTCGCCGTAGATGTCCTCCTCGAAATCGAGGATGTAGGTTTCGATCGAAACGGCGTTCCGCCCGAAGGTCGGTCGGTCGCCGATGCTGGTCAACGCCGGGTGCGCGTCCCCTTCGATGCAGAAGGTCGTGAAGAAAACGCCCGGGGGGAGGATCTCGTTGGGCGTAGCGATGTTGGCCGTCGGAAAGCCCAGGCGCCGTCCCCGGGAGTCGCCCCGGACGACGTCGCCCTCGAGCTCGAACGGACGGCCGAGGAGGGAGCGGACGGTACCCACGCGACCGGCGGCGAGGAGGGCGCGGATCAGGCTCGAGCTCACCGCCCGGCCTTTCCAGCGCACAGGCGGGACGGCCGCCGCCTCGAAGCCGGCGGTCCTTCCCATGCGGCGGAGCAGGGCGACCCCGCCTTCGCGGCCCTGCCCGAACCGGAATCCGTCGCCGACGACGACCAGTCGCACGCGGAGGGCGTCGATGAGGACCGTGCGGACAAAGGCCTCCGCCGTTAGCCGGGCGAACGATTTGTCGAAGGGCAGCACCAGCGTCATGTCCGTCCCCGCCGCGGCGAGGCCGTCCAGCCTCTGGTCGAGGGTCTGGATCATGGCGATCCGGCCGGACCCGAAGACCCGTTCCGGATGGGGGGAGAACGTCAGGACGCAGGAGGGAAGCTCCAGGTCATGCGCCCGCGTCGTCAGGACGCGGAGGATCTTCCCGTGGCCCCGGTGCAAGCCGTCGAAGTTGCCGATGGCCAGGGCCGAACCTGAAGGAATCGGGGGGACCGCTTCGAGCGAGCGAAAGACCTTCATGCCTCAGATCTTGATGATGTTGGGCTTCTGGAAATCCAGGGGCGGCAGGAATTCCTTGCGATTGTCGTCGTCTTCGTCGTGCGAATGGGAGGTCATGGGGCTTCATATTACTAGGAAGCGCCGAAAAATTCAAGAAATCGGGCGCGGAAATTGCATATAATGTCCCTTGAGAAAATCGAAAAAAGGACGGATCCGCCATGATTGACGCCCATAAAGCCGGGGAAAAGTTTCGGGAACTGGTCGACATCCTGGCCGCCCTGCGCGGTCCCCAAGGGTGCCCCTGGGACAGGGAGCAGAACGAGGCATCGATCGCCGATTACTTCCTCGAGGAGGTCTACGAGGCCCTCGACGCCCTTCGGGAGGGGGATCGGGAAGCCCTGGCCGAGGAGCTGGGCGACGTCCTGATGGAGGTCGTCTTCCTGGCGCGGTTCGCCGAGGAGAAGGGCGAGTTCACCGTGGCCGACGCCCTCGACGGTATCAACCGGAAAATGGTCCGCCGCCATCCCCACGTCTTCGGCGGTGAGAAGGCGGAGTCGGCCGAGCGGGTGCTCGACGCCTGGGTCCGCCGGAAAAAGGAGGAGAAGGGCCGGAGTTCGTACTTCGAAGGCATCTCCTCCCACGCGCCGGCGCTCCTCGCGGCCCTCCAAATCGGGAACCGGGCGGCCGCCTTCGGATTCGACTGGCCGTCGGCCGCCGAGGCGATGAAAAAGGCGCACGAGGAGCTCGGCGAGCTCGAGGAGGCGATGGGGGCGGATGATCCGGCCCGGATCGAGGAGGAGCTGGGCGATTGCTTCGTCGCCCTGGCTAACGTGGCCCGCAAGCTGAAGATGAATCCCGAGTTCGCGCTTCGGCGGGGGAACGCCAAGTTCATCCGCCGCTTCACCGAGCTCGAAGCCGCGCTCGCCGCGGAGGGAAAGGGGCCCGGCCGGGCGACCCTCGAGGACATGGAAGCGGTCTGGGAGCGGATCAAGACCTAGAGGAGCGGCGGCACGGCGGACCGGCCGCCGTGAGCCGCGTCAGACCGTCGCCGTCTCGGTGCTTTTCGTCTTCCGGAGTTTCAGCGCCGCCTTGATAAATTCGTCCAGATCGCCGTCGAGGACGCGATCGGTGTCGCCGGTTTCGACGCGCGTCCGCATGTCTTTGACCATCCGGTAGGGGTGGAGGACGTAGGACCGGATCTGGTTGCCCCAGGCGATATCGGTCTTGGCGTCTTCGAGCAGCTCGACTTTTTCGAGTTTCTTCTTCCGTTCCAGTTCGTAAAGGCGCGCCTTGAGGACCTTCATCGCCGAGGCCTTGTTCTTGTGCTGGGAGCGCTCGTTCTGGCACTGGACCACGATCCCCGTCGGGACATGGGTGATCCGGACGGCCGAATCCGTGGTGTTGACGTGCTGGCCGCCCTTGCCGCCGGCGCGATAGGTGTCGATCCGGAGGTCATCGGGGCTGATGGCGATGTCGATGTCCTCGTCGACCTCCGGATAGACGAAGACCGCGGCGAACGAGGTGTGGCGGCGCTTGTTCGCGTCGAAGGGCGAGATCCGGACGAGGCGATGGACCCCGGTCTCCTGGCTGAGATTGCCGAAGGCGTAATCGCCCTCGATCCGGACGGTGGCGCTCTTCAGTCCGGCTTCTTCCCCCGGGAGCATGTCCAGGATCTCGGTCTTGTAGCCCTTGCGTTCGGCGTAGCGCAAATACATGCGGAGGAGGTACGACGCCCAGTCCTGGGACTCCGTTCCGCCCGCGCCGGGATGGATCGTCAGGATGGCGTTGCGGGCGTCGTCGGCCTCGAAGAACAGAGTCTGGAGCTCGGCCTCCCCCAGGCGCTTGCCGAAGGCGGACAGGCTCAGGTCGAAGTCCCGGTCTACGTTCTCGCCCTCCTTGGCCAGCTCGAGGAGCGTTTCCAGTTCCTCTTTCTGCCCATAGAGGCCGGCCACGGACTGGACGATGCGCTCCAACCGCTTCTTGGTCTGCTGGAGCGCCTGGGACTTTTTCTGATCCTGCCAGACGTCGGGGGAGGACAGCTCGCGGTTCAGGTCCTCGATCTGCTTTTTCTTCTGTTCGTAGTCAAAGAAAACCTCGCAGCTCTTCGAATTTGGCGAAGCCCTCGCGGGCCTTGGCCTCGAGGTCGGTGAAATGTTCGGGTGTTCCGTTGATATTCGGGCTCATGGTCGTCTCGCGAAAAGGGCCACTATAAACAGGAGGCCGCCGATTGTCAAGCAAAGATGGGAGAAGAGGTCGCCGCAGCGGGCGTAGAACGTCAACCCCGACGCGGGGGTGACGGTTTCGGCCAGGAAGGTCCGGACCCCGATCTCGGATTTGACGAGGACGCGGCCGTAGGGGTCGACGACGCCGCTGATGCCCGTTGTCGCCGCGCGGAGCAGGAAGCGGCGGTTCTCCACGGCCCGGAGCACGGCGTTCGCGAAATGCTGGTAGGGCGCGGACGACCGGCCGTACCAGCCGTCGTTGGTGATGGTCACCAGGAAATTCGCCCCGGCCTTCGTGAAGCGGCGGACAAGGTCGGGGAAGATGACCTCGTAGCAGATGGGGGTGCCGAACTTTAAGTTCCGGAACGCGTGAAGCGTCGGTTCGGCGCCCGGCGTGAGCTCGCCGATGGCGTGGGACACCTTTTCGACGAAGCCGAGGAGCTTCTTGTAGGGCGTATATTCGCCGAACGGCACGAGATGCATCTTGGCGTAGGACGTCGTGTCCCGGTCGGGGTTCAGGCACAGCGAGGAGTTGAAATAGAGCTTCCGGTCTGGCGGGCCCGATGTCTCGTTCGTTCCCAGGAGGAGCGACGTCCCCGTCTCCTTGACGAACCGGGTCAGGATGGCTTTGAAGCTCTTGGTGAGCGGGTCGTCGCAGGAGAAGCAAAGGGGGACGGTGAATTCCGGCCAGACCACGAGCTTCGCCCCGGCTTCGGAGGCGCGGCGGGTCAGATCGACGTGGTCCTCGAACAGCGACATGATCTTGTCCGCGCCGGTCTGGGTCCAGTAGACCTCTGACGAGACGTTGCCCTGGATCACGGCCGCGGAGAACGACTCCGCCGTCGGCCGAACGCGGCCGAGGCTGAGGAACCCGCCCAGGTGGACGAGCCCCAGGACGAGGATCCCGGCCAGGAACGGCAGGCGCCGGGAGGTGCGGATCGAATACACGAACAGGCTCTGAAAGAGGACGAGGACGAAGGACACGCCGTAAACGCCGGTAAGGGAGGCGAGCTGGATCAGCGGCAGATTCCGGTACTGGCTGAGCCCGATCAGGCCCCAGGGGAACCCGGTCAGGACATGGGTCAGCAGGTACTCGACCCCGACCCACAGGAACGGAGCCGCGAGAAAGGCCAGGGCGGCCCGCCGCTTGTGAATGACAACGAACACGAGCGCGAACAGCGCCCAGCTCAGCCCGAGAATTATAACGAGCAGGAGATAGACCGAGAGGCTGAGGATGGTCGACATGCCGGCGTAATGGGACGGCACCGCCGGGATCCAGTAGAGGAGGATGCCGTAGAACACCGTCCCCGCGAACCAGCCGGTGAGAAAAGATTTTCGCCTGTCTTTCCGGGAGAGGACGGCCAGAAGGGGGATGAAGGCGATCCAGGCCATGAAGGACCATTCGACCTTGGGAAAGGCCGTCGCGGCCAGGAAACCGCTGAAGGCGGCGAAGACGAGATCGGAAAACTTCATGGCGGCCGCGGGACGGCGTCTAGTCGAGGACGATGAAGAAGTCGGTCTTTTTCTTTTTCAGCGCCGCGGCGACCTTGGCCTGGGCGTCGTCGGCCGCGGCGCTGGTTTCATAGGGCCCGATCCGGACCCGGAAGACCGTCTTCCTGTCCGTGGCCAAGGGATCGAGGACGTGGGACGGGAATCCGAGCAGCTCTACCTTCTCGCCGAAGGCCATGGCCGCGGGCTTGTCGCCCCCCGCGCCGATCTGGACGTAGAACCGGCCCTGGGGCTTGGCCGCGGACCCTACGCCGCCCGGTTCGCCCGGTTTGACCGCGGGCTTATCGGCGGGCGTGGCCGGGGGCTTCACGGCCGGCTTATCGGCGGGCTTGTCCGCGGGCTTCCCGACCGGCTTGTCCTGGGGTTTGGCCACCTCGGGTTTCGCGGCTGCGGCCGCGTCGGCGGAGACCGGCGTCTTCGGGGCGGCGGTTTCGGTCTTGGCCGGCAGGGCGGCGCCGACCGCAAGCTGGGCCTGCTTTTTGCCGACCGAGATGCCCAGGAGGAAGATGAAGACGCCCAGGACGAGGATGGCCAGGAAGACGACAATCAGCTGGACGCTCGAAAACTGAAGCTCGCGGAACGGTTTGTCTTTGGACATGGGGCTAACGGGTCTCCTCCCAACGGACCGCGGGCGCCTTTCGTGAGGCCCGGCGACCGGGACCGGAATGACAAAAAAGGCCGTCTCCCCGCGATGCGAAAATGCATTTCTTCATGTTGATTTCATTATAGAAAGGAGCTGCCGACAAGTCAATAAATGTCTTGACATTTCACGGCCAATAAACTAATTTTATGTTTTCTCTGAGGAGCTCTCGATGATCAAAAACGACATTGCCCTGGAAATCGAAAAGAAATCCGAATTCAACGGGGCGAAGTCTTTGTTGATCGTCGAAACTATCTTGGAAGCCCTCAAGGACGCGCTCGCCAAGCAGGACAAGGTCGAAATCCGGGGGTTCGGGAGCTTCAAGGTCGTGGCCAAGAAAACCGGCTACGGCCGCGACATCCGCCGCAAGAAACAGATCCATATCACCCAGGGCAAGCGGATCAAGTTCCGTTGCGGCCAGGAGCTGAAGATCCTCTCGCCCAAAGCCGGCGCGTGATCCTCGGTCCACCCGGCGTCCGGCATCCGGCGCCGTCCGGCCCGCTGCCAAGGGGACGATATTGACCGATCGCCGTAAGCCCTCGAATTCGACCGGACTCCGGACTTATTCGCTCCGGTCCCGCAAGAGCAAGGTCGACGTGCGCCGCCTGGCCAAGGCCCCGCGCCCGAACGACTCGATCTCCGGCTTCTTCCGCGGCCTGCCCGACATCCTCGCCGCGGCCGATTTCCGGGAATTCGCTGGCCGGATGGCGAAGGCGAAGGGGCGCCGTCGGGCCCTCCTCTGGGGGATGGGAGCCCACGTCGTCAAGGTCGGGCTCAACCCCGTCATTATCGATCTCATGAAAGACGGATGGGTGTCGGCCCTGGCGTTGAACGGCGCCGGGATCATCCACGATTTCGAGTTGGCCTTCGCCGGCCGGACCTCCGAGGACGTGGAATCCCAGATCAAGTCCGGCCGGTTCGGGATGGCCCGCGAGACCGGCGATCTCCTGAACGAGGCGATAAACGCGGGCGCGGCCGAAGGCCGGGGACTGGGCGAATCGGTCGGCCGGATGATCGGCCGTTCAAAATTCCCGCATCGGAAGCTCAGCCTCCTCGGCGAGGCCTACAATCTTGGCATCCCCGTCACGGTCCACGTCGCCATCGGGACTGACATCATCCACATGCATCCCCGGGCGAACGGCGAAGCGATCGGCGCCGCCTCGCTTCGGGACTTCCACCGCTTCGCCGCGGAGGTCGCCCGCCTCGACGGCGGGGGCGTTTACCTCAACGTGGGATCGGCGGTGCTCCTGCCCGAGGTCTTCCTCAAGGCCGTCGCGCTCGTCCGGAACCGGGGGGGGCGGCTCGACGGGTTTTCCACGGCCGTCTTCGATTTCAACCACCATTATCGTCCCGCGGAGAACGTGGTCCGGCGACCGCTCGGGAAAACGGGAAAAGGGTATTATTTCCTCGGGCACCACGAGATCATGATCCCTTTGCTCGCCGCCGCCTTGAAAAGCGGCGTCCGCTGACTCAACGCCGCGGCCAGCGGCTCTCCATATCCTGGCGCTTGACCTTCTCGTCAAGAAGAAGGTCTTCATAGAGCGCTTCCGCCTGGGCGACGGTCTCCTCGAGCGAACCCGAAGTGTCGACGATGTAATCGGCGAAATCGAGCTTCTCCTCCGCCGGCATCTGGGCCTCGAGCCGCCGCCGGGCTTCCTCGGGAGAGAGGCTGTCGCGCGCAGCGAGCCGCCGCATCTGGACGTCGGGAGGACAGGTGGCCACCACGATCTTATCGAAGTATTCCGTGAACCCGGCCTCGATCGTGAGCGCCGCCTCGTTGACGAAGATGCGAACTTTGCCTTCCGCCTCGAGCCGGGCGGCGGTTTCGCGCATCGCGGCGAAGACGAGAGGATGGACGATGGCGTTCAGCGCCTCGCGCTCGCGGGCGTCGGCGAAGACGATCGCGCCCAGCTTCCTGCGGTCGATCGTCCCGTCGGGGGCGAGGACCGGCCGGCCGAATCGGGCGAGGATCTTGTCGTAAGCGGGCCGGCCCGGGGTCTGGAGGTCCCGCGCCGCTCGGTCGGCCGCGTGGAGATGGCAGCCGCGTTGGGCGAGGACCTCTCCGACGATGGATTTTCCGGAGGCAATTCCGCCCGTCAGCGAAACGAGGAGCATGGAGGAGGGGGGTTATATCTTCGGACCGGCGACGAAGCCGAAATCCTTGCCGAAGCGGATGGCCACGCCTTGTTTCTTGCCCTTCTTGTCGGGCCGCTCCAGGCGGATCGCCTTGCCCCCCACTTTGAGCTGGATCTTCCGGCCGTCGGTGGCCGACTTGGGCATGTCGATGAGCAGGTCGAATTTGGATCCGACGACGATGCCCGAGGCGAGCTGGAAGAACGCGCCGCCGGAGGAGATGTTCTCGAGCCGGGCCTTTTCCCGGAACTTCGAGCCGTCGGGGAGCGAGCCCTCGACAATGGCCGTCAACGGAAAAAAGAAGCGCCATTCCCGGCGGCGGCGTACGGAGGACGTCAAGGGACGAGCCTTCGCGGACGTCGCGGACGACTCGGTCGACAAAGCCGACCTGGTCGTCGCAGACGCCGTGGAGCGGGTCCGCGGGGCGGGGGAGGCGGTCGGGCGGGCGGTCGAGGCGGCTTTCTTCATGGTACTCACACCCTGTTCCTTTCTCATTAAAAGAGGGCCGAATTGATGGCGTAGAGCGCCAGCTGGAGCCGGCTGTGCGTGTCGAGCTTGGCGTAGATGCTCTTGATATGGGACCGGACGGTGTTCTTGCTGATGAAGAGGATGTTGGCAATTTCTTCGTTGCTTTTGCCCTGGCCAATGAGCTTGAGGACCTGGAATTCCGTGGGCGTGAGCTGGTCGAGGGTCTTCTCCTTGAGGTCGCGGCCGACGACCGAGATGATCCGGTCCATGATGCTGCTCATCTTGTCCCGGGGCAGCCAGATCTCGCCCCGGTGGATGACGTGGATGGCCTCGGGGAGCTGGCCCGACGGGTCGTTCAGGTCGAAGTAGCCGCGGGCGCCGACGTTGATCAGGCTGACGATCTCCTCGTGGCTGGGGATGTTGCCGATGAGGAGCATCTGGGACTTGAGCTGGTCCTTGGAGATCTCCCGGATTGCCTTGCAGATCTCGCGTATGTTCGGGAGCGAGTCCGTGCTGGCGAAGAGGATGACGTGCGGCAGGAGCTTGCGGATCGACTCCATGAAGGACTCGATCGTCGATTTCTCGATGTTGACGATGTCGATCTCGGGATCGACCTCCAGGGCCCGGAGGATCCCCGATTGGATCAGGTCCGACGGGCAGAAGACGAGGACCTTGATTTTCGGGGTTTCCGGGAGCGTCGGTTTTCTCTTGTTCATACGGTTTCGGTCCCTTCGGCGATTGGCGTTCTAGATGTCCTCTCGATGGCCCGAATTCTAATCAATCGACCGCGGCCCTGTCAACTCGGGCCCGTGCCCATCCGGCACTAGGGTCGGCCCCGGTGCCGGAGGGACAGAGGGGGAAGGGGCGAACGGCGGAGCGGCCGTCTGCGGGACGGTCCGCGCTCAGGCGGTGGCCGCCTGAATGCGGAACCGGGGATCGAGTTTTACCGCGACCATCCGTCGCGGGTGCCGGTTCGAGATTCCGGCCTTCACGCGTCGGGCTTGATGATGTATTTCCCGTCGAACTTGACCGTGACTTTCTGGGAGGCGGCCCGGTCCCGCTGGATCTCGACCTTCTCCACGTGCCCCTTGAGGACCAGCTTGAGGTCCTTGTCGTCGAGCGAGAGCTTCTCCGGGAGGTCGATGACCATCCTCAGGCGGGCGCCGATTTGGATGGGGGTCCTGAGGATGAACGAGGACAGTTCGTGGCTGATGTAGGAGAGGACGGTGTCCTCGGTGAATTCCTTACCCCGGGCGTTCACCCCCTGGACCGACGTCGGCAAGGGGAAGGTGAACCCTGGGTCCCGGCCGCCCTGGGCATCCGCGCTGTCCATGAATGGCTGTCTGATCATTACCGCTTCCTTTCCGAAAAATTCCTTTTCCTTGACCTTGAGGACAAGATAAATCCGGCCGCCGGACGGGTCAATCACCCCTAAGGATGAACTCCGGGGTGATATTCCGTTTTGCCGGCCTCACCTCGCTCCGGCACCCCGCCACTCTCCGCCCGGGGTCCGGCGACCCCGCGCCAATCCGGCCCTAAACCCCTACGGCTACCACCAGGGTTTAGGACGGGGTCGAGTTGACAAGGAGGGGAGCGGACGTTAGAATGAGCCCGCCGAATTCACGAGCGGCGTTATGCCCCGGGTCTTGGCCCGGGGCGCCGCTCGTAGAGGGTTCCAAGGGGGAGTCGCCCCCTTGGTCGCAGGGCGGGGTTTCATGCCCCGCCCGAGAAGAGGAGGCAGGGCGGCCGGGTCTTCCCGGCACCCGTTGGAAGGGGTCTTCCCCTCCAAATTGACCGCCGGAGTTAAACGTGAGCAAAGACGAGCGCCTGGTCAGGCAGATTACGCCAAAATCCGAGGATTTTTCCCGCTGGTACGCCGAAATCGTCCAGAAGGCCGAGCTGGCGGATTACACCCCCATGAAGGGCATGATGGTCATCCGCCCTTACGGTTACGCCATCTGGGAGAACATCCAGCGCCTCATGGACCGCCGGATCAAGGACACGGGCCATGTCAATGCCTATTTCCCCCTGTTCATCCCCGAGAGCTTCCTGAAGAAGGAAGCCGAACACGTCGAAGGATTTTCTCCGGAGGTGGCCTGGGTCACCATGGGCGGCAAGGAGGAGCTCGAGGAGCGCCTGGCCGTCCGCCCGACCTCGGAGGCCATCATCGGCTACATGTATTCCAAGTGGATCAAGTCCTGGCGCGATCTGCCGATCCTCTACAACCAGTGGGCCAACATCGTTCGCTGGGAAAAGGTGACCCGGCCTTTCCTTCGGACGACGGAATTCCTGTGGCAGGAAGGGCACACCTGCCACGAAACGGCCGAGGAGGCCCAGGAGGAGACGCTCAAGATCCTGGCCCTCTACAAGGAATTCTGCGAGACCGAGCTCGCCATCCCGGTCGTCGCCGGCCGCAAAACGCTGCGCGAGAAGTTCGCCGGCGCTCAGATGACGTACGCCATCGAAGCCCTGATGTCCGACGGCAAGGCCCTCCAGATGGGGACGTCGCATAACCTCGGCCAGCACTTCTCCAAGGCCTTCGACATCAAGTTCGAGGACCGCAACCAGACCCTCCAATACGTCTGGCAAACCTCCTGGGGGGCGACGACCCGGATGATCGGGGCCGTGATCATGGCCCACGGCGACGATTCCGGTCTGCGCCTGCCCCCGCGCGTGGCCCCGGTCCAGGCTGTCCTCGTGCCCATCGCCTTTGGCAACTGGAAGGAAACGGTCCTGCCCGCCGTCCTCGCCGCTGCGGAGAGCCTGAAAAAGGCGGGCGTGCGCGTCCAGGTCGACGCCCGGGAGGAGTTCACTCCGGGCTGGAAGTTCGCCGAGCACGAGATGCGCGGCGTTCCGCTCCGGATCGAGATCGGACCCCGGGACGTCAAGTCCGGCCAGGCGATCCTCGTCCGCCGGGACGCGAAGACGAAGGAGGCCGTCTCCCTGGACTCCCTCGCCGAAAAGGCGGCCGCCCTGCTCGACGACATCCAGGCGTCGCTCTTCAAAGCCGCCCTCCAATACCGGGAGGAGAACACCCGCGAGGCGGGGACCTACGGCGAGCTGAAGGACCTCATAGAAACGAAGCGCGGCTTCGTCAAGGGCCCCTGGTGCGGAGGGGAAGTCTGCGAAGACAAGATCAAGGCCGAAACGATGGCCACGATCCGGGTCATTCCCCCCGATTGCGAAGGACCGGCGGCCAGGGGGAAGACCTGCGTCTGCTGCGGCCGGGAGGCCAAGGCCTTGGCCTATTTCGCCCGCGCCTACTGACGCCCCGCATGCGCGACGACGACGCCTCCCGACGGGAACGGATGGTCGGGAGCCAGATCGTCGCCCGCGGCGTCCGGGATCCCCGCGTCCTGGCGGCTCTCCGGAAAATCCCTCGGCACGCGTTCGTCCCGGAGGCGCTCCAATCCGTCGCTTACGAGGACGATCCTCTGCCGATCGGCGAAGGCCAGACCATCTCCCAACCTTATATCGTAGCGGCCATGACCGAAGCGCTCGATCTCAAGGGCGGAGAACGCATCCTGGAGATCGGAACCGGCTCGGGATATCAGACCGCGGTCCTGGCGGAGATCGCCGCCGAGGTCTTCACGATCGAGATCGTCGAGACGCTGGCCCGGCGCGCCCGGGCGAACCTCGATGCGCTGGGCTATTCCAACATCCGCTATCGGATCGGCGACGGGACGCAAGGGTGGTGGGAATCGGCCCCCTTCGACGGGATCTGCGTCACGGCGGCGCCCGCTGCGATGCCGACGGACCTCCGGGACCAGCTCGCCGTCGGCGGCCGGATGATCGTTCCCGTCGGCGCGGAAAATCAGACGCTCATCCTCGTCCGGCGGGGGGAATCGGGATTCCGGGACACCGGCCTCTTCGGCGTGCGGTTCGTCCCCCTGGTGGGCGGGCCGGAAAGGAGACCCTCATGAACCGGAGCCTTCCGATCCTCCTTCTGATCCTGGCGTCGGTCCCGGCTAACGCGGGGGGACCGACGCAGACGTCGGCCGC
>JADGNV010000174.1 GCA_017883285.1 Candidatus Aminicenantota bacterium | reverse complement strand
GGCGGACGCTCGCGGTCAACGAGGGCTCCATGGTCAACGAGATCGGCTTCCGGACGCGGATGTATTTCAACAACCCCGGCTTCCAGAAGGGCGACACTCTCACCATCAAGGTGTGGGACAAGAAGCACCCCGATCTGACCCAGTCGATCGACGTCGTGCTCAAGTGAGCCGGCCCGCCCCAAGCTCCAGGCGGCTTCGGCTCGGATGAACGGTTCATCAATCCGGAGGGTTCCGATGAAAAAATCCCATGCGGCGCTCCTGGGCGGGCTGCTGATTCTCGCGGCGGCCTGCTCGACCCTGCGAGTGAGATACGACTACTACGCCAAGGCCGACTTCGCCAAGTACCACACGTTCCAGTTTCTGAAAGCCCCGGGGAATTTGAATGTCAACGAGATCCTCTATAACCGGATCAAGGACGCGGTGACCGATGGCCTGGTGACCAAGGGCTTCAAGGCCGCCGCGGGAAACGCCGATCTCGTCATCGCCATCCACTCCGACCGCCGGGAAAAAGTGGACGTCATGAACTGGGGGTATTCCTATTTCCCCTTCGGCTGGTACTGGCGGCCCTGGATGTACTGGGGCGGCCCCTGGGGCATCGATATCACTTCCTACGACGTGGGCAAGATCGTCCTCGACTTCGTCGACGCCGGCGAGAAGAAGCTGGTCTGGCGGGCGGTGGCGACCGAAGACCTTCCCGACAACGAGTCCCCCGAAACGATCGGGCGCTTCGTCCGCGACGCCGTGGACAAGATGCTCCAGCATTTCCCTCCTCGGTGAGCCGGGCCCGACCCCGGAACCCGGTTTCCGGGGCCCGGCCGACTCCTTTCCCAGGACGCAAGAAAGACGCCCGCTCGACGTGGATGATTGGCCCCCGCGCCGGACTTCCTTTTCGGTGGGGATGACTTTTCGCCGGGGTTCGATATAATAGGCGGCCGGCGGGCCGTTCGGCCCGGACGAAAAGGACAACCGAGATGTTCCGTGCCTCCGATCTCAAAAAAGGCGACGTCGTCAAGATCGACGGCGACCCCCACATCGTGGAGAACGTCAGCGTCCAGAAGCCTTCCGCCCGCGGGGCGGGGTCTCTCTACAAGATCCGCTTCCGCAACCTGATCACCAAGCGCAAGGTCGACCAGTCCCTGCGCGGCGACGATCCCTTCGACGAGGCCGATTTCGAGCGCCGGCCGATCCAGTACCTCTACGGCGACGACTCCGGGATCACCTTCATGGACCTCCACGACTTCAGCCAGTTCACCCTGGCCAAGGAGGACCTCGAGGACGAATGGCCGTATCTGACCGAGGGCATCGAGGGCCTCCTCTCGATCTCCACGGAGGGCCGGGTCCTCGGCCTCGAGCTGCCGTCGTTCATCCCCATGACGATCATCGAAACCCGGCCCTCGATGAAAGGCGGTTCGGTGACGGCCCGGACCAAGCCGGCGACCTTGTCCACGGGGCTGGTCGTCCAAGTCCCCGAATATATGTCCGCCGGCGAGATCATCAAGGTCGATACCCGCACCGGGCAATACGTGTCCAAGGTCTGACGCCCGCGCCCCGGGACCCGTCTCTCGCTTCCTTCCGGCGCCGAGAATCCCAAAATGACTCCAGACGTTTTTTCCGGCCTGACCGAGCGCCAGCGCTCCGCCGTCCTCCACGGCGAAGGTCCGATGCTGGTCCTGGCCGGCCCCGGGTCAGGCAAGACCCGGGTCATCACCCACCGGATCGCCCGCCTGATTTCGGAGGGGGTCCCGCCGGTCCAAATCCTGGCCCTGACTTTCACCAACAAGGCCGCCGGCGAGATGCGCGACCGCCTGGCGGCGATGAAGGTCCCCCCGGGCGCGTCGATCGGGACGTTCCACGCCCTTTGCGCGCGCCTTCTCCGCGAGTTCGCCGGGCCGGCCGCCCTGCCGCCCGGCTTCACCATCTACGACCAGTCCGACCAGAAAGCCGTCCTGGCCGACGTCCTCAAGGAGCTCAAGCTCGAGCCCGGGGATTTCCCGCCGGCCCGCGTCCTCCGGGCGATCGGCGTCCGGAAGAACCGGCTGGAGGGCCGGGGGGGCGGAGATCCCGGGACGACGGATTTTCCGGAAGCCCTGCTCGACGAGATCCACGCCGCTTACGCAAAAAAACTTTCCGCCGCCGGCGCGGTCGATTTCGACGATCTGCTGCTGAAGACGGCCCGACTTCTCCGCGACAACGGCGGCCTGCGCGCCCGCTTGTCCCGTCGCTATCGTTATCTTCTGGTCGACGAGTACCAGGACACCAACGCCTGCCAGTACCGGATCGCCCGGGCCCTTGCCGACGGCCACGACAACCTATTCGTCACGGGCGACCCCGACCAGTCGATCTACGGCTGGCGCGGCGCCGATATCGAGAACATCCTGGCCTTCGAGAAGGATTTCCCCAAGGCCCCCGTGGTCCGGCTGGAAGAGAATTTCCGCTCGACTCCCCAGGTCCTCCGCCTGGCCGACGAGCTGATCAGGGCCAACGCCCGGAGGAAGGAGAAGACGCTCATCGCCCGCAAGCCCGGCGGGAATCCGCCGCGCCTCTACCGCTTTCTGGACGAACGGGACGAGGCTCGGGGGACTGCGGCTTGGATCCGCGGCCTGCGCGAGGGCCAGGGCGTCGACTTTCGCCGCATC
>JADGNV010000173.1 GCA_017883285.1 Candidatus Aminicenantota bacterium | reverse complement strand
TCCCCTCATCCCGGGCGATTATACGATCAGCGTCCTGATGAAGAACACGATCTCGAAGGAATTCAGCGCCCTGGACGGCCGGATTTCGATCCCGGCCGAAACGAACTCGCTCCGCATGGGAAACCCCCTCCTCGGATACCTGCGCAAGACCGTTCCGCCGCCGCCCGCATTCAACAAGCCGTTCAAGTTTGGGACGGACCAGATCTCCTGCCAGGCCGGGAACTTCTTTCACCAGAAGGAGACGATCATCGCCTTCATCCAGGTCTTCGGCCTGGCCGGTGACTTGGCCGCCCGCGGGTCGCTCCAGTATGGCATCTCCAAGGACGGCCGCGAGGTCTGGTCCCGGAACAAGCCGCTGCGCGATGTGCGCGGCATCGACGTCGTCGAAGAGATTCCCCTTGCCGGGTTCGCCCCGGCCGCTTACCAGTTGCGGATTTCGCTCCTTGACGCCTCCGGGCGCGAGCTGGGCGCGCGCACCCAGGATTTTGGGATCACGCCCATGGCCGGATTGCCCCGACCGTGGATCGTCTCCCGGGTCATGCCTCCCTCCGATGACCCGGAATACGCTTATATCCTCGGCGCCCAGTCGTCTAACGCCGGGCGGTTGGAGGATGCAGATTCGTTCTTGGAATCCGCCCGCCGTCGGAAGCCCACGTCCCTAAAATACGCCCTGGCCCTGGCCCAGTTGCGTTCGCGGATGGGGGATTTCGGCCGGGCCAAGGAGATCCTGCTCCCGTTCCTCGAAAGCGCCGCGGCCGATGACCAGTACGCCCTGGCCCTTGCCGGCGTTTATCAGGCCCTCGGTGAATTTCGGGAGGCGATCGATCTCTATGAAAAAGCGATAAGCCGAGCCGGCGTGAGCATCCCGGTCCTCAACGCGCTCGGCGATTGCCATCTCCGGCTGGGACAAACGAAGGAAGCGCTGTCCGCATGGGAGCGCTCTCTTGCCGTTGATCCCAAGCAGGATGCTCTCCGGAAAAAGATCGAGGACCTCCGGAAGAAGTGATCCGCGTCTTTCAGGTTTAAAAGGCGGGCCTAGAACGGTCCCCAGTGCATCAGAATGGGCGGCACGAGGGCGATCAGGGAAAAGACGATCAGCACGATCATCAGGGGGACGAACCATTTCGCCCATTTCTCCCAGGGGATCTTGGCGACGCCCAGGACGCCCATCGTGACCGCCGACGTCGGCAGGATGGGGTTGATGACTTCGCAGAGCTGGAAGGAGAGGACGGTCGTCTGGCGGGTGATGCCGACGAGGTCGCTGAGCGGCGACATGATGGGCATGGTCAGGGCGGCCTGGGCGGTCCCCGAGTGGATGAAGAAATTGATGACCGCCTGGGTGAGGAACATCATCTGGGCGGTGATCAGGCCGGGCACCGCTGAAATGACACCGGCGGTGGCCTGGAGCACGGTGTCGAGGACGACGGCCTCCTTGAGGATGATGAGGATGGCCCGGCCGCCGGCGATGATCAGGGTCACGTTCATGACGTCCTTCGCTCCGGCTACGAAGCTCGCCGCGATTTCGGAGGGGCGGATCCGGGCGACGAGCCCGGAGATGAGGCCGATGCCCAAAAAGAGGGCGGCGATCTCCTCCATGTACCAACCTTTGGCCAGGATCCCGTATATGAGAAGGCCGATCCCGGTGAAAAGGATCGCCAGGACGAACTTCTGGGCGGGTCCCCAAGGCACGTCCGCGGCCGCTGCGTCGTTCGGGACGTAGCCCCGGGCCAGGTCGATTTCGTAAACCGGGCTCTTTCGCGGGTCCTTCGTGATCCGGGAGGCATACATCATGACGAAGACGATGGCCACGGCCGTGGCGACCACCCAGAGGACGAGGCGGTAGGCGAGCCCCGAATACAGGGGCAGATCGGATAGGCCCTGGGCGATTCCGACGGTGAACGGGTTGAAGAACGCGGCCGAGAACCCGACCGCCGATCCCAGGAAGGGGATGGCCACGCCCACGATCGAATCGTAGCCGAGCGAGAGCGCCAGGGGGATGAAGATGAGGACGAACGGGATCGATTCCTCGGCCATGCCGTAGATGCCCCCGGCCAGGGAGAAGACGATCATGAGAGCCGGGATCACGAATTTCTTCGAGCGCGGCTTCCGGGCGAAGAACCTGGCTAGGCGCTGGATGCCCGATTCGATGGCCCCGGTCTTTCCCAGGACGGCGAAGACCCCGCCGAAGATGAAGATCAGGAAGATGATGAGGGCCCCGTCCTGGAATCCGCGGATGGGGCCGATGAGGAGCCACTCCGGCCCCAGCATCTTCTTGGCGACGGGGGCGTAGGTGCCCGGGACGGTGACCATCCGGGTTTGGCCCTGGACCGTTTTTTCGACGCGCTGGAACTGGCCGGAAGGGACGAGCAGGCTGAGGAGATAGACCCCGATGACGAGACCATAGATCAGGACCAGGGTGTGGGGGAGTTTGAGCGCGCGTCGTTTTGCCATGGCGTTTACCCGTTGAAGAGGGACATCATACATTTTCTCGGGTCGGTTGAAAAGACGCGATCGCGAAAATCGCCTTGACAGGCGGCCGGCCTATTCCTAGAATGGCTCCATGATCCATCGGTCCCGGATCGTACGGAAACGCGGCTTCGCTGATTGCCGGGTCGGCTTGGTCCACTTCTTGAACCGCTTCAGCGGTCTATAAAACCCGCCTCGCGCCAGATCCCTTCCCCGTCTTTTCCCTGGCCCCTTTTTTTATTGTGAGCGAGGTTCAAAATGAAAATCATCGTGTTGGGAGCGGGCCTCGTCGGCGGCCCCATGGCCGCTGACCTAGCGTCGGAGCCTGGATTCGAGATCAGCGTCGCGGACATCGCCCCGGCGGCGCTGGCCCGATTGAAAAATAAGGCCGGCGTGCGGACGATCGAGGCCGACCTGTCGGACCCGGCTGCGGTCCGACAGGTCGTGCGGGATTTCGATCTCGCCCTCAGCGCCGTGCCCGGATTTTTGGGATTCCAAACTCTGCGGGCCGTCCTGGAGGCCGGAAAGAACGTCGTCGACATCGCTTTCTTTCCGGAGGACCCGTTCGCCCTGGACGCGCTGGCCCGCGAAAAGAGCGTGACGGCGGTGGTCGATTGCGGAGTCGCCCCGGGTATGTCCAACATTCTCATAGGGCGCGCGCAGGCCCGGCTCGACGCAGTCTCGTCCGTCCTGATCTATGTCGGAGGGCTGCCGGAGGTGCGGGAGTGGCCGTACGATTACAAAGCCGGCTTTTCTCCGGTCGATGTGATCGAGGAATACACCCGTCCGGCGCGATACGTCCAGAACGGCGCGGTCGTCGTCCGCCCCGCCCTGTCCGAACCCGAATTCCTGGACTTCCCCGGGATCGGCACGCTCGAAGCCTTCAATACCGACGGCCTGCGGACGCTGATCCGGACCGTTCCCGCCCCCGACATGAAAGAGAAAACGCTCCGCTATCCCGGCCATATCGAAAAAATGTCCGTGCTCCGCGAAACGGGCTTTTTCAGCCAGGAGGAAATCGAAGTGAACGGAGCGCGGATCAGGCCGCTCGACGTCACGGCGAAGCTGCTGTTTCCGAAATGGAAGATGGGCCCGTCCGACCGGGACATCACCATCATGAGGGTGATCGTCGAGGGGACCGCGAGCGGCCGAAGCCGGCGGTTTACGTCCGACCTCCTGGACCGGTTCGATCCGGAGACCGGCGTCCACTCCATGGCCCGGACCACGGGCTACACGGCCACGATGGCTGTCCGGATGCTGGCCCGCGGACTTTATACGCGCAAGGGGATCATTGCCCCAGAGTTCATCGGCCGGGAATCGGAATGCGTGGAATTTATGCTCGACGGCCTGAAGCGGCGCGGCGTCGTCTATAAAGAAACGAACGAGGATTATTAGGACGAGGCGCTAGTTCCCGGCTGATCCGCTCCGCTTCTCAAGAAAGCGGCCGCCGCCGAAGGCGAGGACTTCCTCCATGATTTCGGCGGCGGTCAGAATCGTATCGCCCTGAGGCGATACGATGATCCGGTAATCGAAAAGCGGGCAGTTACCTTCATACCAGTCGCGGCCGTCAGGCGCTCCCGTTGTCCGACGCTTGTCCCGCTCCCTCAGATTGAGCCGCTCGCCGAGGCCGCGCAGGTACACGCCCCGGGTCGGGTCCACCCCGAGCCCGTAATGGCTATTCCCGAAGTTCGACACGACGAACGAGTACCCTTCGCCGAGAGGCGGGTGCTCCCGGTCGCGGTGGGCCCACTCTTTAAGCAGGAAGCTCCGCGGGTTCGTGACAAGAAGGCCGTCCACTGTCAGACGCGAAGGGAGGCTGCCGGAAGTGGGCAAATCGACGCGGAAGGGCTTCGACCGGACGAGGTCGGACAAATACGTGGTGTAGTCGCCTTTGACTTTCCGGCGGGCGCGGTCGTAGCGGTCGATGCCCGCGAACAGCCGCGGGTCCTCGAGGATCTCGCCGCCCGCGGACGCGAGCGCATGGAGAGCCCGCATGAACTTCAGTCCCTCCTCGAGGCGCTCGCGATTGTTCTCGTCCTCGCTCTTCTTCGATCCCGAGAACATCGCCCGGAGGAGGGCGTAGGGAGTTCCCGAGAGATCGATCGTCTTTGGGAGAGCGGCCGAATCGACGAGCTTGGCATAGGCCGCGATTTTCTGAAGCCCGGGGTCGATCCCGCCCGTCTCGAGGACCTTGAGCGAGAGATAGATGGCGGCGAGAGAATCGAAGTCCGGCAGGCGGTGGGTGACGATCGTCAGAGGTGCCGCGTCCGGCGCCCCGTTCGACGCCGACATCGCGTGAGCGTTCGGCGCCGTATTCGGGCCGGAGGCGGCGATGTGGTCCAGGACGAGGCGCGGGTATTTGGCCACGAGCGAGGTCGCGCATTCGGGCTCGGCGTCGGGCTGATGGTGGTCGATGACCCCCGGCACGGTCTTCATCCCGACGTCCAGGACGAGCGTGTCCGGAACCGGATCGAACCTCTCCCCGTAATCGACGAACTTATAGCGGACGATCCGCGACCCGGTCGACCTGGTCGTCGCAGACGTCGCGGACGTCACGGGCGGCCTCCCTGCGGCCGATCGGTCTCTTCGAGGCCGCGGATGATCTTGGCGCTCCCCGAGGGAAACGGGAATTTCCGCAGGTCGCGCAACCGGACCCATCTGAGCCGCGCGCCGTCGCTCGGCCGCGTCCCAGTCTTGAAGGTGCAGCGGAAAGCGTGGAGCTTCACCTGATATTGGGTGTAGGAATGGTCGACCGTCATGAAAAAGCGGGGCGCGGTTATTTCGGCGCCGGTTTCCTCCCGGATTTCGCGGGCTAGAGCCCGAATCCGCCCCTCCCCGCGGCGCATTTTTCCGCCTGGAAACTCCCAGAGGCCGGCGAGAAGACCGGTGTCCGGCCGCTGCTGGATAAGGACCCGCCCGCCGTCCTCGATGATCCCGACCACGGCCTCGATCTTGCGGTAGGAAATCTTCGTCGGCCGGGGGATGATCTCCTGTTCTCCCTTGGCGAAGGCGGCGCAGAAGCCCTGGACAGGACAGCCCGGGCAGAGCGGGGAGCGCGAGCGGCAGACGAGGGCCCCGAGCTCCATCATCGCCTGGTTGAAATCGCCCGGCGACTTCCGGGCGATCAATTCCTCGAGCCGGGCGGAGATGATCCTGTCGTGCCGGCCGTCGGCCAGACCGTGGAGCCCGAGGAGGCGCATCATGACCCGCCGGACGTTGGCCTCGAGGACGGGGTAGGGCTGGCGGTAGGCCAGGCTCAGGATCGCGGCGGTCGTGTAGGGCCCGAATCCGGGCGCAGACCGGAGAGCGTCGTACTCCTCCGGAATTTGTCCGCCGTGGTGCTTGACGAAGGCCTTAGCCGCTGCGTGGAGATTGCGGGCCCGGGCATAGTAGCCCAATCCTTGCCAGGCTTTGAGGACTTTCCGGAGGGGCGCCGCGGCGAGCGAACGAATATCGGGAAAGGATTTCAGCCACAGCCCATAATAGGGGATGACCGCGCCGACGGTCGTCTGCTGGAGCATAATCTCCGAGATCCAGATGGCGTAGGGATCGGAGGTCCGGCGCCAGGGCAGGTCGCGTTTTCGGCGGCGGTACCAGCCGAGAATCCGCCGCCGAAAATCAGCCGGGGTCGTATTATCGGATGCCATAAGCGCATATTTTACTACAATGCGCCTCGCATCGTGTTGACATCTTTTCAATCATGAAAATTATCTGCCCTTCGGGCCGATTAAAGATGTTTACTCGATAATCATCCGGTTGTGGATTGTTTTAACGCCACGGATATCTTCAATGCGTTTGGTGACCAATTCTTTTTCAGCAGCGTTCTTGGCCTTGCCGGTCACAGTGACCACACCTTTTTCGACAGAAATCTCGGTTTTAAAGGCGTTCGTCCCGCGGTGGAAGAGCAATGCCAATTTGATCTGCGATTTTATGGATGCGTCGTCGACAAATTCTCCAACCGTTTTGTGTTCTTCATGGCCTGCTGTCGCCACGGTCATCTTATTGTCGACATCTTTCACCCCGTCGACATCTTTGACATATTCGGTTGTCAGCTCTTTTTCAGCTTGGCTGCCGGCCTCACCCTGCAGGGTCACCCGACCATCTTTTACCCCAATCCCGATATTGGCGCCGTCCAGATTGCTATGCAGCATGAGCATGGTTGTGATCTTCATGTGGATCCAAGCATCTGAGTTTTTTTCCGGAATTCCGCCCTTTACCTCCAGCCTGTTGTCTACGCTTTTAACTCCAGGCAGATTGGCGACCGTATCGGCGGCTAACGATAAATGGGATTCCTCTGAAACGGTTCCCCTCAAGGTGACGACGCCATCTTGGGAATGAATCTGAATATCATCGCCTTTGAGATAGGTATTGAACACATACGATTTCTTGGCGGTCGATTCGATGCGTCTGTCCGTTTCCTGAGAGAACAAAGAGCCGGTCATCACCGCCAATCCGAAGGCTCCCATCATCAACATTAACCGGTACCTTAATTTCATTTTCGTTCCTCCTCTTTACAGTTTTTACTTTTGCCTCTTGCCGTCCTGCGCCCTTCCGCTATCGGATGGCGCGCTGGACAAGGAAGAGGCCATTATATGTCAATGCGGCTTTCATGCCAAATTCTTTCTGCATTCTCAGAATGTCGGGAATCAGTTGCTTTCATGAGGAGTGAGAATTGTAACCCCGATGAGAGGCCGGGCGGTGGTACGGCTTCCGGGTTTCGCCTCTTCCGAACTTGTGCTTTTCCACTCTTCCGCCACTGTCTTTTTTCTGCGGGGCGGATGTCGCCGGACGGTTACCGGATGGTTTTGTTATTTTCTGCTCCCTGCGTTGCTGGGGTTTATATGGAGGGCGGGCAAATTCGGTATCGCGGCCCGGCATCGGCTTTTTATAGTCAAAGCCCTCCAATGTGCGGCGCTCCACCTTTTCGCCAAGGACGCGTTCGATGCTGCGGACCATATCCCCGTCTTCACGGGTCATGAACGTGAAGGCATCGCCGGTCTTTGCGGCACGTCCCGTGCGGCCTATCCTGTGCGTGTAGGCATCAGCGGTGTCCGGCATGTCGTAGTTGATGACGTGGGATATGCTTGAGACATCTATCCCGCGTGCGGCGATGTCGGTCGCCACAAGAATCTGATGAGAGCCGTTACGGAATCCGTCAAGCGCTGCCTGCCGTCTGTTCTGTGAAAGGTTGCCCTGCAGGGAGGCGGCCCGGTAGCCGGCATTTTCCAATTGCTGTCCCACGCGCTTGGCGCGGTGCTTGGTGCGCGCAAATATAAGGACCGATTCAGTGTCGGTATGGCGCAGCAGTTCCAGGAGGAGCGCGGTTTTCAGGTGCTGATCAACGGGATAGAGCGCGTGCGCTACAGTGTCGATGGGTGCAGCGTAATTGACCTGCACCGTTACCGGGGCGTGTAGGATCTCGTGCGCCAGCCTACGGATATCATCGGGCATGGTTGCCGCGAACAACAGCGTCTGTCTTTGGGACGGCACATGCTTAATGATCTTCCTGACATCAGGAAGGAAGCCCATGTCGAACATACGGTCCGCCTCGTCGAGCACGAGCACTTCCAGGCGCGACAGGTCGATCGTGCGCTGATTGATATGATCGAGCAAACGGCCTGGACAGGCAACAACGATCTCGACACCGTTGCGAAGTTTCCGTATCTGCGGGTTGAGGCCCACACCGCCGTAGATCGTTGCGCTCCGGAGGCGTGTCTGCTTTCCCATGCTTACGATGGCCTCGTGGATCTGCTCCGCCAGTTCGCGCGTAGGCGCGACAATGAGGGCGCGTACATGACCGCGAGGTCCCTTCATCAGACGGTGCAGGATTGGCAGCACAAAGGCCGCTGTCTTCCCGGTGCCGGTTTGGGCCAGGCCCACGAGGTCGTGCCCTTGCATGACCAGCGGGATTGCCTGGGCCTGGATCGGCGTTGGCGTTCTATAGGCAGCCGCCGTAACCCCGGCCGCCACCTGTTCGTGTAAATCAAATGTCTTAAATTCCATAAATTCCTTTTTTTCTCAAATTCGGGTAAAAAATCCCCGGTATATTCAGAAGCTCACCATAATCTGGTTTTTATCCGGTTTCCTGTCCGCCATTAAGTATATAAAACGTTAT
>JADGNV010000172.1 GCA_017883285.1 Candidatus Aminicenantota bacterium | reverse complement strand
TACGACGCCGAGGGCGCCTATTTCGCCTTCCCCTTCAAGATGGACGGCGGCAAGTTCAAGTTCGAGATCGCCGACGGAGCCATGGCCCCCGAGACGGACCAGCTGCCCAACACGTCGCGGGACTGGCAGGCCGTCCAGAACTGGGTCGAGCTGGCCGGGCCGAAGGCGGCCGTGGTCTGGTCGCCCATCGAGGCGCCGCTGGTCGAGTTCGGGGACATCAACACCGGCAAGTGGCTGAAGAAGCTCGACCTCAAAAACGGGAGCGTCTTCTCCTACGTCATGAACAGCTACTGGCACACGAACTTCAAGGCCGCCCAGGGCGGGACGCTGGTATTCCGCTACGCGCTGACCAGCCGGCCCGGCGCCGCCGACTCGGCCAAAGCGACGCGCTTCGGCGCGGAAATCCACACGCCGCTCTCCGCCGCCTGGCTGCCGGAGAAAAACAAGGGGACGCTCGCCGCCGACGCCATGAGCTTCTTCGAGGTGGACAAGCCCAACGTCATCATCCAGGCGGTGAAGCCGGCCGCGGACGGGGAGGGGGTCGCCGTGCGCCTGCGCGAAGTCGGCGGGATCGCCGCCGAAGTGCACCTCACGTCGCCGCTGTGGACATCCGATTACGTCTCGTTCCGGGTGACGGACATCGCCGAGACCCCGGCCAACACGTTCAAGGTCGTCCCGAAATCGGTCTTCGTCCAGATGAAGCCCTTCGGCCTGGCCACGGTGATCATCAAGTAAAAAAAAGGGGGACGGGAAAACCCGTCCCCCGAAGATTCATTCCGGGCGGAGCCATCTCCGCCGGCGCGCTTACTTTTTCTTGCGCAGGTAGATGTTGCCGTTGTAGTTCTGGAACTTGAGCTCCGCCCCGCCTCCGTTGATCGTCCCGGAGATCGAGCGGTCGATGCTGATGCGGAACTTCCCGCCCTCTTTCTTGGGGTTCTTCTCCACATCCGCGGGCCCCTGCTTCAGGGCCACGTCGAAGTCGCTGTAGACCTCGCCCATGTTGGACTTGATCCGCACCGTGGCCTTGATGTCGGCCGGCAGGGTCACGTCCACGTCGCCGTTGAAGGTGACGAAGGACATCGGCTTGTCCGGCGCGACCCGGTTCAGGACGGCGGTGACGTCGCCGTTGGTCGTCTGGGCCACGACCGTCCCGGACACGTTGCTCAGCTTGATCTCGCCGTTGGCCGACTCGACCTCGATCTCGCCGCTGACGTTGTCGATCTGGATCACGTCCAGGTTGGCCCCGGAGATCTTGATCGAGGTGTTGACCGGGACCTTGATGTCGAGGTCGTAGCTGGCCCGCCAGGATTCGACCTGGATCTTGACCCGGTTGTTCTCCTCCTCGACCGTCAGGCCGGAGTTGTTGAGGGGGATCTGCTTCATTCCGGCCGACTTGTCGGCCTCTTCCTTGTTCTTGTCTTTTTCCTTCTGGTCGGCCTTGGCGAAGGGTCTGGCGAGCTTCCAGGCGAGCTTGGTGGCGGCCTTCGGCATGTCGCCCTCGTCTTCTTTATCGGTCAGGGACTTGGCCATGGGCTTGGCCTCGACGATGACTTCTTTCCCGTCGTAGCCCGTCACCTTGACGGCGCCGAACAGGACGTCGGCCTTGATGAAGGCCGGCTGGCCGGGGTTGCTCAGGGGGACGACGATGCGCTCGGGCGCGGCCTGTTGGGCCCCGGCGATCGCGGCGGCCGCCAGCAGGACGGCCAGCCCGACGATGCGGATGATGCTCTTCTTCATGATACGCTCCTTTTTGGCGTGAATGTTTATTCTCACGGCGATCAGGCCACTTTCTTGATGAGGATGTCGCCGTTCAGAGTCTCGCAGCGGAACTCGGGCCCGCCCTTGCCCACCCGCACGCTGGTGAAGCCGCCGCGCTGGTAGACGTTGCGGCCCTCGCGCGTCTCGCGCTTGATCGGCGTGATGGGCAGGCGGGTCGCGTCGAAGTCGGAGTAGGCTTCGCCGTTCATCGTCTTCAGCAGGAAATCGGCCGCCAGCCCGCCCTGGAAGACGAGCTCGACGTTGCCGTTGATGGTGTGGAAGGAGCAGGCCCCGGCGGGGTTGCGGGTGAAGGCCGCCCGGACCTTGCCGTTGACCGTGTTGGCCGCGCCCGAGCCGGCCAGGCCTTCCAGCGTGACCTTGCCGTTGACGTTGGAGACGTCGAAATCGCCCTCGGCGCCCTTCACGGAGATGTCGCCGCCGTTGACCGTCTTGAGGGTCAGGTTGGTCCGGCGGGGGACCTTGAGGACGAAGTCGAAGGTGACCTCGTAGCCGAAGTCGCGCCAGTTGATGCCCTTGCAGTCCTGGACCTGGCAGCGGAAGGGGCCGTCGACGTAGAGGTCGACGTCGTTCCCAGTCTGCTCGATCTTGAGGACCACGTCGACCTTGGCCTTGCCGATCTTGTCCTGCGACTTGGCCCGGATGGTCTTGTGGGCGACGAGCTCGACGGCGGCCACGTCGGCCGACTGCACGTCGATCCCGCCGAAGACGTTGTCGAGAGACAGCGTCAGGGGCTTGCCGGGGTCGGCGAGCTTGACGCTTTTCTGGATCTCTTCTTTCTCCTGGAACTTGTAGACGGAGTCGCGGTCATTGTCTTTGTCTTTGTATTTCTGGCCGGCGGGGGCGGCCCCCAGGGCCAGTCCGGCGGCCAGCAGCGCGATCAGGGCGAGCGCGGGGAAGGATCTTTTATGCATCGGGTGTTCTCCGTTAGAAGCTCAGCTGCTGGATGCCCAGCTCGGCTTTGTGCCGGACGCCGGGATCGAGCTTTTGGTCGCCGACGAGCGCCTTGAAGGCGTCGACGGCCTTGCGCTCGCGGATGCCGACGAGGAGGTCGATGAGGGCGACCTGGACGAGCGGCGAGGGCTGCGTCGAGAGGGAGCGGACGATGCCCTCCTTGACCCCGGGCTGGCCGGCGAAGAGGTAGAGGGCGTCGACGGCGGCTAGGCGCACATTGACGCTCGGGTCGGAGTCCAGCGTCCGCAGGAGCATATCGATCGTGTTGCGCCCGGGCGCGGCGATCTTCTCCGTGAAGGACACGCCGCGGATGCGGTCGGACGAGGAGGGCTGCTGGAGCAGGGTGGAGGCCATGGCCTGGCGCATGTCCTGGACCTCGCGGCCGAGCGCGGCGACCTGGACCTTCGTCGTGTCCTTCGGCCCGAGCATCAGCCCGCCGCCGATGCCGATCGCGAGAATCAGCAGGGCCGCCCCGAATTGGAACGCGGGCATGGGGCGGAGCCGGGCGAAGGCGTCACTCACGCGGCGGGCGAAGCTGGGGCGCCTGCGCTCGGGTGCGGCGAAGGCCCGGGCCTTCTCGAGCTTCTCCTGCTCGGCCTCCAGCATTTTATAGAATCGATCGCTCAAGTCCTGCGACGGCCGCTCCATGGGCAGAACGCCCAGCCGTGTCCAGGTCTCGGTCAGGCGGCGCAGCTCTTCGGCGCAGCCGGGGCACTGGGCGATGTGGGCGTCGAAGGCGGCCCGGTCGGCCGGATCCATCTCGCCCGTCAGGATATCGGGAATGCGGTCGCGGATCTCTTCACAGCTCATGGTTGCACAGCTCCTTGGTCATCCGGGCGTAGATCTCGCCCAGCTCGGCCACGGCCCGGTGGACGATCCCCTTGACCGTCCCCACGGGGCAGTCGAGGAGCTCGGCGATCTCCCGGTATTTCAGGTTCTGGAAACGGCTGAGGACGAGAAGCTCCTGCTTCTTGGGGGAGAGGCGGGCCAGGGCGCGGTTGATGAGGGCCGCTTCCTGGGCCTGGACCAGCCGGTCCTCGGGAATCATCTCGGCGCTAGGGACCTTCTCATAGAGGTCCTCGAGCGGAGTGGTCGCCTTCTGCTTCCGCAGGTGGTCGAAATGGACGTTCCGGGCGATCGCGTAGAGCCAGACCGTGAACCGGTCCTGGCCCTTGTAGGTCGCCCGGTGCTTGAGGACTCGGGCGAAG
>JADGNV010000171.1 GCA_017883285.1 Candidatus Aminicenantota bacterium | reverse complement strand
TCTCCGCCCCGGCGGCCGGGTCGTTTCGAGCTCCACGCCTTTCGTCAACATCCCCGATTACCCGGACCTCGACACGATCCTGGCCGGGATCCGCGCGGTCGAGGGCAGCCTCATCCTCGATTCGGAAGCCCTGGCCAAGGAGGCCGGCACGAGCAAAGCCCAGAACACGGTCGTGCTCGGCGCGGCCGCGAAATACCTGGCCGTTTCGGAAGAGGGGCTCCTCGAGTTCATTAAAATTCTGTTCGGACCGCGCGGGGACAAGGTGTTGAACGCCAACCTGCGGGCCTTCGAGCTGGGCCGGAAAGCGGCCGGATAACATGGCGATCCCGTTCAAATCGATCGACCGGATCTTCGAAGGCGCTGAGCGCGACGGCCGGACTTTCCTTTTCGAGTATGAAGTCTATGGGATGCTCCGGCTGACCGGCCTCGCCGTGCCCAGGTTCAAGTTCATCCCCAAGGGCCGGGCGGTCGGGGCCAAAGACCTGGCCGGCTTCAAATCCGAAGATCTCGTCCTCAAGATCGTCGCCCCGCTCATTCAGCATAAGACCGACGTCGGCGGCGTCCGGTTCGTGAAGAACCGGGCCGCAGCCGTGAACGCCGGCCTCAAGGCCATGTTGGCCGCCGTCCCGGGCCTTTTCCGGGAATGGGCGAAATCCGCCTCGCCAGCCATGCCGCCGCCTTCCGACGACGCGATCGCCGCCGATATCCGGGGCGTCCTCGTCTGCGAGAAAGTCGATTACGAGAAATTCGGGTTCGGGACCGAGGTCCTCATCGGCATCCGCAACACTCGGGAATTCGGCCCGGTCCTGACCGTGGGAGCGGGGGGCGTCGAGGTCGAGTTCCTGAACGAGCGCCTCAAGGAAGAGTCGGCGGCCGCGATCGCCTCCCCGCACCTCCTGGCCAAGAAAGACATTCTCGGCCATCTCGAGCCCCTGGCCGTCACGGCCAAGCTCATCCGGCCGTTCCGCGGCCGCCCCGCGGTCCTGTCCGCCACCGCCCTCCGCGACACCTACGCCCGGCTGGCGGCGCTGGCCGCCCATTATTCGCCGTTCGCGGCAAACCGGTTCGTCATCGAGGAGGCCGAGGTCAATCCGTTCGTCGTCCGGGGCGGCGTGCTCCTGCCGATCGACGGGTTGTGCCGCTTCTCCCGGACGCACGTGAATCTCAAAGGGCGGCCTTTCGCCGAAATCGCCCGCCTGCTCCACCCGGCGTCCATCGCCGTGATCGGCGTCTCGGAGCGGATGAACATCGGTCACATCATCCTGAACAATATCCTGAAACAGGGCTTTCCCCCCGATAAAATCTATGTCGTCAAACCCGGTATGGACCGGATCGAGGGCTGCCGCTGCGTCCCCGACGTGGCGGCCCTTCCGGAAACCGTAGACCTCTTCGTCCTGACCCTGGCCGCCGACCAGTGCGGCGACGTCATGGCCGAGCTCGTCGCCCGCGGCAAGGCGCGGTCGGTGATCATCATCGCCGGCGGCATGGGCGAGAAGCAGGGCGGGGAGAACATCGAGGCGCGGATCGTCCGCCTGCTGGCCGACGGCCGGGCGCAGGGCCGCCTGACGCCCGTGGTGAACGGCGGCAACTGCGTCGGGATTTATTCAAAGCCGGGACGCTACGACACCACGTTCATCCCCGCGGCCAAGCTCCGCTTTCCCAAGGCCGAGCGCTCCCGCCTGGCCTACATCAGCCAGAGCGGGGCGTTCATGCTCTCGCGCATCAGCAAGCTCGACCGGATCGAGCCGCTCTACGCTGTCTCGTTCGGCAACCAGCTCGACCTCCGCGTCTCGGACTACGTGAACTATCTCAAGGGCGAGCCCGACGTCCGGATCTTCGCCATCTACATGGAGGGCTTCAAGCCCGGCGACGGCTTCCTTCTGGCCAAGGCGGTCCGGGCCGTCCTCGCGGACCCCGGCCGGTCGGTGGTCGTCTACAAGGGTGGACGGTCGGCCGAAGGCCGCAAGGCGACATCGAGCCACACGGCCTCGGTGGCCGGCGAATACGGGGTCTGCCGGGCCGTCCTCGAGAACGCGGGGGCCTTCGTGGCCGACACCATCTTCGAGTTCGAGAACATCCTTATCGCCCTGGACGCCTTGGACGGCTGGCCGGTCCGCGGAAACCGCGTCGGGCTGATCAGCAACGCCGGCTTCGAGAACGTGACGATGTCCGACAGTCTCGGCGAAGGAGACGGGCGCCTTGCCCTGGCCGCGTTCACGGACGCGACGAAAGCCCGCCTGGCCGCCGCCCTGGCCCCGCTCGGCATCGACAAGCTCCAGGACGTGAAAAATCCCCTCGACACAACGCCCGTGGCGGACGACGCCGTCTTCGGCGAATGCGCCCGGGCGATCCTCGAGGACCCCGGCGTTGACTGCGCCGTGATTTCGCCCGTGCCCATGACCCCGGCCATGCAGACGCTGGCCCCGGGTCCGGGGACCCGGGAGAACATCCACGACCCCGGGAGCACGCCCTCGCGCATCATCGAGCTCTTCCGGGCTACGGACAAACCGCTCGTCGTCAACATCGACGCCGGCGCGGATTACGACCCGATGGCCAAGATGCTAGCGGCGGCCGGCATTCCCGTGTTCCGCCGTTCGGACGAAGCGGTGAAGTTCCTACGGCGCTATATCGCCGCCCGGCTGGGCCGCCTCTGAGCTCGCCGGCATCAGACAGGAGGTTGTGCCGCCGGGCCGGCTTTGATAGAATCCCGTTGATGATCAGGGTTGTCCGGCCTGTCCTCTGCTGTCTCCTTATTCTATGCGCCGGGAGGTCGTCTGCAATGAACGCACCCCAGGATTCGGCCGCGAACCGCCTGAAATCGCTTCTGCCGGCCGAGGCCCAGGGCTGGAAAGCCGAGGCCGAGGACCATCTCTACGATCGGGATTCCATTTTCGAATACATCGACGGCGCGGGCGAAGTCTACCGGGCGTTCAACTTCCGGCAGCTCCTTTCGCGCCGCTTCCATCGGGCCGGCGCACCGGACATCATCATCGACCTCTTCGACATGGGGTCGCCGGCCGACGCCTTCGGGGTGTTCACCCACGACCTCGAAGGCGAGGACGCCGGCCTGGGGCAGGGCAGCAACTACAAGGGCGGCCTGCTCACGTTCTGGCGCGACCGCTATCTCGTCTCGATCTTTGCCGAGGGGGAGACCGCCGAGACCAAGGCCGCCCTCTTCGCCCTGGCCCGGCCCGTCGCCGCGGCCATCGGCCGGGACGGGGCGAAGCCCGCGCTCCTCGCCCTCGTGCCGCCGGAGTTCGCGGCCGGGGGGACGGTCCGCTACCTCCACAGCCCGGTCATCCTGAATTATCACTTCTACGTCAGCGCCGAGAACCTCCTGGGGCTTGGGCCGGACACCGAAGCCGTGCTGGTCCGATCGGCGGACAAGGGGCGGAACGGGGTCCTGCTCGCGGTCAAGTACCCGGGAACGGCGGAGGCCGCCGCGGCCCATGCCCGCTTCTCGAAGGGCTACATGCCCGACGCCGGTAGTGCGGGCCTCGTCCGGACCGAGGACGGAAAATGGACGTCCGTCCGCCTCGTGAAGGACGTGGTGGCCGTCGTCTTCGGCGCGCCGACGGAGACCGGGGCGAAGGCTCTCTTGAACAATGTTGCCGATCGGATAAAATAAAAAAAGTCCCGACTTCCAAGGAGGAGCATTCCATGAACCGAAGATCCCTCACCCGCCGCGATTTCCTGAAGGCCGCCGCCGTCACGCCCCTCGCCGGGGCGATCGGTGGCTTCTGCACCAGCGCTGGAACGGCCGCCGTGCCGTCGACCGCGCCCGCCTCCGGCGGAGGCGTCGCCGCCCTCAAATCGATCGCCTTCCCGTCGCGCGTCGTCCTCGTCCGGGACGCGTCCGCCGTCGGCGAAGCGCGCAAACTCAACGGCCCCGTCATCCAGAAGATGCTGGACGACGCGGTCGCCGCCCTATTCGGCGAAAAGGACGCCGCGGCCGCCTGGAAGAAGATCGTCGGGCCGGCGGACGTCGTGGGGATCAAGACGAACAGCTGGAACTACCTGCCCACGGGCAAGGAGGTCGAGGAGGCGATCCGAAAGCGCGTCCTGGACGCCGGCGTGCCGGCCGACAAGGTGGCGATCGCCGATCGAGGCGTCCTCACGAACCCGGTTTTCCAGGCGGCGACCGTGCTGATCAACGCCCGCCCCGCCCGCGTCCATTATTGGGCGGGCATGGGCAGCTGCATCAAGAACTACATCCAGTTCGTCCCGAAGCCGTCCGACTACCACGATGACGCCTGCGCCGACCTGGCCACGATCTGGAGTCTGCCCGTGGTCAAGGACAGGACCCGGCTCAACGTCCTGGTCATGCTCACCCCCCTGTTCCACAACATCGGGCCGCGCGGCTTCAGCGAATCCTATCTCTGGCCGTACAAGGGGCTGCTCGTCGGGAAGGACCCGGTGGCGGTGGACGCGACCGGATATAGGATCATCCAGGCCCAGCGTATGAAGCACTTCGGCGAAGACAAGCCGCTCGAGACGTCGGCCCACCACATCATGCTCGCCGACACGCGCCACAAACTCGGGACGAGCGATCCGAACCTGATCGAGGTCATCAAGCTGGGTTGGAAGGACGATATCCTCATCTGAGGAGGCGTGATCCCGCCGCGGCCGCCGATGTCCCAGCGGCCTTCCCGCCGCGTGAGGCCTCAGCCGCGCGGGCCGAAGATCAGCGTTCCCAGGCGGATCCGGTTGGCGCCCTCCTCGAGGGCGACCCGGTAGGAATTGGTCATCCCCATCGACAGCCGCTTCATCTCCACGCCCGGGATGGCGAGCGTTCCGATCCGGTCGAAGAGCCCTTTCGTGATCCTGAAGTAGGGGCGGGCGGCCTCGGGATCCCCTTCGAACGGCCCCATCGTCATGAGGCCCTCGATCCGGAGGTTGGGCAGGGGCGCGATCTCCCGGATGAGCGCCTCGGCGGCGGCGGGCGCCACTCCGAATTTCTGGTCCTCCTCGCCGCTGTTGATCTCGATCTGGACGGACATCGTCTTGCCCGCGTTCCGGCAGCGCTTGTCGATCTCCCGGGCGAGGTCGGAGGAGTCCACGGTCTCGATCGCGTCGAAGATCTCCACGGCCTTCTTGACCTTGTTCGACTGGAGGTGGCCGATGAAATGCCAGCGGGCCCGGCGACTGACCGCGGCAAAGGCCTCGGCGGCTTCCTGGACGTAGTTTTCACCGATGAGGACGACGCCGGCCTCCACCGCTTCCAGGATCTCGGCCGGCGTTTTCGTCTTGGCCGCGGCCACGAGCTCGACGCCGGGCGGCAACTCCCGGAGGATCCGGGCGACGTTATCGCGGATGGACATGGCGGTTTCTTAAATATCCGCCCCGCCTCAAGATCGAGGTAAAATCGTCGAGTGCGGTGTTTCTTTTTATCTTCCGAGGGGGAACCAGGCGCAGTCGTCCCGGTGCTCGAGCGTAAAATCGCAATCTTCGGACACGTCCATGAGCATCGCCTTGACCCCGGCTTTTTGTTGCCCTTGCGGCATACGCCGCGCCTTCACCACTGCCTCATAGTCGTATTTTTTGCCGTCCGGCTTGACTTTGGGCTTTAGGTTGATAGAGATCGATTTAACTTCGACGATACTTGGCGTGGCGGCCTCGAGCGCATCGGCGAGTGTCCGCAGGAAGTTCGCGGCGAAAGACTTGGGAAGTACGGTATCTTGGGGTTTCATGGTCCCTCCTTTTGTGATACCACAATACGCGTATAGACGGCGGTTGTCAACTCGCTCCCGGGGCTTTATCGGCGCGGCCGTTTCCATTATGATAGGACAACACGATTACCGAGAGAGGAACGGACCCCATGTCGAACATCCGGGAGCAGCTGGAAGAGACCGAAGCCTTGACCCTTTCGCCCAAGGCCTGCCTGAGCCGCGACTCGCGCGGCCGCGAGCGGACGGAAGCGCCGCACGCTTTCCGCACGGCCTTCCAGCGCGACCGGGACCGCGTCCTCCACTCCAAGTCGTTCCGCCGGCTCAAGCACAAGACCCAGGTCTTTCTGGCCCCCTACGGCGACCACTACCGGACGCGCCTCACCCACACCCTCGAAGTGTCGGCCATCGGCCGGACGATCGCCAAAGCGCTCCGCTTGAACGAGGACCTGACCGAGGCCATTGCCCTCGGCCACGACATCGGCCACACGCCCTTCGGCCATTCGGGGGAGGAGACCCTGGCCAAGCTCCTCCGCGGCGGCTTCAACCACTACCTCCAGAGCCTCCGCGTCGTCGAAAAGCTCGAATACGAGGGCAAGGGCCTGAACCTGACCTTCGAGGTCCGGGACGGCATCGCCCACCACTCCAAAGGCCGGGGCAAGATTCTCGACCGGAAGAAAGAGGACCTGCCGGCCACCCTCGAGGGCCAGATCGTCCGGATCTCGGACGTGATCGCCTACGTCAACCACGACATCGACGACGCCCTGCGCGCCGAGATCATCAAGGAGAGCGACATCCCCCGCCATCTCGTCGGCGTGCTCGGCCGCTGGCATGCCAGCCGGATCGACCGGATGGTCGTGGACGTCGTCGAATCCAGTCTCAAGGCGAACTTGGACCGGATCGCGATGAGCGACGAGATCATGAAGGCCGTGGTCGAGCTCCGCGATTTCCTCTACGAGCGCGTGTATTTCAATCCCACGGCCCGCGAGGAGCTGCGCAAGACCGAGAAGATCATCCGCGATCTGTTTGCGTACGTGACCGCCCATCCTGACGGCTACATCAAGGACTACCCCGCGGGAGATCCTCTCGAAAAGCGGGTCGGGGATTTCATCGCCGGCATGACCGACCGCTATGCCCTGACGCTTTACGAGCAGATCTTCTTTCCGCGGTCCTGGCGGACGTAGGGGCATGGCGGGCGGGGGCCCCCTCCTCGCAACGACACCTCAACATGTCGTTGCGAGGAGCTTTGCGACGAAGCAACCCCCTCTTAATTATAAGGAGTATCAACCATGAAACACGATGACCTGTCCCTCGCGACCAAGCTGATCCACGCCGGCGAGATCCGGCCCGGCGTCCTGGGCGCCGTCAGCCTGCCCATCTTCCAGTCGGCGACGTACGAATACGCCCAGGCCGCGCATTACCACGACATCAAATACATCCGGCTGAACAACACGCCGAACCACACCGTCCTCCACGCGAAGCTGGCCGCGCTCGAGAACGCGGAGGCCGCTCTTGTGGCGGCGAGCGGGATGGCCGCGATCACGACCGGGATCCTGTCCGTCCTCACGTCCGGCGACCGCATCCTCGCCCAGGAGTCGCTCTACGGCGGGACGCACGATTTCTTCACCAAGCATCTGGCCGGGTTTGGGATAGGCTACGATTTTCTCGACATCGAGGACCCCGCCTCCTGGCAGGGGCGGCTCCGGCCCACGACGAAGGCCATTTATGTCGAGACGATCAGCAACCCTCTGATGCAGGTCCCCGATCTCGAGGCCGTCGTGAAGTTCGCCCGGGCTCACGGCCTCGTGTCGATGATCGACAACACCTTCGCCACGCCGGTCAATTTCCGGCCGGCCGAGCACGGGTTCGACCTCTCCTTCCATAGCGCCACGAAATACCTGAACGGCCATTCCGACATCGTCGGCGGCGCGGTCATCGGCCGGGCGGACCTCGTCGAGAAGGCTCTCCTCAAGCTCGACACGCTCGGCGGCTCGATGGACCCCCACGCTTGCTTCCTCCTCCACCGCGGCTTGAAGACGCTCGCCCTCCGGGTCCAATTCCAAAACGGGAGCGCATCGCGGATCGCCCGTTTTCTCGCGGGCCATCCCGCCGTGGCCAAGATAAATTACCCCGGCCTCGAAAACAACCCGGGATTCGCCCGCGCCTCGCGCCTGTTCGACGGCTTCGGCGGGATGCTGAGCTTCGAATTGAAGGGCGGCGTCGAGGCGGCTGAGCGCTTCATGAAAGCCGTGGCGCTCCCGATCATCGCCCCGAGCCTGGGCGGCGTCGAGACGCTGATGACCCGGCCCGCGACCACCTCTCACCTCGGGATGTCGCCCGAGGACCGGAAGCGGATCGGGATCGCTGACGGGCTCATCCGGCTCTCGGTCGGTATCGAAGCCACCGAGGACCTCATCCGCGATTTCGAGCGGGCGGCGAGAGGGGTCAGGTCTTAACTTTTAATATTTTTGGCGAGACCTGGCACTCCGGGGTCAGGTCGCGTCATATTTGTTAAAAGTTAAGACCTGACCCCAATCTACTTAGCCGCCCCCGCCATCGTCCGGGCCCACTCCCAGCTTTCGATGCCGCGGGCGCTCACCGCTTTCACGGCCACGCACAGCCTTTCGCCGCTCTTGAGGACGACGGCCGGCAGCTGGGCTTTCGACTCCGTGACCGTCATCCGGGCCGCGGCCGGATTGGATTCCGGCCCGTATTCGACCACGTAGCCGGCGATTCCCTTTTCGACGTTCGGGGCCCATTCCGCCTCCGTCATCCCGTTTTTCCCGAGGACGGCCTTCAGGCCCTTGACCGGCGTCGGGCTCGAGGCCAGCATCATGATCGAGGCGATGTCGTATTTCGCCGCTTCGACGAGCAGCTGGTGGTTGACCGTCTCGAGCAGGTCAGTCGGCTGGTGGTAATAAGGATTGCCGAGCACGGGGTAGGAGCCCAGGCCGCTCACCATCTCGCCGTAGGCTTCGTAGAACGACGCGCCGTCCGTGGACTTCACGTACTTTGTATCGTACGTGATCATCCGGGAGAAGAGGAAGGCCGCGGCGTGCTGGATGTCGCGCAGGCCGGTGCTCGTGTAGCGGATGGTGTCGTCGAGATGATGGTCGTTCGCCCAGCCGATCATGTCGTTATTGAAGTCGGCGGCGACGTTCCAGCCCTTTTCTTTCGCCACCCGGACGAACTCCCGACTGCCCAAAAGGCCGGCCTCTTCGCCCGTGAAAAAGGCGAAGATGATGGTATACGCCTGAGGCGTTTTCGCCAGGATCCGGGCCGCCTCCAGGTTGACCGCGGTCACAGAGGTGTCGTCGTCGGCGCCGGGGCTGCGCTGGTTCGAGTCGAAGTGGCCGCTCAGAACGTAGAGGACGTCCGGGTTCTCGGTCCCCGGCAGGCGGGCCAGGACGTTCGCCGTCTTGGTCCCGCGGGCGTCGAATTCCTGGTATTCCGGCGTATAGCCGAAGGACTTCAGTTGATTGAAGATATATTCGGCGGCCTTTTTGTTGCCGGGGAGGGTGATGTATTTCGAGTCGAAATCGAACAGGGCCGATTCGTGGTCATAGATCTTGGTGATCGACACTTTATCCACGGCCGTGCGGACGGCGTCCTTGATCGGCTGGAAGGTCTTTTCGCCTTTTTCGCGGAGGGCCGTTTCGGCGGCGCGCTGGGATTCCATTCGGGCCAGCAGGTTATCCATGGAGATCTTTTTGGTCAACTCGACGAGATAGATCCCGCGCTTTCCCGAGAGCGTGTCGCCGTCGCGTTCGGCCCCGATGAGCAGGCGCGTCCCCGCGGGGTCCGCGACCCACTCGTATTCGGGCGAGATCGTCCGGATCGTGGGATTGTGGAAAATCTGGACATTGGTCAGGGTCTTGAGGTCGTAGAGATGGGCCCGGCTGTGGCGGGGCTCGCCTTTGATGGCGACGACCTGCGTGGCGGTGAGGAATCGGGCGGCCCGGTCGGGCTGGATCTCGCGGCTGACCCGGACTTCACCCTTGCCGTCGCTTTGAATGGTGAAGATTTCGCTGTTGCGGGTGTAGATCATGTCGAAGACGACGCTCGAACCGTCGGGGGAGAGGGCGGCCGATCCGATCCGCTCGCCCGTTTTCTTGATCATGGCTGGAGCGAGGGCGGCGTCGAGCTTGAGGTAATTCAGGGTCGAGTCCGTCCCCTCCTGGCCGACGAACACGACTGCCGAGCCGTCGGCCGCCACGGAGGGCGCCGAGCCGGTGAACGTTTTCATTTTGCCGTCGGCGAGGCTCAGGACGGCGAATTGGCGCGCCGCGCCTCCGCCTCCCCGCGGTCCCTGGCCGCCACCGGCCGGAGGACCGCCCACAGCGACCGCCTGTGCCTGTGCCCGTCCGGCACCGGAAGCCAGTCCCGCGCCGGCCGGAGGATTCGCGGTGCCGGGCTTGGCTGCGGGTTCGGCCGGAGCCGGTTTCGGAAACGGAGTCACCGTCGCTGCCGTATAGATCAGATATTTCCCCCCGGGAACCACAATGGGATTGGTTTTGAATCCCGGCCCTGACGTGACCGGACGGGGAGCGACGGCGGCGCCCGCCGCCGCCGAAACCGCATAGATTTCGTTAGCCGCCGTATCCGTCTCCTTGGCTCCGACGAAATAGACCTCTCGACCGTCGGAGCTGAAGGCGAGCCCGCTTTTCAACAGGCCGGGGGTCTTGAGGGGCTTTTCTTTTTTCGTAGCGAGGTCGAGAAGGACGATCTCCGCGGCCCTGGCTTCGAGCCACGCGAGCTGGATCTGCTTCGGCCGCAGAACCTGGCGGTCGGGCGCCGCGACGGAGGAGAGCTTGTCGATGTCCTTGCGAAGGGCGGCGATCTCCTGATTTGGGGCAACGCGGAGGTAGGCGGAGCTATTCGGAATAGGGGAGAAGACGAAGTTCTTCCCCTTGATTTCCATTAGGACTTTCGAGGGATCGTCCAGGGCGAAGACGCGGGTCACGGCCGCACCGGCAGCTCCTGAGTCGTAGGCGCCGAATTTCCCGTCGGCACTGACGCGAACCGACCGTCCATCGGGGGCCACGTCCTTCACTTGGAAGAGCTCCCCGGTGATGAGGGCGATCGGCTCGAAGTAGCGAAGCCCGTCCGGGCTTTTCAGGACGGTTTTGAATTCATCGAGGGCCCGGACGAAATCGCCCGTGTCCCAGGCAAGGCGCGCGGCGTCGAACCGCTCGGCTACCGGGTCCTGGGCGGAGGCGGTCGTGGCCGCGCCGAGGAGGATTAGGGACAATAAGCAAAGAATGATCGGAAATCGGGGATGGGAGTGTCTCATGTCCCCGATATATAGCACGCCTAATATGGAGACACAATACCCGTTTCCCTATCAGCCCAATCCCTTGTGACGCCGCACATTGAGCGCCTTCCATTCAAGAAGCGGCTGGCTTTGTATGCGGCGCTGGAGAGACGCATCCGCGGTTAGAATCTTCGAGTCGATCTCTCCTCGGTCCAGCAGTAGATCCAAGAACGCACGCTCGGAGTCCGTGAAGGGCAGCACTGCGGACAGTCCTTCCCTGCACTCCTCGATAAGGCGTGATGCATATTCAAAGGATTTCGATTGGACTTCCATCGCGTTGGCGCGCAGCGTGGGGACCAATTGCCTGGCCAACTCCGCTGCATCGAAGGCCACATCCTCGATAGAAACCGACCTCCAATCCTTCCTGTTCATCGCGCCGTAGACGACGAATCCGATGCGAAGTCGATCACGTTCCAAGTTGTCCATCCGGAGAATCCGATGGCTGTCGAACAAGTCCCTTGCTTGTCTGCGCGCCAGCAGTGCCGCGAGCTTGCCGGCGGCCAGCTCATGGATATCCAGGACGAGGATCCCCGTGGCCCGCCAAGCCCCGACGGAATATGAGTTGTGAGTTGTCACCGGCCACAACGGGACGCGGAACATGAAGTTGAGGTCTACCTCGAGGTTGCCGGTCTGGCCGGAGGCGCTTCCGAACCGCAGCGACCACTTGCCTCCGGCATGTTCTTCAGGCATCCGCCTGATCTGAAAATCCTCACGCGAGAAAACCGCCTGCAGAGCCTGCTCGATCTTGGGCCGGTCGGCGAGCATCGCTTCACGATCCTCGGATCCTATATAGTTCAGGTCGATGTCGACGGACAGCCGCGGGACGTCGAAGACAAAAAGGTTCAATGCCGTTCCCCCCTTGAGGACCAGCTTATCCTTGAGGAAGGGGTGACTTCGAATGGCGTCGAGCAATCCCAGCAGGTGGGCGACCTTTTCGAGCACGTCTGGCCTGAAACCGGTAACCTCGGCTTCAGCGGCCAGCTTCTCGAGGGAAATTTTCATGGGACCTCCCCCCACGCCCGTTCAAATACTTCCTTGGGCACCATCAAGTTCCACCCCGGGACGAGACGGCCGGATTTCCGTTTGGCGCGATCCAGATAATGCGGTTGCCGCGGACGCAGATCGTGAAGTGCCTTAAGGTGACGGTCCTCTACCATCAAGAGTTGACGGTGCTGCTCAAGGAAAAATCCCACCTTCGCCCCCGTGGTCGCATTCCCGAGCAGGAGCGCATACTCCGCGACTTTGTCGAGATCGAAGAATTCGACGGACTCCAGGGATCGCCAGATTTCCTCCCAACTTCCCGAAAGGCTGGGGCGATCCAAAACGTCCACCAATGTCCGCTCCAAACTCGTGACTCGAAGCTCCATGCCGGCGCGCTCGGTGGTCGAAACGCCGAAACTCTCCTTTCCCGCGCGGCGAAGAGCCTCTGGAAACTTCGCTCCCCGAAAAACATGGGAGCGGAACGTCAGAGGCCCCAGAGGGCGGGATGCCGAGTAGGTGAATTGTTCCTGGACCGAGTAAGCCCGCCCGTGAAACTCAAGCGCCGTATGGTGCGACAAGACCGCGTCCGTGGTTAGCTTCGCGGCTACGAGGAAGGGGTCGACCGGATAGGAATCTGTGTCGGCTCCTGCCGGGATAACGGCATACAATCCGCGCCGCACCCGAACGACCCGTCCGGTCTTCCGATAGTAGGCCAGAAGAGTCTCCTGTGTCCTTTCGCCGACCTCACCAAGGGACGACAGATGCTTGGCCAACTCTTCTCCGGTGAAAACCGGGTGTTTGCGAAAAAAATCATCATGTTTCATCGCCGGCATCCTTGACGTAGTTCCATGTTATACATATAAATATTATGTGTTATGTGATTTAATGTCAATAATAATATTTAAAAAATGACAATATTACATAATATACATCTATGTTTATGGGTTACTTGGAATTCGGTGACACGATCCCAATTCAAGAGAATTGGGTCATGTCACCGAATTCCGCCGTGACCGAATTCCGGCTTCCATCCCGACGGCACTTCCGCCGCAATTAATATTTTTGCCGCTCTTACTGTTTGACCAGCTCCACCCGGCGGTTCTTGGCTCGGCCTTCCTCGGTGTCGTTGGACGCGACGGGCGCGAACTGGCCGCACCCGTAGGATTTCAGGCGGGCGGCAGCGATGCCGTGGTCGCGCGCGAGCGCCTGGAGAACGGCCTCGCCCCGGTCCTTCGAGAGCTTGATGTTGCTGTCTACGTCGCCCACATTGTCTGTGTGGCCCACGACATGGATCTTGAGTGTCGGGTCGGCTTTCAGAAGCTTGGCGATTTCCCCAATGGCCTGCGCCGACTTGGGCTTGACGATGGACATGGTTTTTTGACGCTCTAAATCTTTCCGCTAGAGCTTGTTGCACCCGTTCTGACGGGCGCTACGTCACGCCTGGACGAACGTAGT
>JADGNV010000170.1 GCA_017883285.1 Candidatus Aminicenantota bacterium | reverse complement strand
CGGGATGCCGGCCTGCAGGGCGTGGTAGCCGGCGATCAGGCCGACGTTGCCCCCTCCGACGATGAACAGCCGGTCGGCCGCGCGGACGAGGTCGCGGTTCACGAGCGTCTGGAAGGCCCCGGCGCCGTAGACGCCGGGCAGGGTGTTGCCCTTGAAGACGAGGGACTTCTCGCGGGCGCCCGCGGTGACGAGCAGGACCTGCGGCCGGACGAGCACGTAGCGCATCCCCTCGGCCAGGATGCCGACCTTCCCGTCGCTGAACACGGCCAGGGCCGTGCTCTGGAGCCGGATGCGGACGCTGGGAAAGGTCCGGAGCTCGGTCTCGAGCTTCGTGGCGATGTCGATGCCCCGGGTGCCCGCCCAGACGAGCGCGGCCGCGCCGAAGAAGCGGTGGGTCTGGAGGATGAGCTTCCCGCCGAGGCGGTGCTTGTCGTCCACGAGCAGGGTTTCGACGCCGCGGCGGCCGAGCTCGATGGCCGCCGACAGCCCCGCCGGGCCGCCGCCGATGATGAGGACGGGGACCTCGATCTCCTCAATGGGGCGGACCGCGGGCGCCGCGCCGACGCGCGGGAGCTCGGGCAGGCCGTCGGCGGGCTCGATACGGCTCCCTGGCCGGACGAGCTCCATGCAGGACTTCACCGGCAGCCCGTCGGCCAGGACGAGGCACTGGGCGCATTGGCCGTTGGCGCAGAAAATGCCCTGGGGAGCGTGGTCTTTGTGATGATAGCTGAAGATCCGCTCGCCGTGGGCGAAGAGGGCGGAGGCGATCGTCTCGCCCTTCTTGGCGGTCAGAGAACGGCCTTTCCAAGTGAAAGAGACGGTTTCCGCGGTCGGAGGGGGGAGGATGGGATGTCGATCGATCCGGTATACGCTCACGCCGACTCCTCGAAGGCCGGGGGCATCGATCCTTCCCGGCCGAGAACGCGCAATTATATCACAAAAGATTGAGACCTGACCCCTGTCCGGTTTTGTGATATGCTTTTCGCTCTCATGGGCCTGCTCGAGCTTTTCTTTGGCAAGAAATTCCCGTTCAAATTCGTCTACAGCGACGAGTACTGGATGGTGAACATCGGCAAGCACGTCTTCCCGGTCCGGAAGTACAGGCTGATCTACGAGCGCCTGATCGCCCTGGGCGCCAAGCGGGAGAATTTCCTGGAGCCCGGGCCCGCCCTCGATGAGGACGTCCTTCGGGTGCACTCGCCGCGCTACATCCGCCGACTCAAGGCCGGCGAGCTCTCGGCGGGCGAGATCAACCTATTGGAGCTGCCGTATTCCCCCGACCTCGTCAAATTCGCCTGGCTCCATGCGGGCGGGACGATCCTCGCCGCGGAGCAGGCCCTGGTCGACGGCCTGTGCCTGCACATCGGGGGCGGCTTCCACCACGCCTTCGCCGATCACGGAGAGGGGTTCTGCGTCCTGAACGACGTGGCCGTGGCCCTGGAGAAGCTCCGTCACGACGGCCGGATCAAGACGGCGATGATCGTCGACTGCGACCTCCATCAGGGGAACGGCACGGCCGCGATCTTCGCCAAGAAGGAGTACGCCTTCACCTTCTCCATCCACCAGATGGACTGCTATCCGGCCAACAAGCCGTCGAGCACGGTGGACGTCGGCCTGTGGTCGGGCGAAGGCGACGACAAGTACCTGGCTGCGCTCCGCGACCATTTCCCGCGCCTCTACCGCCAGTTCCGGCCCGACATGGTCTTTTATCTCGCGGGCTCCGACCCGCTCGGCGGCGACCAGCTCGGAGGCTTGACCACCACGAAAGATGGGCTGTTCGAACGGGACATGATCGTGCTTGAAGGCGCGCGGTGTCTGGGGATCCCGGTGGCGGTGGTGTTCGCCGGCGGCTATGCCCGGGACATCCAGGACAGCGTCGCCGTCCACCTCAATACGATCAAGGCGGCCCAGAAGGTCGCCCGGAAATGGGCGCCGCCCCCGCCCCCGACGTCATCCCCAGCGTAGCGAGGGATCTACCGGCCTCACTCCTGCAGGAAGATGTGGGCGAACACCTTGGCGTCGCCGACCATGTTGTCGATGATCGAGTATTCGTTCGGCTGGTGGGCGGTCTCGTCGAGGCGCGACCAGCAGGCCGCCTCGAATCCTTCGCGCCGGAAGAGAGCGGCTACGGTGCCTCCACCGATGCCCATCGGTTTTCCGTCCTTCCCGTAGACGGCCTTGATGGCCTTCTCGAGGGCGGCGACTACCGCCGCCTTGGGCGAGGTCGGCGGCGCGGCCGGGGCATTCTGCTGCTCCTCGATCGTGATCTTCACCTTGAATTTCGCTTCGATCGAGGCGGCCGCGTCCCGGATGCGGGCCTGGACGTCCTCAACCTTGTATTGGGGCAGGATGCGGCTGTCCATGTAGAATACGTCCTCGCCCGGGATCGTGTTGATGTTCGGCACGTTGCCGTCCTTCTTGGTCGGCTCGAAGGTCGAGATCGGAGGGTCGAAGACAGGGTCGTTCAGGGGGAACATCTCGTAGAGCTTGTTCAGTTCGACGGCCAGGAAGGAAGCCGCCTTGAAGGCGTTGATGCCCCGCTCGGGCATGGAGCCGTGGGTCTGCTTGCCGAGCGTCTTGAACTTGAGCCACAGGATGCTCTTTTCCGCGATCTCGATCATCGTCCCGTCCTCGTTGCCCGCGTCGGGGACGAGGATCAGGTCATTCTTCCGGAAGGCTTTGGAATGCTTGAGGACGTAGCCGATCCCCTTCTCGCTGCCGGTCTCCTCGTCGGCCACCAGGGCCAGGCCGACGTCGAACGTCGGCTTGAGGCCGAGGTCCCGGAAGGCCTTCACGGCGAAGATCGAGGCGACCAGGTCCTGCTGGTTGTCCTCGACGCCCCGGCCGTAGATCTTGCCGCCTTCGACCCACGGCTTGAACGGATCGCCGCTCCAGAGCGAGAGCTCGCCGGGAGGGACGACGTCGGTATGGGACATGATCCAGATCGTCCGGGCGGAGCTCCGGCCTCGATAGTAGGCCAGGATGTTCGGCCGGTATCCCGCGGGGGTGTCGTGGTCGGGCGCCTTGATGACTTCGATGTCCTGGAGCCCGTTCGCTTCGAGGAACTTCACCAGAAACTCGGCTTTTTTGGCCTCGCCTTCGCCGCCGCTCGCCGGGGCGATGGCCGGGATAGCCGCCAGTTTCACCTGGAGATCGATCATTTCGTTGCGGTAGGAATCGATGCGCTGGGAGACCTTATCGAATGACATGAGACCCTCCATCCGTCGGATGCATATAATGGGAAGTTATAACACCCGCCGCTGAATTTCGCAAGGAGGCTCGGGGGGTTCGGAGGGGCGGTTCGACGCGGCGCGAGCCCCGGTCGCTCGAAGCGGCGGGGACCCACGGTTTGTGGGTGAGCCGCAAGAGCGACTGGGGCGGAAGCCGCGCCGAACCGTATCCCCGGGAGCCCCCTTCCATTGACTTTTTCGGCTCTTTGGGCAAACATGAGGCGCATGCGCCTCGGCTTCGATTTGCGTCCATTCCTCAGGTTCGAAACGGGCGTCGGCGTGTATTTCCGGAACCTCCTCTTCGAGCTCGCCCGCCTGGACGCGGAGAACGAATACTACCTCTTCTCGGCCTCCTGGAAAGACCGTTTTCCGGCCGAAAAAGTGCCGCCCTTCCGCCACCTCCATTTCCGTGACCTCCGCTGGCCGGTGAAGGCGGTGAATCTCGGCTGGTACCGGCTCGGGCGGCCGAGCCTCGATTCGGTCTTCGGCGCGCGCCTCGACCTGACCCATTCCCCCACGCCGCTGCCGCTCCCCACCCGGGGCCTGAAGATCGTCACGGTCTGCGACCTGTTTTTCATGGACTACCCCGGGAAAGCCGACGCCCAGGCGCGGCGGCATTTCCTGAAAAGGACGGAGGCCTCGCTTCGGAGGGCGGACGGCATCGTCACGATTTCGGAGTTCACGAAACGCGCCCTCCGCGACCGCTTCGGGCTTGACGAGGCGAAGATCAAGGTGACCCCGCTGGGCCTGAGCCGGGCCTTTCAAGTCCCGACCTCGGCCGTTTTGGCCGATGTCAGCGCCGAGGTCGGGGTCGGCAATCCGGTCAGCGCGACGCTCCGGAAGTATGACCTGCCCGGGGAATTCCTCCTGTTCGTGGGCGCCACCGAGGCGCGCAAGAACCTGCCCCGCCTCATCGAGGCCCTGGCCGTCGTCCATCGGAGGTTCCGTCCCGTGCCGCTCGTCCTCGTCGGGCGCGAGGGCGGGGACCACGCCCGAGTCCTCGCCGAAATTCAAACGCGCGGCCTCGAGTCTTGGGTGCGGCTTCCGGGATATCTCCCCGAGTCCGAAGTCGGGGCCCTCTACCGGGCGGCGTCCGCCTTCGTCTTCCCCTCCTATTGCGAGGGCTTCGGACTTCCCCTGCTCGAAGCCATGGCCTGCGGCCTGCCCGCGGCCGCGTCCGACGTATCGGCCCTGCCCGAAGTCGGAGGCGATGCGGCCCTCTACTTTCGGCCGGAAGACCCCGAGGACATCGCCGCCAAGATCATCCGCCTTCTATCGGACGAGGACCTGCGGGCCGCCCTCCGCGCCCGCGGGCGCGAACGGGCGCGCGCGTTCACCTGGGGAAAGACCGCCGCGGAAACGCTGGCCTTTTATGGGACGGTCCTGGGACGGCGATGAAAACCATCCTGTTCGTCTCCCATTCCGCCGAGCTCAACGGAGCGGAGCGCTGGCTTCTCGAAACCCTGCGGGGGCTCGACCGGACGAAATATGCGCCCCGGCTCGTCGTCCCCCGCCCGGGCCCGCTCGCCGACGCCAGCCGCGCCCTAGGCGTTGAGGCTCGCGTCGTTTCGATGAAATGGTCGATCACCGAGAAAAGCCGGGTCTGGCGCCAGCCGTTCGCCGGGCTCTGGAATGTCGTCAGCGTCAAGCGGATCGCGCGGCTCATCGGCCGGGATCGCGTCGATCTCGTGTTCACGAATTCGGCGGCGATCTTCAGCGGGGCGAAGGCCGCCCGGCGCATGGGCATCCCGCACGTCTGGGCGGTCCATGAGGTCCTGGGGGGGGACTCGCCCTTTCTATATTCCCTCTACGGCCGCCGGGCTTTGGCCCGCTTCATCCTCGCGAGCTCGGCCAAGGTCATCGTCAATTCGAAGCTGACCGCATCGGCCTTCCCGGACTCGGGGAAGATCGTCCTCGTCCCCAACGGCCTGGAGGTCCGGGCCTGCGACGCCGGGCGCCGGGAAGCTCTTCGCCAGGAGCTCGGACTCGAGCGCGGGGATTTTGCCGCCGGGATCGTGGGCAAGCTCTACGAAGGCAAAGGGCAGAGGGAGGCCGTTCAAGCGGCGGCGCGCCTTGCCCCCCGGCATCCCCGTTTCAAGCTCTTTGTCGTCGGCGAGGTAAGGGATGAAGCCTACGCCCGGGGTCTGCGGGAATTCGTGAGGGCGAACGGCCTCGAGCGTCAGGTCCGGTTCCTGGGCTACCGGCCCGACCTGGCCGACCTCCTCATGCTCCTGAACGTCGTCGTCGTCGCCTCGGTCGTCGAGTCGTTCGGCCGGGCGGCGCTCGAGGGCATGGCCGCCGGGGTGCCGGTGCTGGCCGTGCGCGCCGGCGGACTGGCGGAGATCATCCGCCCCGGCGAGAACGGGTTCCTCCTGGATTCGCGCGAACCGGAGGAGATCGCCCGCGGGATCGAAGCGATTCTCCAGGACCCGACGCGCGCCGCGGCCGCGGTCGAAGGCGGATATCGGACCATCCGCGAGGAATATTCCCTGGAGCGACAGCGCCGGGAGATGGACCGCGTGCTGGCCGGCGTCCTGGGGACGGCCACCCCATGAACCTGTCGATCGTCTCGATCGTCATCGTCAACTATAACGACCGGCGGCGCCTGCTCGAATGCCTCGCTTCGGTCCGGCGCGACCCCGGCGCGGCGGAATACGAAATCCTGGTCGTCGACAACGCCTCGACCGACGGCAGCCCCGAGGCCGTTCGCGGCGGGTTCCCCGGCGTCCGATTGATCGTGAATCCCGACAACGTCGGTTTCTCCAAGGCCAACAACCAGGGCGTCGCCCAAAGCCGAGGCGCCTTCCTCTTTTTCCTCAATACGGACACGCTCGTCCCGCCCGGCGCGATCGCGGCGCTTCTCGAACGCCTGCGGTCCGACCCGTCCGCCGGGGCGGCCGGCCCGGCCCTCGTCCATGGGCCCGGCGACTATCAGGTGTCCTTCGGAAACCGGGTGGGCTACGCCGCCCAGATTTTTCAGAAATTCGTCCTGAATCCCCGCTACAAGCGCGCGCTCCGGAAAAGGCGACCGGAGCGCGAGGTCGGCTGGCTGAGCGCCGCCTGCCTCCTCTGCCGGCGCGAGGCGTTCGAGCGGGCCGGCGGTTTCGACGAGCGGTTTTTCCTCTATTTCGAGGACATCGACCTCTGCTTCCGAATCCGGAAGGCGGGCTGGAAGCTCCTCTTCGTCCCCGCCGTCGAGGTCAAGCACGAGGGCGGCGCGACGACGTCCGCGTCCCCGGCCGTCCGGGCGGCGAGCCGGTTCGAGTACCGGCGGAGCCAGTTCCGTTTCTACGAGAAGCACAGTTCGCGGATTTCGCGGCGCCTGCTGCGGGCGTCCCTGCGGGCGAACGTCGCGATCCTCGGCCTGCGCGGGGCGTTCCGGGGCGAAGCCGGACAGGCTCTGAAAGCCCACTACCGGACGCTCTTGAAAGTGGAGAAGGAACCATGACGCGCAGGCTCCGGGTCCTCGAGATGATCGACAAGCCGTTCCTCGGCGGTGGCCAGATGCACCTCCTTGCCCTCGCCGGCAGTCTGGACAAGAATCTGTTCGACGTGACGGTCGCCTCGATGGCCGGAGGGCCGCTCGAGACCGAAGCGCGGAAGGGCGGCCTGCCTTTTTTGCCGGTCCCGCTCAGGAAGCGCCTTTCCGGGGAAAGCATCCGCGAAATCGCGCGCCTCCTCCGCCAGAACGACATCGACATCCTCCACACCCACGGCGGTGTCGCCGGCCTGTTCGGACGCCGGGCGGCGGCGAAGGCCGGCACCCCCGTCGTGGTCCACACCCTCCACGGTATCCATTATCTCCACTATCGGAACCCCGTCCTGAAATATCTCCTCGTCCAGGACGAACGCCGGCTCGCCCGGCGGACCGACGCCGTGATCTTCGTCTCCGAAGCGGATTACGATCGGGGCGAGCGGTGGCGGCTCGTCCCGAAATCGCGGATGCGGCTCATCCGGAACGGCGTCGCGCCGGACCCCGGGGCCGATCCCGAATCCCTCCGGCGGCGGGACGAGCTCCGCGCCGCCTTGAAGCTCGCGCCGCCGGTCGTGGGCGCGATCTCGCGCCTCCACCGCCAGAAAGGCGTCGTCCATCTCCTCGGCGCGGCCCCGGACATCCTGCGTCGGTGGCCCGAGGCCAAGATCGTCGTCGTCGGGGGCGGCCCGCTCGAACGCGATGTGCGCCGCCTCGCGGCGCGCGAGGGCCTCGACCGCCACATCCTGATCCTCGGGGAGCGCCCCGACGCGCGCGACCTCCTCTCCCTGTTCGATGTTTTCGTCCTGCCGTCGCTCTGGGAGGGCCTGCCCCTCGTGCTCATCGAAGCGGCGTCGCTCGGGAAGCCCATCGTCGCTTCGGCTATCGACGGGGTGCGCGAGGTCCTCCGCGACGGCGAAACCGGCCTCCTCGTACCGCCCGCCAAGCCGGCGGAGCTCGCCGCGGCGGTCGTCCGCCTGCTCGAGGACCGGGATCTCGCGGCGAAACTCGGCGCCGCCGCCCGGCGCGAAATCCCTCCCCGATTCACGCTCGGGCGAATGGTCGGAGATACCCAGAACCTCTATCTCGAACTCGCATCCACGAAGATCCCGTCTTGATACCCTCCCCCCAGCAAGGAGCCTTCATGAACACGCATCGGTCCTTCCTGAAATCGGGCCTCCGGAGCGCCGTCGCCCTGGCCCTGGTCAGGTACCTGGACTTTCTTCGGGCCGTGGGCTGGACCACGCAAATCTGATATAATCAACAGGATGGAAAACCTCAAGGTCGCCCTTGTCCATGACTGGCTGACGGGACGCCGGGGCGGAGAAAAGGTCCTGGAAGTCCTGGCCGAGATCTTCCCCGAGGCCCCGATTTACACCCTGCTCCGGTTTCCCGGCAGCCAGATCGAGGCGCTGGAGAAGCGGGACATCCGGACGAGCTTTGTCCAGGGCCTGCCGTTCCTGAAGAAGCATTACCGGCGCTACTTGCCTCTATTTCCCCTGGCCGCCGAGCAGTTCGACCTCCAGGATTACGACCTCGTCGTCTCGAGCTCGCACTGCACGGCCAAGGGGGTCATCCCCCGGGCGGACGCCCTCCACGTCTCGTATGTCCATTCTCCGATGCGCTATGCCTGGAACCAATATCACGCCTATTTTTCGCCCCGGCGGCTGTCGTATTTCTCGCGGCGCCTCGTTCCGCCCCTCATCCATTACCTGCGCCTCTGGGACCAGTCGTCCTCGGCCCGGGTGGACCATTTCGTGGCCAACTCGGCGGCGGTCGCCCGCCGCATCGAGAAATACTACCGGCGTTCGGCCGACGTGATCCATCCGCCGGTCGATACCGAGATGTTCACCCCTCCGGACGCGGAACCCGAGCGGGCGTACGACCTGATCGTCTCGGCGCTCGTCCCCTACAAGAAGATCGATCTGGCCGTCGCGGCCTACAACCGGCTCGGCTGGCCGCTCAAGATCGTGGGCGAGGGCCCCGAATACAAGCGGCTCCGAAGACCGGCCGGGCCGAACGTCCGGTTCCTCGGCCCGCTCGCGGCCGACGACCTCCGCGGCCTCTACCGCGAAGCGCGGGCCTTCATCCTGCCCGGGGAGGAGGACTTCGGGATTGCCGTCCTCGAAGCCCAGGCCTGTGGAACGCCGGTCGTGGCTTACGGTCGCGGGGGTGCCCGGGAGACCGTCCTCGAGGGGAAAACCGGCCTATTCTTCGACGAACCCACCCCGGCCGGCCTCCTGGCGGCGCTTGACAAATTGGGGGGCATGGAATTTAATAAATCGACCGTTCGATCCCACGCCCTGGGTTTCTCGCGGGACATCTTCAAAGAAAAAATGGCGTCTTACATCCGCCGCCGCTGGCGGGAATTCAAGGAAACGACGTGATCAGCAGGCACCGGGTCCGGCTCGTCGGGCTGTTCGTGGCGAGCGATATCGCGGCCATCATCGTCTCGTATATCTGGACGTACCTCTTCCGGTTTTATTCCTACATTATTCCCGTCGATCCGGCGAAGGGCGTGCCCGCGATCGGGTCCTATCTCCTCGTCCTGCCCCTGTTCGTCGTCGTTCACCTGTCGATTTTCTACTTTCAGGGCTTCTACAAGAGCCGCCTGAAGCGGACGAAGCTCGACGACTTCTTCTCCATCGTCCTCAACGTCCTGATCACCTTCGTGGTCGTCGTCTCCCTCTTGGGCATCGTCAAGCTCTACAGCAGCGGAAGACCGGTGGCCGCTTTCGGACTCGCCGTCGTCGAGCCGTCGCGCTACTACCTGCTGGCCTACGGGATCGGCGTCGTGTTCATGATCGCCTTCCTCCGGAACCAGATCTATTTCCTCATGAAGCGCCGCTACACCCGGGGCCTTAACCTCCAGAACGTCGTGGTCGTCGGCGCCGGCGAGATGGGCGTGGCCGTCGCCCAGAAGCTCTACCAGTACAAGGACCTGGGGTTCGTAGTGAAGGGCTTCCTGGACAACGAGCGGGTCGCGGGGGACTCCATTCCGGTCGACGGCGGCGTGCCCGTCCTCGGCCGGATCGAGGACCTCGCCCGGGTCATCGAGGACTACAACATCCAGGAGATCTACGTCGCCCTCGACCTGACCAACTACGCGAAGATCATCGAGACGATCCAGATCGTGAACAAGTATCCGGTGAACGTCCGGCTCATTCCCGACCTTTTCCAGCTCCTGACGCTCAAATCCAGCATCCAGGACCTCGACGGCTTCCCGGTCATCTCCATCGACGAGGTGCCGCTCCGCGGGGCCAAGCGCGTGTTCAAGAGGGTGTTCGACGTCATCTTCTCGGGGCTGGGGCTGCTTGTGCTGGCGCCCTTCTTCCTCCTCTTCGCCGTCGTGATCAAGCTGACCTCGCGCGGCCCGGTCTTCTACCACCAGGAGCGGGTCGGGATGGACGGCAAGCGCTTCGTGATCCACAAGTTCCGGACGATGGTCTCGGACGCGGAACAGGCCACCGGGCCGGTGATGTGCAGGCCCGGCGATCCGCGGGTCACGAAGATCGGCCGGTTCCTGCGCCGCTTCAGCATCGACGAGCTCCCCCAGCTGGGCAACGTCTTCACCGGGGCGATGAGCGTCGTCGGGCCCCGGCCCGAGCGCCCCGAGTTCGTCAAGGAGTTCACGGAGAAGATCCCGAAGTACATGCTCCGCCACAAGATGAAATCCGGCATCACCGGCTGGGCCCAGGTCCACGGGCTGCGGCAGGGGACTTCGATCGAGAAGCGGCTGGAGCACGACTTCTATTACATCCAGAACTGGTCGTTCACCCTCGACCTCAAGATCCTCTGGCTCACCTTCCGCAAGGGGTTCATCGACCGGAGCATCACCCTCGGCGAAGAATGACACGTTTCGTGTCATCCCGAGCAAAGCGAGGGATCTCCTCTGCGTTCCGACGTACCGGATGAGATCCCTCGAAAGACTCGGGACGACCCTTCGGGTCGGATTGCTTCGCTCCCTTCGGTCGCTCGCAAAGACATGATGTGTCGTTGCGAACCCTCACGCGAGAGCGGGAGGGCGAAGCAAGCTCCTCCCGACAAACCCAATGTACTTGCGCGACGACGCGGCAACCCTGTCTTAGGAGATTTTCTGCTTCCTATGTTCCCGGAGGACCGCCAGGCCATAGATGAAATAGTGGGTCCCCGAGGCGACGGTCACGAGCAGGGTGAGGCGGAAGATCCAGGGCATGTAGCCCGCCGTGATCCCCAGGTGGTTCAGCCAGAGGACGAGGAAGACCGTCCCCACCTGGCAAGCCGTGCTCGCTTTCCCGAGGAGGGAGGGCATGAACGTCTTCTGCCCCCAGCTTTTGAAAGCGAAAACGGCGCCGGCGACGATGAGGAGGTCGCGGGCGAACACCAGAATCGTCAGCCAGAGCGGGATGCAGTTCGGGACCGCGAGCGCGGGGATCGTCAGGACGATGTAGGACGCGGTCATCAGCAGCTTGTCGGCGGCCGGGTCGAGCACGGTCCCGAGCTTCGAGCGCTGGTGCCAGACGCGGGCGATGAAGCCGTCGAGGAGGTCGGTCAGGCTGGCCGCGACGAAAACCGCGAGCGCCTCGGCCGCCCGCCGGGCGAGGATCGCCCGCAGGAAGACGGGCACGAGCAGGATGCGGAAGACGCTGATGAGATTGGGGACCGTGACGATGTCCGATTTCAACGGATTCGTTCGGTCCTGGTCCATGGCGCTCCGCGGCGGGCCCGGCCCGGCTATCGGATCACTCCGAGGAGAAGGTCGAAGATCCGGACGGCCTCGGCTCCGGTGACCGGCTGCTCGGGCCGGAACGTCCGGTCGGGGGTCAGATCCATGAGCTGGTAGGCCAGCACCTGGGAGATCGGTCCGAAATAGACGTGCTCCCGGGGCACGTCGGCGATTTTGATCCGGTCGAGCGGGATCTGCTCGATGACCCGGTACTTCTGCTTTTTCAGGAAATCCACGAACCGGACGAGCGTCTCGGCCAGCTCCGCCCGGGTGAGGATCTTCCGGGGCTGGAAGGTGTGGTTCGAATAGACCTCCATCAGGGCGAGCGAGGCGACCTTGACGATGTAGCGGCTTGCCCAGGAGGTGGTGATGTCGACGATGACCGGCGGCCGGGGCGCGGCCTCTTCGAGGATGTCCTTGAACTTGACGCCGATCAGGGCGGCCACGTCCTCCTTCGTCACCGCATCCAGGGCGGGAATGCCGCCAAACTGGCTGGGGAGCTCGAAGACCCCAAGTCGGCTCTTGAGGCTTTCGGCCCGGTCTAGGGCGGTCTTGTTCTGGGCATTGAGCTCGAGGACGCGCTGGTAGGCGTCGAGGCTCCGGGATTGCTCTCCCGCCTGGTAGAGGGTTTCAGCGTAGTCGAGCAGGATGTTCTGGTTGTCGGGCTCGTTGGCGCTGGCCGTCTTCAGATGGAAGAGGGCGCTCGGGTAGTTCTTTTCCCGGAGATAGATCCTGGCCAGGGCGAGGTGCGCTTCCTGCGCCTTGGGCGCGTATTCGAGGGCCCGGAGGTAGGCGTCCCGGGCCTGGTCCGTGTTGCCGGCGGAGGCGAAGGCCCGCCCTTCGGAGAGGAACCGGTCGGCCCATTCGGTCCGGAGGACTTCGGATTCGCGCTTGGCCCATTCGTTGTCGGGGTCGCGCTTCAGGGCTTCTAGGTATTCCGTATACGCGAGGTCGGTCTGGCCCGTCCGCTGGTAGATCTGCCCCAGTCCGACATGGGCCAGGGCAAGCTGGGGGACATCCCGGACGGACTGCAGGAAATACGCCTCGGCCCCGGCGAGGTCGTTCAGGATAAAGGCAGCGTAGCCCAGGCCGGCGTAATAGAAGGGGTTCCGCGGTCCCAGGCCGACGAGCGTCTTCTTGGCCTCGTCGATGTCGCCCCGCTTGAGGGCCGCCCAGGCGTCGGCGACGGCGATCCGCTCGTCGAGCGAGAGCTCGGCCGTGGCCCCGGTCGGCGGCGTCTCGACGCGCAGGTTCGGAGGGGGAGGCGTGAGGGTCACGCAAGCCGCGAGGCCCGCCACCAGGAGCCCGAGGGCGCCGATCTTCTTCACCATGGTGTCCCTCCTCGCTCGAGATACGGCATGAACGGCAGCATCTGCGCCGGATCGGCCATGACCTGCATCTCGAAACAGTCCCCGCTCTCCCGCCGTTTCAGGACGATCGTCCATTTCGGGAACGTCTCGAGGACGTCCGTCTTGTCGCGGGGGATGCGCACATAAAATAATTGGAGTCGCTGGAAAAGTAAAGAGCGGAGACGCTCCTTGAGAGCGGGGAGGCCGTCGCCCGTGGCCGCGGAGACGTAGAACCCCTCCGTCCCGGGCCGGCCGTTCCGCTTCAGGAGCTCCGACGCCTCGGGGAGGCGGTCGATCTTGTTGTAGACCCTGAGGCTCGGGATATCGGTTGCGCCGATGTCCCCCAGGATCTTGTCCACAGCCTCCTTCTGGCTGTCGGCCGCCGGCGCGCTCAGGTCGATGACGTGGAGGATGAGGTCGGCCTCGTTGACCTCCTCGAGGGTGGCCTTGAACGAGGTGACGAGCTCGACCGGGAGCTTCTTGATGAACCCGACGGTGTCGCTCAGGAAATAGCTCAGCCCGTCGGGAAACGACGCGCGCCGCACGACCGGGTCGAGCGTCGCGAACAGCTGGGGCGAGGTGAACGTCGACTCATGGGCCAGCCGGTTGAAGAGGGTCGACTTCCCGACGCTCGTGTAGCCGACGAGGGCCACGAGGGGGATGAGGCTCTCGCGGCGGCTCCGCCGCTGGCCGGCGCGCCGCTTCTGGACGTTCCGGATCTCGCGCTTGATCCGGGCGATCCGGTCCTGGATGCAACGCCGGTCCACTTCGAGCTTCTTCTCGCCGGGCCCGCGCGTCCCGATGCCGCCGCCGAGCCGCGACAGCTCCTTGCCTTTCCCGACCAGCCGCGGCAGGAGATAATTGAGCTGGGCGAGCTCGACCTGGAGCTTGCCCTCGCTCGACCGGGCCCGCTGGGCGAAGATGTCGAGGATGAGCTGGGTCCGGTCGACCACCCGGGCGTCGAGGCCCTTCTCCAGGCTCCGGAGCTGGGTGGGGCTGAGGTTGTTGTCGAATACGACCAGCCCGGCGTCGAGCTCCTTGGCCAGGCGCCGGACCTCCTCGACCTTGCCTTCGCCGATGAAGGTCTTGGGGTTGACCTTCGGCCGGACCTGGAAGACCCTCTCCACGACCCGGGCGCCGGCCGCGCGGACGAGCCCGGCGAGCTCATCCACGGACTCCCCGGCCTCGAGTTTCTGGCGGGGGTTGGTCGCGAGATGGACCAGGATGGCGTTTTCCCGGATGGTGTTGTTCATGTCAGTTCCACTCCGCTTCGATGAAGGCCCGGATCGCGTCGAGATCGTCGGGCCGGAACCAGCGCAGGCCGTCCATCTTCCGGAACCAGGTCAGCTGCCGCTTGGCGTAGTGGCGCGTGTCGATCTTGGTCCGGGCGGCGGCCTCGTCCCGGCCGATCTCGCCCTTGAGGTGCCGCAGGACGTGTTCGTAGCCCAGCGCCCGGAAAGCCGGGGCGGATTCGTCGACGCCCGAGGCGAGCAGGCCGGCCACTTCCTCGACCCAACCCCGTTCGAACATCCGGTCGACCCGGGCCTCGATCCGGCGGTAGAGCTCGGCCCGATCCCAGTCGAAGCCGATCTTGAGAATGCGGAAATCGGCGATCAGGCTGCGCGTGCCGCGGAAATTCTCCGACATCGGCCGGCCGGTCAGGGCGATCACTTCGAGGGCCCGCACGATGCGGACCCGGTCGCGGACGCCGACCTTCGCCCCGTAGGCCGGGTCGGCCTCCCGCAGGCGGCTCCAGAGCGCTTCGAGCCCGAGCTCGCGCGCCTCCCGCTCGAGCGCTTCGCGCACCGCGTCGTTCCGGCCGGGAACGGGGAAGAGCCCGTCGACAAGGGCCTTGACGTAGAGCCCCGTCCCGCCCACGACGAAGGGGCGCCGGCCGCGCGCCCGGATGGCGCCGATCGCCTCGACCGCCCGGGCGGCGAAATCGGCGGCCGTGAACTGCGTCCGACTGTCGATGATGTCCAGGAGGTGGTGGGGCACGCGGCGGCGGTCTTCTGCCGTCGGCTTGTCCGTGCCGATGTCGAAGCCCCGGTAGACCTGCATCGAATCGCAGTTGACGATCTCGCCGTCCAGGCGCTCGGCCAGACTCATGGCTGCGGCGCTCTTGCCGGCGCCGGTCGGGCCGACCATGAGGACGAAGATCTTGGCGTCAGGTCGCAATTTGGATGAGGACATAGAGGGCCAGAAGGGTGACGAGGACGAGCAGGGCGAGGATTTGTTTGCGTCTCAGAGGCATCCGACCTTCTCCAGCGCCCGGACGAGCGCGGACTCGTGGGCGGCGCCCAGGGCCTTCTTCACGGCCAGCACCTCGGCCATCAGGATCTCGTCGAAACCCCGGAGGAGGGCCCGGTAGAGCTCCTCGGGCAGGTGGCTCGCCCTCGTCTCGAAGGCGGGATCGATCTCGACCCGCCCGTCCGCGAGGAGCCGGGTCTTCTGGAAGACGAGACCGAGATGCGAGCGGGCCTCCTCGAGGCTGTTCCCGAGGATGGTGTGGGCGAGGGGGCCGATCTGCTTGGTGATGTATTTGTGGATGTAGGCGCACTTTTCGTTCAGGGCTGCGAGGACGGCCTCGGCCCCGGCGCTCCCCTCGCCGGCCGGCCGGTTCTGGGGGTCCTTTTCGGGAGCGGCCAGAATATCGAAGCAGGCCAGGGCGAAGAGGACCTTCCGGCTCTGCGCCCGCCCGAGCTCGGAGCGCTCATAGAAGCTCTTGAGGTTCGGCGCGCGCTGCAGTAGGCCGAGCGCGTACCGCTCATGCGGCTCGAAATCGAGGCGGTGGAGGAAATGGGGCGCGGCGACGTAGATGGGCTCGTTCTCGTCCGGCAGGAGCCGTTCGAGCAGGTCCCCGTCCCGGATTTGGCGGATGCCCTGGAGGATGATGTCGGCCGTCGGCAGGAGGCCGAGCCGCTCGCCGTCGGCGAGCGGGATCCCGGGCTCGGAGGTGAACGCCCCGTCGGTCTGGGCGAAAAGCGGGAAGAGCTGCCGGACGAAGAAAGACTCCATCAGGTTCCAGAGAGGCAGGGGTGAAACGAGGCCGAGCTCGCTGATGGCCCGGAGATAGGAGACGCCCGCCTCGGCCGCGTGCTTTTCGCACTGCCGGGCGGACTCGGTGGGGAGGACCTTCTTCTTGACCAAGGCTTTGAGGAAGTCCTTCTCGGGGAACGATCCCTTGTCGATGACGAGCTTCCCTTGTTCGAAGAAGAACCGGGTCTCCGCGGCCTGCTTCCGGAGGAGGAGGCGGCCCGTGACTTCGCGCTGCCAAAGGATGAAGAGGAGTCGGGGGAACGGGGTCTCGGCGAGCGAGCCCTCGAAGAGGCAATCCTTCATGACCTTAATTTATAGGACGGGCGATTGTCTGTCAAATGAGCGACGGAGAGGGGTCAGGCCCCTTTTTTGACTTCGCGCTCGAGACGGCCGTCCTTGAGGAAGAGGATGCGCTCGGTCTGCTGGGCGACGTTCGAGTCGTGGGTGACCATGATGATCGTGTTCCCGGCCTCGTGGAGCTTGTGGAAGAGGTTCAGGATCTCCTGGCCGGTCTTGGAATCGAGGTTGCCCGTCGGCTCGTCGGCCAGGAGGAGCGAGGGCTCGTTGACCAGGGCCCGGGCGATGGCGATCCGCTGCCGCTCCCCGCCCGAGAGCTCGGGGGGATGGTGGTCCATCCGGTCGGACATTCCGACGATGGCGATCGCCCGGCGGACCTTCTCCTCCCGCTCCTTCTTCTTCATGCCCTTGTAGATGAGCGGAAGCTCGACGTTGCGGAAGGCGGTCGCCCGCGGGAGGAGGTTGAAGACCTGGAAGACGAACCCGATCTCGCGGTTGCGGGTGTAGGCCAGATCGTTCTCGGTCATCTGGCTGACGATCTTGCTGTTCAGGACGTAGGTGCCCTCGGTGGGCGTGTCCAGGCAGCCGAGGAGGTTCATGAGCGTCGATTTGCCGGAGCCCGACGGCCCCATGATGGCCATGAATTCGTTTCTCTGGACATCGAACGTCACGTCGATGAGGGCCTTGACCTGCGTCTTGCCGAGCTCGTAGGTCTTGCCGAGGCGCTCGATGGCGATGACGGGGCTGTTCGGAGCGCTCATTTCTTGGCGTCTTCTTTCTTGATATCGGGCTTGAGGAGCGTGTCGTCCTTGAGCTGGCGAAGGGCATCGTAGGGGCCGGCCACGATCTCCTGCCCTTCGGACAGGCCGTCGGTGATTTCGATCATCAACTCGCCCATGATGCCCTTCTTGACAGGAACGAACTTGGCCCGTCCGGCGGCCACGGTATAAACCCCCTCTTCCTCGCCGCCGGTCTTCTTGATCGATACGGCCGGAGCGGCGGGGGCTACCGGGTCGGCGGTGCCGGCCTTCTTGTCCCGCAGGACGAGGGCCGAGATGGGCACGGCCAGGACGCCCTTCTTCTCGGCGGCGATGATGTCGGCCGAGGCGGAGAGGCCCGGCTTCAGGAGCTTGGATGGGTTCTCGAGGGTGACCACGACCTTGAAGTCCTTGGACTCCTGGGTGTTGGAGGAGGCGGCGAGCGTCGTCTTCTGGAGGGCGGAGCTCCCGATTTCGGTCACCTTGCCTTTGATGATCTGGTTCGGGAAGGCGTCGACCCGGATGTCGGCCGTCTGGCCGAGCTGGACACCAGGGACGTCGGTCTCGTCGACCTGGACCTCGACCTCCATGACCGAGAGGTCGGCGATGGTCATGAGGACCGTGCCTGGGTTGTTCATGGTGCCGATGATGGCCATCTCGCCCTCCTCGACCCGGAGGCTGGTAATGACCCCGTCGATGAGGGAGGAGAACACGGTCTTGCCCAGGTTGTCGAGGGTGCTCTTGAGGGAGGCCTGGGCCTGCAGGATCTGGAAATTGATCGACCGGACGCCGGCGTCGGAGATGTCGAGCTGGGACTTGGCCTGCTCGAGCAGCTCCTTGGAGATGAGGCCGTTGTCAGAGAGGTTTTTCTGGCGGTTGTAGAAGCTCTGGTTCTTGGCGAGCGTCGTCTGGGCCTTGATGAGCTCGGCCTGGGAGGACTGGATGAAGGCCCGGTCCCGCTCGGCGTTGGCTTCGTACTGGGTGGCGTCGAGCTTCAGGAGGAAGTCGCCGGCCTTGACCACATCGCCTTCCTTGACGCCGATCTTCACGATCCGGCCGGGGATGAGGGCGCTGATGTTGATGCTTTTCTTGGGCTTGATCTCGCCCGAGGCCGAGATGATCGAGGTCAGATCCGTCCTCTTGACCTTGTCCAGGGTCACCTTGACGCCTTTCTCCCCCCGGGAACCCAGCCCGAGGACGGCGACGAGGACGAGGACGACGATGACGGCCAGAATGATGATTGTTTTCTTCTTCATGATGAGAACCTTTCGGAGCAAAATATCATACTATAGTACGGAATAAAGGGCAAAAAGTTTGGGATATTGCCCCGTTCCGACTGTCTTGGTATGATACTCCCACCATGGGAGAGCATTCGATATATCTCGCTGCCGCGCTGGATGTCGCCCGCGAAGCCGGCGCGATCCTCAAGGCCGACTATGCCCGCGCCGGCGAGGTCCGGTTCAAAGGCATCGTCAATCTCGTCACCGAAACCGACCTGGCCTCCCAGGACCTCATCTTCCGCCGTCTTTCGGCCCGGTTCCCCGGCCACGATTTCCTGGCGGAGGAGGGACTCCGCGAGCTGAGCGGGGCCGAATTCCGCTGGGTCTTCGATCCCCTGGACGGCACGACGAACTTCGCCCACCGCTTCCCCGTATTCTGCGTTTCGCTCGCCCTCGAGCGGCAGGGCGAGCTCGTCTGCGGCGTCGTCCACAATCCGGTGAGCGGCGAAACGTTCTGGGGCGAGCGGGGCGGCGGCGCGTTCTTCAACGGGACGGCGGTCCGCGTCTCGGAGATCGACAATCTTGACCGGGCCCTGCTCGCGACGGGCTTTCCCTACGACATCCGCGAAACGCGGGCCAACATGCGCCATCACGACGAATTCCTTCTCCGGACGCAGGCCATCCGCCGCTGCGGCTCGGCCGCCCTCGATCTGTGCTACGTCGCCTGCGGCCGGTTCGACGGCTTCTGGGAAATGAAGCTCAGCCCCTGGGACACGGCGGCCGGCGCGGTCGTCCTCCGGGAGGCCGGCGGCCGAATCACGGATTTCGCGGGGCGGCCGGTCGACATTTACCGGCCCGAGGTCTGCGCGAGCAACGGCCTCGTCCACGAGGCGATGCTCGGCATCTTGAACGGGATGCCTTCATGAAAGCCGTTTCGCTCGCCCTGTTGGCCCTCTTGTTCGCCGCCCCTCCCGGCGGCCCGCAGGAGGTCCCGCCCGATTTCGACCTCGCCCGCAAGGTCCAGGTCGCCGGGACCGCCGCCTGGACGGACACGGGGCTGAACGTCCAGAAAGGGCAGGAATATTATTTCCAGGCCGAAGGCTCGGTCTCCCTCCAGAAGGACAACCCCATCGCGGCCTGCGGGCCCGAAGGCCTCCCCCTGCGGACGATGCAGCAGCCGCTCCTCGACCAGAACCTCGGGGCCCTGATCTGCACGGTCCGGGAGAAGGTCGGGGTCACCGAGGACAACAGGAGCGGGGAGGGGATCGAGCGGGGAATCGGCGAGGTGTTCTTCGTCGGGAAGGAAAACAGGATCATGTTCCCCGCGGCCGGGCGGCTCCTTCTCGGCGTGAACGAGAACGTCACCGGCGACAACGACGGCGCCTTCGACGTCCGGATCTACCTCAAGCGCGCGGCGAAGTAAGCCCGCTATTTCGCCCCGCCGTTCAGCTGCAGCATCTTCTCCAGGAACTGGGTGCTGTACGTGCCCTTCTGGAAATCCGTATTGGCCAGGATGCTCAGGTGGAGAGGGATGTTCGTCTTGACCCCGACGATCGTCGTCATCTCGAGCGCCGTCTGCATCTTCTTGATGGCCAGCTGCCGGTTGGGGGCGTAGGCGATGATCTTGGCGATGAGCGAATCGTAGTCGGGCGGGATCTGCCAGCCGCCATAGGCGGCCGAGTCCACCCGGATGCCTTCGCCGCCCGGCAAGACGAGGAACTCGATCTTTCCCGGAGAGGGGATGAAGGTCACCGGGTCCTCGGCGTTGATCCGGCACTCGATGGCGTGGCCCCGCATCTGGAGCTCGAAGGGGAACGTGACCTTCTCGCCCGCGGCCGCCTGGATCTGGGCCTTCACCAGGTTGATCCCGTAGACGCTCTCGGTGATCGGGTGCTCGACCTGGATGCGGGTGTTGACCTCCATGAAGTAGAACTTCTTGTTGTCGTCCACCAGGAACTCGAAGGTCCCGACGTTCTGGTAGCCGATGGCCTTGACCGCGTCCTCGACGGCGCTCATCATCCGCTTGCGGAGCCGCTCGTCCACGAAGGGCGAGGGCGATTCCTCGATCACTTTCTGATACTTCCGCTGGACCGAGCAATCGCGCTCGCCGAAGACGATGACCGTCCCCTTCTTGTCGACGACGACCTGGATTTCGATGTGGTGGGCGTCGGACAGGTATTTCTCGATGTAGAGGGACGGGTCGCCGAAGGCGGACTTGGCCTCGTTCTGGGCGATCTGGAACTGCTCCTCGAGATGCTGCGGGGTGCGGCAGATGCGCATGCCCTTCCCGCCGCCGCCCGCGGTCGCCTTGATGATGACCGGGTAGCCGATCTTCTGGGCGGTGTCCTTCGCGTCCCCGATCTCCTCGATGATCCTGTCGCTGCCCGGGATGACGGGCAGCTTGGCCCTAGTCATCTCCTGGCGGGCCCGGTTCTTGTCGCCCATCAGGCGGATGATCGAGGCGGGCGGGCCGATGAACGTCACGCCCGCCGTCTCGCAGATCTCGGCGAAGCGGGGGTTCTCGGCCAGGAATCCGTACCCGGGGTGGATGGCGTCGGCCTTGGTCAGCTCGGCCACGGTCAGGATGTTGGCGATGTTCCGGTAGCTGTCCATGGCCCGGGCCGGACCGATGCAGAACTTCTCGTCGGCGAGGAGGGTGTGGAGCGAGGTCCGGTCGGGCTCGGAAAAGACGGCCACCGTCCGGATCCCGAGCTCCTTGGCCGCCCGGATGATCCGGAGGGCGATCTCGCCGCGGTTGGCTATGAGGATCTTCGAAAACATGGCGCCTTACGCTTGGGGGACGATGGAGAAGAGCCGCTGCCCGTATTCGACGGGCTTGCCGTTCTCGACGAAGATCTCCTTAACGACGCCGTCCAGGTCGCACTCGATCTCGTTCATGAGCTTCATGGCCTCGATGATGCAGAGCGTTTGCTTCTTCTTGACCGGCTCGCCAACCTCCACGAAGGGAGGGGCGTTCGGCGCCGGGGCGCGATAGAACATGCCGACCATGGGCGAAGTGACGAAGTGGACGGAAACTTGGCCGGCCGGGGCCGGCATCTCGGACGAGGAGGGCCCGGCGGACGGGGAAGTTTCGGCGGAGCGGGGCGGAGCCAGGGACCCGGCCGAAGGGATGACCGCGGCCGGCGCCGCGGCGGTCCGGGCGATCTTGATCTTGAAGCCCTCGATCTCCAGCTCGAACTGGGCGAGGTTCTTGTCTTCCAGGACTTTAATGATCCGGTTGATTTCGTCGAAATCGATCTTTGAGCTCATGGGCGTCTCCTCTTCGGACTCGGAAAAGCTCTTTGTTTTCTTCATGTTATAGGTCACTCGGGCGGAAAAGTATAAATACCTTAACAGCAACGGCCGGGCAAAGTCAACTCGGAGGGCCGGGGCCCCGGGCTTTGCCCGGGGGTCGACTTCCGCCGCGAAGGCTCGTCCCTTGACTTCCCTCAGAAGATGGCGAAGAAGCTCGTCGCCTTGAGATTGCCGTCGATGTAGATCTCGATCCGATAATCCCCGCCGGTCAGCACCTGCCCGGCCTCGGGGATGGGATTTTCCACGTCGCCGAGGAGCCGGGCCTCGGCCGGACCTTCCCAATGCTCCGCCCGACCGAGCAGGAGCTGTTCGATCCAGAACGGCTGCCCGGGGAAGCGCCGATAGACTTTGCGGACGATGGACTGACCGCTCCGCATCCCCTTGAGCTCCAAAAGGAAATAGGCCCGGGCGGTGGATTTGGGGAACCGGTCGCAGGGCGGGACGTCGGTGATCTCGCCCCGCTTGTCATAGACCGGAGCGACGAACCGGGGCGGCGCGATTTCGGATTGTTCCGTGAGGGGACGGCTTTTCTTTAGGACGGCCAGGGAGACTGCGGCCTCCTTCAACCGCCGGATCATGGCCGGCAGCCCGTCGACCGGCCCGAGTTCCTGGTAGCGCTCCAGGTTGTGGATGAACGTCCGGAAAACGATGGGGTCGGACGCCAGGGGCTTGCGGAACGCGTATTCGATCGCCTCGTCCAGGGACGCGCCGCCCTCCGCGGCTTTTCCGCCGCAGAACAGCGCGGCCGCCTTGACTACACCCAGGGCGAATCCCTGATCGGGCAGGAGCTTTAGGGCTTGATCGATGAAACGCTCGCTGGCCTCCTGCCGGCCCATTAGGTACGCCGCGTATCCCCGCGACCAATACAGGTAGCCGTCCGTCGGGCTGGCGCGGAGGAGCGTGTCGAGATCGGCCGCCGCCTTTTCGAGTTCCCGGCGGCTCTCCTCGGCCTTGCCGCCGTAAAACAGGGTCTCGCCCTTGAGCGTCCGGAGCCGCGCCCGGATCTGGATCGCCGCGTGATACCGCGGCTCGCGGGCGAAGACCCGGTCAATGTTCGCCTCGGCCTCCGCGGCGGCCGAAAGCGTGGCGCCCGGGTCCCCGGTCAGGTTAAAAATAATCTGAGCGCGGGTCGCGTGTCCGGCGGCGCGGGCATATTCTCGAATGGATTCGTCCGCCGGGCCGCTCCAGTCCCGTGTTCCGGTGACTGCGGAAATCGAGATCACGGCCGCGACGAGGAGGAGACCCGCCCCGGCCATGAAGAACCGGATTTTCCCCCCGATGACGAGGGAAAGGGTCAGGAGGAAAACGGCCACGGCCATGACGGCCAGACCGGCGGTATAGGCGTCGGATTTCGATCCCCAGAAACCGCCCTCGGCCTTCTTCTGTTCCTGACGCTCCAGGATTTCGGCCGCGGGGATGTAGATCCGGTCCAGGTAGTATTGGAGGAGGTCGGGGACGCCGCCCTGGGGATTGAAATAAGGCGGCCGGGTCAATTCCCCCTCGGCGGCCAGGACGGACCGGAGCTTGTCCAGGCGTTCGCGCGTCAACTTGTAAAAGAGGGCGTCGCCGGCGCCTGCCATCCCTTCGTAGGCCTGGGCTTGGATCATCAACCCGGACAGTTCTTTATAGAAATCGAGGGCGTCCTTCTCGGCGGCGAATTCCCATTGGGCCCGGTCGAGGTGGGTCAGATAACGGATGCCGAAGATGCGGCTGTCGCGGCCGGTCGCCGACCCGCGGGCCGAAGCCTGGACGTTGAAGATGACGATCAGGCTCGTCACGATCGTGAGCCCGGCCAGGAGCAGGGTCACCGTCGTCTTGAAGGCCTTGTCGTCCTTGAGACGCAGGATCAGCCGGTTGCGGTTCGCGGGGCGGGGTTCCATCACAGGCTCCTCAGGTCAGAACGCGCCACAGGGCGAGCCCCGCTCCCGCCAGGTACGCTAATCCGCCGGCGGCCGTCCAGACGAGTTTGCCCCGCAGGTCGGTCTTGAGGGCGACGGTGAATAAGAAGATCGCCGCCGCAAAGAGGGCGTTGAACGAGACGAGCAGATTCGCTTCCCGGCGCTTGGCGGCCGAGCGTTCGATGAACGGCGCTGGATCGAGCGCCTTCTCCATCGCGATCTGGCTGCGGCGTGTCCGCTCGTATCGTTCGCGGTCGAAGGTCCATCGCCCGCCTTCGATCTTCAGGAAATCGGTGTCGAGCTCGGCGATCCGGGCCTGGGCCCGGATGCTCTCCCCCTGCCATTCGTCGAGCCACCGGTCCGGGACGGCGGCGTTCTTCATCGCGTCCTCCCGGACGGCCTTGGCGTTGTCCCGGTGGAGCTGGAACCGGCGGGCATTGGTCAGATAGCCGAAAATCTCCGAGGCAATGGCGCTCTCGCTCGCCGCTTCGTCGAGCGCCGCGGTGACGGCCTTGCCGTCCTCGCCGGATGCGGCGCCGCCCACCCGCAAAGCATGCCAGCTGACCAGCGCGCCCGTGACCGCCGCCAGGGCGATGAGGATGGAAAGGAGGGTTCTGTGTTTGTCCGAAGCTTCGTTCTCGCTCATGGTCGGCAAAAAAGAACTTCTTTGCCTCCGAGAAACACGCGCTTGACGATGAGGGCGCGGTCCAGGAGGACGATGTCGGCGTCGCACCCCCGGGCCAGGCGGCCCTTGCGTTTTTCGACCCCCAGCAGGCGCGCGGGGTTCAGGGTCAGCAGGGGAAGGACCTCGGTCAGCGGCCGCCGCGTCCAGCGGACGACGTTCCGGAGGGCGGCGTCGAGGGTGATCGTGCTGCCGTAGAGCTTCCCGTCCTCCGTCCGGAAGGGCCGTGAGCCCCGGCCCGCGTGACGCGTGGCGTCGGTGACGAGGATGACCTTATCGGCCGGCTTGAGCCGGAGGACCGTCTCCACGACGGCGGGATGGAGATGCACGCCGTCGGCGATGAGCTCGACCGAGGCGCGGTCGTCGAGGAGCAGGGCGCCGGCCAGTCCGGGGTCCCGATGGAACAGTCCGGTCATGGCGTTGAAGAGATGCGTCCCGTGGGATATTCCGGCGCGGAGGCCCCGCGCCGCCCGGGCGAAGTCGGCGTTCGAATGACCGGCCGCGGCGACGATGCCGTGCGCGATCAAAAAGGCCGTGAGCGCGGCCGCGCCGGGGACTTCGGGGGCGAGGGTCATGATCCGGATCCCGCCGTCGCCGGCCGCCCGAAGATATTCGCGCACCTCGCGGGCCGCGTAAGGCCGGACGGCGGCGAGAGGCTGCGCGCCCCGCTTTTCGGCCGAGATGTACGGCCCCTCGAGGTGCAGGCCGAGGACGTCCGGAATCACGTCCGTCCCCGCGGCCGCGGCCCGGACCGCCCGGATGGCGGCGAGGATGTCCGCCTGCGGGGCGGTCATGAGCGTCGGGACGGCGGAGGTCGTCCCCTTCCTCAAATGCGTTTGGAGGACGCGGACGGCGGCCGCCGGGGTGGCATCCATGAAATCCGCGCCGCGCCCGCCGTGGAGATGGATGTCGATGAAGCCAGGCGCGGCGATGAGTCCCCGGCCGTCGTGAATTTTCATCGGCCTGGAAGAAAAAGGGGAGGGTTCCATTTTTCCTCGGGAAAACCGAGCCGCCCCCTTTTTTGTCCCCACCCAGACGATCCTGCCGTTCCGGATGAGGATCGCGCCGTCCGCAATCCGCCGGGTCGGGGTGTAGATCTCGATGTTTTGGAGGAGGGTGGATTCGGGCTTCCCCTTGAGGCTCAACTTGCTCAAATCTTCTTCCGCAACTCGGCGATCCGGCCCTTCAGCCGGCGGATCGCCGCCTTGGCTGTCTCCGAGGACCGGGATTCGGCGATCATCCGGATGATCGGCTCGGTGTTCGAGGGCCGGACGTGGATCCAGTGGTCCGGAAAGTCCACCTTGAGGCCGTCGAGCAGGCTCATCCGGCCCTGGCCGTCATAGGCTTTCTTCAGGAGGCCGATGAGCCGGTGGGCCTGCTCGGCCGACCCCTCGATCTTGTCCTTAATCATGATGTATTTCGGGATCTGCTTCCGGAGTGCGGAGAGCGTTTTTCCGGTGGAGGCCATCGCTTCGAGGATCAGGCCCATCCCGGCGAAGCTGTCGCGGCAGGGATGGATCTCGGGCAGGATGACGCCGCCGTTGCCCTCGCCGGCGATCACGGCCGGCGGGTCGGATGCGAGGACCTTCTCCACCACGTTGATCTCGCCGATCTTCGTCCGGAAGACCGGGGCTTTGCGCGCGGCGGCGATGTCGTCGATGGCCCGGGTCGTCGAGAGGTTGCAGACGACCGACCCCGTCCGGCGGCCGAGGACGTAATGCGCGGCCAGGGCCAGGGTCAGCTCCTCGCCGAGCGGTTGGCCCTTCTCGTCGACCAGGGCCAGCCGGTCGGCGTCGGCGTCCTGGACGAAGCCGACGTCGGCCCCGATCCGGGGCGTCAACCGCCGGATCTGGGCGATGGCCTCCGGGGTGGGCTCCGAGGCGTGGGCGAAGGAGCCGTCGGGCTCGGCGTTGAGGAAGACCGTCTCGCAGCCCAGCGCCTCTAGGAACCGGGGAGCGAGCATGGCCCCGGCGCCGTTGCCGCAGTCGACCGCCACCTTGAATTTTCGGCGGCGGATGAGTTCCGTGTCGAAATGGGCGAGGAGCTTCCGGAGGTGTGGCTCGACCGGATGCGGCTCGGTCCGGACGGGTTTGAGGCGCTCCGGCCCGACGAAGGCGAATTCGCCCTGGTGGTAGATGTCGAGAAATTCCTCGGTCTGGTGGGGCGTGAGATACAGCCCGGCCCGGCTGATGAACTTCAGCCCGTTCCATTCCTTGGGGTTGTGGCTGGCCGTGACGGCGATGCCGCCCGAGGCCCGGCACTCCTTGGTCAGGATAAGGAAGGAGGGGATGGGGCAGATGCCCACGTCCACGGGTTGGCCGCCGGCCGCGAGCAGCCCGGCGATGACCGCCTGCTCGAGCATCGGCCCGGACGTGCGCGCGTCGCGGCCGACGATGATCGGGCCGCCGCCGACGTAGCTTGCGAACGCCTGGGCGAGCGCCCCGGCGAGCTGCGGGGTCAGGCTGTCGCCGATGATCCCCCGGACGCCGGAGATGCTGATCTTGAGGGAGGATGGTTTTTTCATGGGGCCGGCACGCCGATGAATTGGATGACCTCGTCGGCCCGCTCCCGGGCCCGCTCTTTGGACTCGTCCTCGGCGATGATCCGGATCATGGGCTCGGTCCCGGAGGTCCGGACCTGGACCCAGCCCGTCTTGTCCTCGACCCGGATGCCGTCGGAGGCGTCGATCTCGTGGCGCCGGAAGAATTTCTTCACCTCGCTCACCACGGAGTGGATCCGGGCCGGCGGACAATAGATCTTCTCCTTGACGATGTGGTAGCGGGGCAGCTCCTCGATGAGCTGGGAAACCTTCTTGCCCTGCCGGGCCAGAGTTTCGAGGATATAGCCCATCGTCAGGAAGCCGTCGAAGGCCGGGTGGAAGGCGCGGAAGGCCACGCCGCCGCTCCCTTCGCCGGCGAGGACGGCCTCCTCCTGCTGCAGGGCGTAGACCGCGTACGACTGGCCCACCTTGGTCCGGACGATGGGACAGCCCCGGACCCGGGCCACGTCCTCGATCATGCGCGAGGTCGAGAGGTTGGTCACGACCGGGCCGCGGCGGGTCTTGAGGTATTCGTTCGCGATCAGGGGGAACGTGAATTCCTCGGAGAGGCTCTCGGCCGTTTCGCTGACGAGGGAGACACGGCCGACGTCGCTGTTGAGGAGGAACCCGACGTCGGCGTTCACGACCTTGAGGATCGAGACGACCTGCTGGGCGTTGCGCGGCCGGGGCTCGGGATCGTGGGGGAAGAAGCCGTTGGGCTCGGTGTTGACCGGAACGAGCTCGAAATGGAGGGCCCGGGCCATGCGCTCGAGGAGCCCCGCCCCCGCCCCGTTGCAGGCGTCGATGACGACCCGCAGCTTCGCCTTGGCGATGGCCTCGACATCGAGGAACGTCCGGAGCGCTTCGAAGTAGTCGTCGGCGTAATGCTCCAGGTCCCGGACCTGGCCGAGGCCGTCGGTCCCGGCCTTCCGGAATTTTCCGAGGTGATAGAGGTCCAGGACCTCGGCCCCCTGGAAGGGATTGAGGGTGGTCCCGTCCCGGTTGATGAACGTCAGCGCGTTCCAGGCGATGTCGTTGTGCCCGGCCGTGATCGCCACCCCGCCCTTCGCCCGGAGCTTCACGACGAGGCGCTGGAGGACCGGCGTCGGGCAGACGCCCAGGTCGTGGACGTCGCAGCCCGTGGACACAAGGGCCGACACGCAGGCGGCGTGGAGCAGGGGGCCGGAGACCCGCGTGTCACGGCCGACGAGGACGGTTTTGGCGTTGACGAACGTGCCGAAGGCCGCGGCGAAATCCATGACCAGCTTGGG
>JADGNV010000002.1 GCA_017883285.1 Candidatus Aminicenantota bacterium | reverse complement strand
GGCGTCTTCCAGGGAGGCCTGGCCTTCGGCGTGCTTTTCGCCCTGTGGTATTTTCATCGCAAGAAAATGCCGGCCTGGAAGATCTCCGATATCGCGGCCCCGGCCCTGGCCCTGGGGCACGGCTTCGGCCGCATCGGCTGTTTTCTGGCGGGGTGCTGCTACGGGAGCGAATGCTCCCTGCCCTGGAAAGTCGTCTTCCACGACAAGTACGCCGGCGGGCTGACCGGAGTCCGGCTGGACGTCCCCCTCCACCCGGTCCAGCTCTACGAATCCGCCCTGAATTTCCTGAACGCGCTCGTCCTCTTCCTCGTCCTGCGCAAAAAGAAGTTCGACGGACAGGTCTTCCCCCTTTACATCATCAATTATTCGATCATCCGCTACTTCACCGAGTTCTTCCGCGGCGACCATCCGGACCGGGCCTTCCTCTTCCGCGGGTCGTCCCCTTTCCTGAGCATGTCCTACCCGCAGGTGTTCTGCCTCGTCGGCCTGGCCGCGGGGTGGATCCTTTATCGGATCTTTAAAAAACGCGCCCGTGCCAAAGCTTGATTTCCGGGTCTGGCCGAATTCCGGCGAGGGAGTTCGGCTGGACGTCTTCCTGGCGCGGCAGGTCCCGGAATTCACCCGGTCGCAGTTCCAGCACTTCGTCGACAAGGGCCAGGTCACGGTCAACGGCGAGTCCCGGAAGTCGTCGTTCAAGCTGCGGGCCGGAGACCGGGTGGAGATCGACGTGGAGATTCCGCCCCCCGAGCCGGTGCGCGGCGAGGACATCCCCCTGAAGATCCTCTATTCCGACGCCGATGTCATCCTCATCGAAAAGCCGAGCGGCCTGGTCGTCCATCCCGGAGCGGGCAATAAGGCGGGCACTCTGGTCAACGCGCTGCTCTATCACTTTCCCGAGGTGGAGGGGCTGGGGGAGGAGGGCCGCTCCGGCCTCGTCCACCGGCTCGACGCCGAGACTTCGGGAGTCATGGTCGTGGCCAGGAGCCCCAAGGCCTACGTCGAGCTCAAGCGTCAATTCAAGGAGCGCGAGATCAAGAAGGTCTATCTGGCCCTCGTCTGGGGGCCCATGCATAAGCGCGAAGGGACGCTCGACTGGCCGATCGGCCGCCACGTCACGGATGCCCTGCGCTACTCGGTGGACACGCGCAAGCCCCGGGTGGCGATCACGGATTACCGGGTGCGGAAAAGCTACGCGTCGTTCAGCCTGGTCGTGGTCCACCCGCACACGGGGCGGACCCACCAGATCCGCGTCCACCTCTCGACCGCCGGCCATCCCGTGGCCGGGGACCGCCGCTACGGCGGACAAAAGGCCCGGACCAAATTTCCCCGGCTGTTCCTCCACGCCCACGTCCTCGGCTTCCGCCACCCCACGACGGGGGAGTGGCTGGAGTTCACGTCGCCGCTTCCCCAGGAGCTCGAGGACGTCCTCAAAACGCTGGACATATAGTCGCGAACCCGAAATTGTCGGCGGGGCGAAAATCCTCGCCCGGGGATTTCTTTTTCGTTCTGCCTTGCCATTTTATTGCTTTTTGTAATTCCGAAGAACTTAGCCAGGGCGAAGGGGGCGAAAGTCAAAACCCGTCGACGAGCGAGGGGGCACGGTTTCCCGACTCTTGTCGGGAAGAGCGAGCGAGGAGCGGAGCGAAAATCCTCGCCGGGGATTTTCGCGGGTTTTGACTTTCCCCCCCGAGCCCTCCTCTTGAGAACCGCCGATTGTTTGGTGTATGATACCCTTCAATTTTCGAAGACCGGCGACGCCCGGCCGGAGCGCGTCGCGACCCTTTTCTGGAGGCCCGTTAGATGAAAGACTATACCGCCGACAAGATCCGGAACGTGGCCCTCATCGGGCACGGTTCCTGCGGGAAGACGACCCTGGCGGCTGCCGCCCTCTTCGACGCGGGGGTCACCAGCCGCCTGACCAAGGTGGACAAGGGCAACACCGTCACCGACTTCGAGCCCGAGGAGATCGACCGCAAAATCTCGATCAGCTCGGCCGCCTGCTTCGTCGAATGGAGCGACCACAAGATCAACTTCATCGATACGCCGGGGTACAGCAATTTCCTCTGGGACACCCGGGCCAGCCTTCGCGCCGTGGACGCGGCGGCCGTCCTCGTCGACGCCGTGGCCGGCGTCGAAGTGGGGACCGAGAAGGTCTGGGAGATGCTCGAGGAATTCGAGCTGCCCCGCCTCGTCGTCATCAACAAAATGGACCGCGAGAACGCCCATTTCGACCGCGCCCTCGAGTCGATCCAGCAGTTCTTCGGCCGCCAGGCCGTCCCGGTCCAGATCCCCGTCGGAGAGGAAAAGAATTTCCGCGGAGTGGTCGATCTCGTCGGCGGCCAGGCCTTTCTTTTTGAAAAGGACGAGAGCGGCAAATTCGCCGCGGCGGAGATCCCGGGCGAGGTCAAGGACGAGGCCGAACGGCGGACCCGCGAGCTCGTCGAAATGATCGCCGAGAGCGACGAGAAGCTCATGGAGAAATACCTGGAGAGCGGCGAACTGTCCCCGGAGGACGTCCGGGCCGGGCTGAAGAAGGCCATCGCCGCCCGCCAGATCTACCCTGTGTTCGCCGCCTCCGGCGCGCTCAACATCGGACTCCAGCCCCTGTTCGACGGGCTCGTAGGTTTCATGCCCTCCCCGGTTGAACGCGGCGCGACGGCCGCTTCGGTCGACGGCAAGGAGCAGCCCCTCAAGCCCTCGGCCGACGCCCCCTTCGCCGCCCTCGTCTTCAAGACGCTGTCCGACCCCTATACGGGGCGGATCACCCTGATGCGCGTGTTTTCCGGCCGGATGAACCCCGACGCTTTGGTGGCCAACCCCAATAAGGAGACCGAGGAGAAGCTCGGCGGGCTCTTTTATCTGCAGGGGAAAGAGCAGCTGCCGGCCGGCCAGGCCCGAGTGGGGGACATCGTGGCCACGGCCAAGCTGAAAGTCACGGCCACCGGCGATACCCTGGCCGCCAAGGGTTCCGGCATTCGCATCCCCGCGATCAAATTCCCCGAACCGTCCATCTCCTTTGCCATCGAGCCCAAGACGCGGGCCGACGAGGACAAGATCTCCCAGGCCTCGCACCGGATCATGGAAGAGGACCCCACCGTCCGCTTCGACCGCGATCCCGACTCGGCCCAGCTCCTGATCTCCGGCGGAGGGGAGCTCCACGTCCGCATCATCACCGAAAAGCTGAAGAAGCGCTACAACGTCGACGTCGACCTCAAGCCGCCCAAGATCTCCTACAAGGAGACGATCAAGGGCCGGGCCGACGTCCAGGGCCGGCACAAGAAGCAGACCGGCGGCCGGGGCCAGTTCGGCGACGTCTGGATCAAGATGGAGCCCCTGGCCCGGGGCAAGGATTTCGAGTTCGAGGACAAGATCTTCGGCGGGTCCATTCCGCGCAACTTCATCCCCTCCGTCGAGAAGGGCGTCCAGGACGCCCGCAAGAAGGGCATCCTGGCCGGATACCCGGTCGTCGATTTCAAAGTCATCCTCTACGACGGGTCCTACCATGACGTCGATTCGTCCGACATCGCCTTCAAGATCGCCGCCTCCAAGGCCTTCAAGCTGGCCATGCAGCAGTCCAAACCGACTCTGCTCGAGCCGGTTATGAACGTTGAGGTCTACACGCCCGAGCCGTACATGGGCGACATCATGGGCAACCTCAACGGGCGGCGGGGCAAGGTCAGCGGCATGGAATCCAAGGGGAATATGCGCATCCTCAAGGCCGTGGTGCCCATGTCGGAAATGCTCGATTTCGAACCGACCCTGACCTCCATCACCGGCGGCCGCGGCTCGTTCGTGATGG
>JADGNV010000169.1 GCA_017883285.1 Candidatus Aminicenantota bacterium | reverse complement strand
TTCTCCCGGTCGGTCGTGGAGGCCGAGCCCGCCTGATAGCGGATCCGGAAGATGCGGCCCCGGCCCTGGAGGAGCTCGCCCAGGCGCCGCGCGGCGAGCACGCCGCCCTGGTAATTGTCGGTGGCCACGAAGCTCAAATAGTCCTTGCCCTGGAGGCCGGAGTCCATGATCACGACCGGGATTTTCTCCCGCATGGCGTCCTGGACGGGCCGGATGAGGGCCCGGTCGTCGAGCGGCGCGAGGACGATGCCGTCCACGCCGCGGCTGATGACGTCCTCGACCACCATGATCTGCTGGGCCCGGTCGTCCTCCTTCTGCGGCCCTTTCCACAGGACCTCCACGCCGAGCTCCCGGGCCGCCTGGACCGCGCCGGCGTGGATGGACTTCCAGAATTCATGCGTCGTTCCCTTGGGAATGACCGCGATCTTCAAGGGCCGGACCGCGCCGGGGGCCGGGGCGGCCGCTTTGTCCTTGGGACCGCCGCAGCCGGCGAGTACGATCGCAAGAGCGATCGCGAGGGAAAACAGGACGGAAGCGGAGACCTTGGATTTCATGCCCCGAGTATACCTGGAAGAAAAAACCGAGTCAAAGAAGGAAACGGCCCTGTCGACTCGTCAGTCGGCCACGGCCGCACCGATGAGCCGGACGACCGCGGCCGCGTCGGGCGCCGTCCGCAGGCCATCGCGGAACTCGTCGTGGACGAGGCGCCGCGAGAGGCGGGCGAGATATTTCAGGCTCTCCCGCGACGGTCCCGCGGCGGGGACGGCGAGCATCACGGCCATGTCCACCGGCTGCCCGGTACCCAAGTCCCAGGGGATGGGTTCGTCGAATCGGAGAAAACCGATGCTCGCCGACCGGACCGCCGGCGTCTGGCAATGGGGAATCGCCACGCCGAATCCGATCCCGGTCGAGAACGTGTCCTCGCGCCGCCACAGCGCCGCCTCGATGTCCGCCCGGCGCTCGGCCCGGTCCGCGGCCTCCATGAGGGCGGCCAGCTCCTGCAGGACTTCGACCTTCGACCGGCTGCCCGAGCGGAGGTTGACGAGCGCGGGCGTGATCAAGGCCTCCCGGGCGCGGCCCGCCGCGAACGCCTCGAGCGCCTCCCCGACCTCGCGGCCGGAGGAGGACCGGACGGCCGTCCGGACGAGCGCCCGGCACGCCTCGCCGTCGAGCGTCCGGAGGCGGGCCTTGACCTCGGGGATGGAGGACGCGGCCATGCTGAGCTCGTCGAATCCCAGGCCGACGAGAAGCGGCAGGAGCCGGACGTCGGCCGCCATCTCGCCGCAGATCCCGACCCACCTACCGCGCGCATGCGCCTCGTCCACGACCGATTGAAGCAGGCGGAGGAAGGCCGGATGGCGGGGGTCGTTGAGCGCCCGGACGGCGGGGTTGCCCCGGTCCGCGGCGAAGAGGTATTGGAGGAGATCGTTCGAGCCCACGCTAAAGAAATCGACGTGGTCGGCCAGCCGGTCGACGAGGAGCGCGGCCGAGGGGACCTCGATCATCATCCCGAGCTCGACGTCGGGCCGGTGGGGAACCCCGGCGGCCGCGAGGTCCGCCCGGGCGCGGGCCAGGAGCTCCTTCGTCCGGACGATTTCGTCCGCGACGGCGGCCATGGGGACCATGATCTTCAGCGGCCCGGCCGCGGCCGCCCGGAGCAGGGCGCGCAACTGGACCGAGACCAGGTCGGCGTACTGCTCGTAGAGGCGGACCCCGCGACATCCGAGGAACGGATTGCTCTCCGCGGGCAGAGCGAGGAACGGAAGGGGCTTGTCGCCTCCGATGTCGAACGTCCGGACGATGATCGGCCGGCCGCCCGCCGCGGCGGCCAGGCGGGAATAGAGCGCGGTCTGCTCCTCCTCGTCCGGAGGCGCCTGCCGCCCCAGGAGGAGGAGCTCCGTCCGGAAGAGCCCGACACCCTCCGCGCCTTCGGCCCAGGCGGACGCAAGCTCGGACGGGTCTCCGATGTTGGCCGCAATCTCGATCGTCCGGCCGTCGGCCGTCCGGCCGGGAAGCCCAGCCTTGGCCCGCCGCAGGAGGGCGCGCCGTTGCTCCGCGGCTTCTTCCCTCTCGTAGTAGCGGCCGACCTTGGGTGACGGCGCGGGAACGGCGAGGCCCCGGCCGCCGTCGAGAAGGATTTCCTCGCCGGTCCGAAGCTTTCCGAGAATGCCGGGGCAGCCCGCCATGGCGGGGACCCCGCGGGCCCGGCACAGGATCAGCGTGTGGGACGTGACGCCGGCCTTTTCGAGGATCAATCCCCGGAGCATCGTCCGATCGAGCGCCAGAAACCTCGACGGCGGGAGGTCTTCGGCCACGAGGATGGAGGGGCGCTCGAGCCGGATCTCCGGATCCGGCGCGGCCCCCCCGCCGATCCGGGCGGTCAGCTGCCGGGTGACGTCCCGGATGTCGGCCATCCGCTCGCGGAGATAGGCGCTCCGGCTCGCCTGCAGCAGGTCGCCATAATGGCGTCCGGCCAGGGTGACGGCGGCTGCGGCGCCGTGCCGGCCTCCGGAGAGGATCTCCCGCACCTTCGCCTCGAACGCGCGGTCGCGCAGGATGGCCCGATGGGCGGCGAGAACCGCCCGCTCCGTTCCGTCCGGGCTTTCGTCGCGGCGGCGCCGCAGATCGCCGTCGAGCGCTTCCATCGCCGCGAGAAAGGCCTCGATCTCCTCGTGCGGAGACCGGACGGTCCCATCCGGCTCCTCTCCCAAGGCCGCCGCGGGATCGTGCACCACGATCCGGCCGCGAACGATGCCCGGCCCCGCGGGCGCGCCCTGGAAATAGACGGCCCGCTCCAGGATGAGGATGCGCGGGACGTCGTCTACCAAGGCGGGCGCCGCTTCGGCCGCCTGGGCTTCGATTCTCGGAAGCTCGTCGAGGATGAGGGCGCGCAGCGCCCGGAGCGCCTCCTCGCCCGCCGTGCCCCCGATGCTCACCCGGCAGAGATCGCGAAATTGGGTGTCGGTGGACACGAGCGACAGCACGCTCTTAGCGTCGGCCGCGAGTCCGTTCCGGAGATTCTCCCAGGCGACGTCGCCGGCGAAGGTCTCGGCTTTTTCCTGGATCAGCCCGGCCGGCCGGGCGTGGAGCCCCTGCGGGAGGGGGAAGGCGAATTCGAATTCACAGGCCAAGGTCGTTCTTGATGCGCATCAGGACGGCGTCCGGGTTCTTGATCGCCTCCTGCGGGGAGATCTCGTAGATCTTCTTGCCGTCGAAGCGCTCGCGCCGTCGGACGGGGATGCCGACCGCGAGCACGACAGCGGCCGCTTCGCGGACGTCGGCCGCGCTCAATTCGTTTTCGATGCCCATGGCGCCCTGGGTTTCGACCTTGATCTCGAGGCCGAGCTTGCGGCCGGCTTTCTCGAGCTGCTCGGCGGCCATATAGGTGTGGGCGATGCCGGTGGGACAAGCGGTGACGGCGACGATGGTCATGGGCGGTTCCTTATTCCGACGGGGCGGGCTTCGCGCGGCGCTTGAGAAGCGACATCAGGCCGGCCACGGTGAGCGTCCCGGCCAGGATCGCGGCGACGAACATCAGGGGGTTGTCCACGACGGGCAGGACGATCGGGCCGCCGTGGGGCGCGTGGTCCCCCACCCTGCCCAGCATGGCGACCACGGCGCCGACGCTCGAGCCGGCCATGATCACGGGAATAACCCGCAGCGGGTCGGCGGCCGCGAAGGGGATCGCGCCTTCGGTGATGCCGATCGCCCCCATGGCCAGCGCGGCCAGGCCGGCCTCCTTCTCCTGGTCGGTCCAGAGCCTGCGGTTGAGGAGCGTGGCCAGTCCGAGGCCGAGCGGCGGGATGCAGATCGCGGCGGCGCAGGCCCCCATGACGGCGAAGTTGCCGCGTTGGATCATGGCCGCGCCGAAGAAGAAAGCCACCTTGTTGACCGGCCCGCCCATGTCGAAGGCGATCATCGAGCCGAGAATGATGCCCAGGACGACCTGGTTGCCGGAGTTCATCGCCTCCAGCCAATGTTGGATGGCGGTCATCAGATCGCGGATGGGCGCGCCGACGACCTTGAACATCACGAACCCGACCGCGAGGGACGTGAGGACAGGGATGACGAGAATGGGCATGATCGGCCGGAGCGACCGGGGCGGCTTGATCTTCTTGAGGACGGCCACCAGGAACCCGGCGAGCAGGCCGGAGATGATCCCGCCCAGGAATCCCGCGCCGACCTGCCCGGCGATGTAGCCGCCGACGAACCCGGGGGCGATCCCCGGCCGGTCGGCGATCCCGAAGGCGATATAGCCGGAGAGGACCGGGATGAGGAAGGCAAAGGCCACAACGCCGATGTCGTTGATGAGCTTGAGGAAGGGCGCTTGAGAAAAATCCGGGCCCTGAGCGGTCATCGGGGCGAAGGCGATGGAAACGGCGATCAGGATGCCGCCGCTGGCCACGAAGGGGATGGCGTACGAAACGCCCGAGAGCAGATACTGCTTGAATCGCTGGGCTTTCATCCGGGACCCTCCCTATTCTAAGGGAATCGGGCGGATAAAAAAAGGGGCCACCCCGGCGGCGCCGGGACGATCACCCGGACATCGGTCTCCTGCCATGCGGCGGGAGCCGCGGGCCGGACGTCCCTTCCGGTCACGGCAACGCCGGTTTGACCCCGGATCGAGGCGCGAAGAGATTTACTTCTTCTTCAGGATGGGCATCCCCGTCTTGGTCGTCTCCATGACCATGTAAGCTTCCGGCACGGCGTCGAGGGCTCCCGGCCGGACGTCGCGGGCGAAGAAGAAGATCCTCTGCAGGCGGCCGCCCTTGAGGGTTACTTCGCGGGAATGCAGATAGTACGTGACCCCTCTGGAATTCTTGAATTCAAAAGCCATGGTGCAATACCTCCCACTTCAAATATTTCGTCCGCATCCCGAACATCGCCAGACTTCATCGTGGCGCTATGATGTTTGGCTGGTTCGTACGATCTTGTCCATTTAATATAAGAATTCCCCGGCAAAGTCAAGTCAAGGGGGACGCGGATTCGCATCGAAAAATATTTCGAAAAAAAATTGCTTGCTATTTCATGTTCCGAGATTATAATAACGGTGGCTTTCTTTCGCGGGCTGGAGAGAGCCCCCACCTTTTTGGTTCCCATCATCAACCCCCCTTTTGCTGACAACAGCCCGCACCTCCCCGCCGGGGGTGTGTGCGGAACCATTCACGAGGGACGATATTCGCGGTCGATCGGCTCGCCGTCTTCGTAAGACAGGACCACTTCGCGCGGGACCTCAAAAACGCGGCCCCAGCCTCCCAGCCGGTTGACGATCTCGGGCCGGGTCAGTCCGCGCTTCCGTCCGTTCTCGATCTTGTACACGGGCCGGTTCGGCTGCGTGCCCTGCTCGATGATCATCTGGCCTTCGAAGGTGAGGGAGATCATGGCTCCGTTCCGCATCTTGCGGAGCGTCTCCTCGGACACTTCGACCAGGTATTTCCAAGGGTCCTTGCCCCGGTTCTCGTTGTAGTTGTAGCGGAAAAGGCTCTCCAGGTTCTTGAACGCCCGGCGGGTGAACTGGCCGATGCCCTGGCGCTGGATCAGGTAGACCGAGGCATCCGCGGCCTTGACGTATTTGCCGTCGAGATAGGCGAGGTTGTCGGCCGACGGCCATCCGGAGAATTCGCGTTCCATGCGGCCGAGGATCTGGCGGCATTCCGTCAAGGCGGAGGGCATCACGTTGCCCCGGCGCATCTCCTGCTCGAGCTCGGAGAACGCGGACGTTAAGTAGGTGAAGGCGTTGTAGAGACTCGTCCGGAGATAATCATTCCGATAGAAATCCGACTGTCCTTCCGCGAACTTGAGGAACAGGCGGCAGGAGGCGAGGAACGACTCGGACTTGAACAGGATCGCCTGCTCCTGGTCGCTGATCGCCCCGTTCCAGCCCTTGAAATGGTCGAAACTCTCCCGGGCGATCCCGGCCGCCTGCTCGGCGAGCGTCACGGCCAGGTCGTAGATCCGGCCGTGCGGGTCGCCCCCCGCGAAGCGGCCGTATTGCCCTACGTCGGACGGCGCGGGGGAGCTGTCGTCCAGGGCAAAACTAGCCGCCGCCGCCATCATCGTCATCGCCACAACGGCGATGATGGCGATGACGACGACGATCGGGATGAGAACAAAGGTCGATTTTTTCATGGAATGGGACCTCCTTCGGACCGGGCGGACGCCCAGACATGCTTTCATTATACATGACCCTCCGCGGATTTTCCAAGCCCGCCGGCCGCAGAACACTCCCTTGACCCGAGCGCCTTCTTTATTTTTTCGGAATGCGCGGATATAATTCGGCCGAATCCCGCATGGAAGCTTTCCGATGCGGTAAAAGGCCTGGCCTGAGGAGGCGGACATGGACGGCATGACGATCACGACCTCGATCCGGAAGTTCCAATACTTCTATCCCACCACCGTCGCCCTCGTCGGGGCGAAGTCCGGCGATCGGACGAATTTCATGAGCTGCGCCTGGCATACCGCGCTGAGCTTCGACCCGCCGCTCTTCGGCGTCCTCATCTCGAAGAAGCGCTTCACCCATCACCTCGTGCTGGAAGCCCGGGAGTTCACCGTGAGCTTCCTCGACCGCGAGTCGGTCAAGCTCTCGGCCC
>JADGNV010000168.1 GCA_017883285.1 Candidatus Aminicenantota bacterium | reverse complement strand
TGGACCACGAGCATCGGCGTCTTGAAGTTCTTGACGAAATAGCTCGGCGACCACTTGGTGTACTGCTCGGGGTTCGTCCAGGGCGTGCCGAGCTGCTCCCACTCGGGGAACCAGAGCTCTTCCGTCGTGCCCCACATCGACCGCAGGTCGAAGACGCCGTCGTGGGAGACGAGGCAGACGAACCGGTTCGTCTGGCCTTCGATCCAGTTGATGAGATACCCGCCGTAGGAGGCGCCGGCCGCCCCGACCCGGGTCTTGTCGAGGAATCGGTACGTGGCCAGGAGATAGTCCAGGCCCTTCATGATGTCCTGGTAGGGCTTGCCGCCCCAATCGCCGACAATCGCGTCCGAGAATTTCTGGCCGTAGCCGCTGCTCGCGTGGAAGTTGATCTGGGCGACGACATAGCCGGGCGCGGCGAACATCTGAGTGTTCCAGCGATAATGGAACTCGTCTTTCCAGGGTCCGTGCGGCCCGCCGTGGATGAGAAGGAGGAGGGGATATTTCTTCGCGGCGTCAAAGGCGGGCGGCTTGGTCAGCCAGCCGTGGACTTTGTCCTTGGCCGCCCCCTCGAACCAGAACTCCTCGGCCGGGTTCATCTGCAGGCCGGCCAGCAATTCCCTATTCGTGTCCGTGATCCGGTGGGGTATCTTGGCCGCGGCATCGAACGCCGCGACTTCGGCCGGCCGGTTCATGCCTTGTTCGAGCATGACGAAAGTCTTGCCGTCGGGGAGGAGGCTCACTCCGCTGAAGGTCCCGAAGACGGGGATCCTCTCGGCTTTGCCTCCACCGACCGCGATCTTGAACAGCGCCGTCCGGCCCTTCTCGTCGGCGGTGAAATAGAGGGCGGAGGAATCCCTGGCCCAGGCCAGTTCGTCCGCCGAGATGTCCAGCCCGGCGGTGAGGTTGCCGGCTTTCCGGGCCGCCCGGTCGTAGAGCATGATGTCATATTTGTCGGATTCGTAGCCCGGCCGGGCCATGGCCTTATAGGCGAGGAATTTTCCGTCGGGGGAATAGCGCGGCGAATTGTCGTTGGCCTTGCTCGTCGTTACGGCCGTGATGGGTCCGCCCTCGACCGGGGTTACGAAGACGTCGTTGTTGGTGCCTAGCGCTTTCTTGAGCGCCGGATCGACGTTCCGGACAAAGGCGATTTCCCGGCCGTCGGGCGAAAAGGCGTAATCCGGGTTCCCGCCCAGGTCCATCGGCGGCGCATCGTAGTCGCCGGGCGTGACGTCGACCGCTTTACCGCCGTCCGCCGGGATGACGAAGACGTGGCTCCGCGTCCCGTCGCGCCAGACGTTGAAATAACGGAAGAACAGAGTGTCGAACGTCCGGCCCTTGACCTTGCTTTTCTCCGCGGCCTCGGCCTTCTTCCGGTTCGCCTCGTCGTCTACCAAGTCGGGATAGACGGACGAGACGAAGGCCAGGCGCTTGCCATCGGGAGACCAGACGGGCCCCGAGGCGCCGGTCGAGAGCTTGGTCAGCGGGGTGGCCTCGCCGCCGTCGAGATTGAGCATCCAGACCTGGGGCGATCCGCCCCGGCCCGAGACGAAGGCCAGGCGCTTGCCGTCGGGCGACCAGCGGGGCGAGTTGTCCGCCGAAGGGCTCGCGGTCAGACGCCGTGGCTCGCCGCCCTGGACGGAGACCAGCCAGATGTCGCTGTCGCCGCGGTTCGCGTCCTTGTCCATGACCGTTACGACGTAGGCGATCCAGCGGCCGTCGGGCGACGGCTGGGGGTCGGTGACGCGCTTGATCTTGATGAAATCGTCGAAGCCGAGCGGGCGGGTCTGGGCGGTCGAGAGCCCGAACCCGAGGACGGCGAAAAGCGAAATCAAAGCGAAGACGCGGTTTCTCATGGTCCCTCCAACGTGCGTGAATTCTATGTCCGGTGGACGCAGCTATTTTAATACAGCGGCCGCCGCCAGAGGAAGGCGAATTTTGGGCCTGCGCGCGCAGGTTGACTTGGCCCGGGCCCGCTTCTATAGTAGATGCTCCTTGAACGCCATGAGATCCGACGCGAAGACAACGGAACCCGCCTCCGCTCTGGGCGCCGCCATCCGGGCGGCTTATGCCGCCGGCCAGGAGGACGAAGCGCTCGAGCCGATCGTCAAGGTCCGGGCCGACGGAGTTCCCGCCGGGCGGATCGGGCGGGGCGATGTCCTGATTTTCTATGACATCCGGGGCGAGCGGGAAATCGAGATCACGCGGAGCCTGACCGATCCCGCCTTCTGTCCTTTTCCCGTGGACGAAGACCTCGGGCTCCACTTCGTGACGATGATCGAATATGATTCGAACTTGAACGTCCGGGTGGCCTTTCCCAAGGAAGAACAGATCCGGAACACTCTGGTCGAGGTCGTCTCCCGGGCGGGGATGCGGCTGGCGAAGGTCGCCGAATCGGAAAAAGCGGCCCACATCGGCTTCTTCCTGAACGGCAAATCCGAGACCGTCTTCCCGGGTGAGGAGCGGATCGTCGTCCCCTCGCCGGAGGGGCTCGTCAACTACGACGAGCAGCCGGAGATGAGCGCCGCGGCCGTGGCCGAGGCCGTCGTCCGCAAGGCTGCGGAGCCGGGCGTCCGGCTCGTGCTCGCCAATTTCGCCAACGTGGATGTCGTCGGCCACATCGAGAACCGGGCCGCGGTCCTCCGGGCCATCGAAGCGGTAGACGATGCCCTGGGCCGCGTGGCGGCCGAAGCCGAGCGGCTCGGAGCGGTCCTCATCGTCACGGCCGACCACGGAACGGTCGAGGAATGGATGTATCCCGACGGGACGATCAACACCGGCCACACCAGGAACCCGGTGCCGTTCGTGTTCGCCGATTTTTCCGGCCCGCGATCCTCCGCGCCGCGGCTTCGTCCCGGGGGCGAGCTGGCCGACGTGGCGCCGACCGTCCTCGGCCTCCTGGGGCTCGCGACGCCGGCCGAGATGACCGGCCGGAGCCTCCTCGCTTCGGGCGCCCTCCGGAATCCCGGCGCGGCCAAAGTGCTGGCGCTGATTCTCGACGGCTGGGGGCTCGGGGACGGGGGAGACGGGGACCTCATCGCCCGGGCGCGAACACCGCATTTCGACGCGCTCCGGGAGCGGTTTCCCCACGCCGTACTCCAGGCTGCCGGCGAAGCGGTGGGCATGCCGCCGGGAACGGTCGGGAATTCCGAAGCCGGTCATCTCCACCTGGGAGCGGGCCGGCGCGTCTTTCTAGACCGGGTCCGGATCGACCGGGCGGTCCAAGACGGGAGCTTCCGGGCGAACCCCGTTTTCCGCGAAGCCCTGGAGCGGGCCAAAGCGGCGAAGCGGCCGCTCCATCTGATGGGGATCATCTCCCATTACAGCTCCCACGGCACGATCGACCATCTCTTCGCCCTCCTCGAAATGGCGCGCGCCGCGGCCGTTCCCGAGGTCTACGTCCATGGCTTCATCGGCCGGCGGGGCGAGCGGCCGGAGAGCGGGGCCATTTACGTCGAGAAGGTCGAGGATAAATGCCGGGAGCTCGGCACGGGCGAAGTCGTGACCGTCCTCGGCCGGTACTGGTCCTTGGACCGGGAAAGCCACTGGGACCGTGTGGAGAAGGCTTACCGGGCTCTTGTCTACGGCGAGGGAACCCAGGCGCGCGGATGAAACTTTTTCCCAGAGGATTCGTAGTTAAAAACGTGGCTGAAATTCATCTTCATCTTCCGGGGGACGCGGTCCCGCTTCCGGCGGTCCGATGAATATCGAACTCAAGGACCTCCGGTTCAATTATGGGAAGATCGTAGCCCTCGCCGGCGTGGACCTCTCGCTCGGCGAAGGCGCCTGCGGCCTCCTCGGCCCGAATGGCGCGGGCAAGAGCACCCTCCTCAGGATCCTGCTCGGGTTTCTCAAGCCCGATCGGGGCGAAGGCCGCGTCCTCGGATACGACATCCGCCGGGACCCGTTCGCGATCCGGCGGCTCGTCGGCTACATGCCCGAGGACGACTGCCTGATCCCGGGCATGGACGCCGTGACGTTCACGGCCTATTTCGGGGAGCTGTCGGGCATGCCCCGCCAGGAAGCCATGAAGCGGGCCCACGACGTCCTCTTCTACGTGGGACTCGGAGAAGCCCGCTACCGCAACCTCGAGACCTACTCGGCCGGGATGAAGCAGCGGCTGAAGCTGGCCCAGGCGCTGGTCCATGACCCGAAGCTGCTCTTCCTCGACGAGCCGACGAGCAACCTCGATCCGCAGGGTCGAACCGAGGTCCTGGACCTCATCAAGGACATCTCTTCGAAAAAGGACATCTCCGTCCTCATCTCCTCGCACATCCTGACCGACATCGAATACACGTGCACGTATGTCGTCATCCTGAACCAGGGGAAGGTCGCCGCCCAGGGCGACATCGAAGCCCTTAAGGAGATCCGGTTCAGCCTCTTCGAGATCAAGACCAAGGGCGAGTCGGGCTCCTTCCTCCGGGCGCTGCGAGACCGGGGGTGCAAGGTGGAGGAGACCGAGGACCAGATCCTCAAAGTCTACATGCCGGCCGACATGCCCCGCCGCGAGATCTTCGAGGCTGCCGTCCGGGAGAACGTCCAGATCCGGATGTTCCTCAAGAGCCGCACCTCGCTTGAGGACCTGTTCGCCCGGACGGTGGGAGTGGACTGATGCCGATTTCCGAACAGGGTTATACCCACTGGACAGGGTCGTTCGTCGAGCGCCGGCTTCCCTGGTGGCCGATCACCCGCCTCGGCATCCGGATGGCCTTCAAGCGCAAGTTCTTCAAATTCGCTTTCGCGATTTCCTTCCTCCCGGCGTTCATCTTCGCCGCCGGCATCTACATCTCCGAGCGGCTCGAGGATTTCCAGTTCATGCTCCGGGGGCGGCGCGGCTCGACGAGCTTCCTCGAGGTCAATCCCGCGTATTTCAAGTCGTATTTCGGCGGCGATTTCCTGCTGTTCATGATGGTCATGATCATGGTCCTGGCCGGGGCGGGCCTCATCGCCGACGACCTCAAGTCCAACTCGCTCCAGCTCTATTTCTCGCGGCCGATCCGCAAGCGCGATTACATCCTGGGCAAGATGTCCACTTTGGCGTTCTTCCTTCTGCTTTATACCCTCGTCCCGGGGGTCCTGTTCATCCTCCTGAAATTTCTTTTCGCCGGGAGCTTCAAGCTCGTGGCGAATTATCCCTGGATCCCCCTGGCCGTCCTCCTCGATTCGCTCCTCCTCACCCTGTTCTTCAGCTTTTATACCCTGCTCCTCTCCTCGCTCAGCCGGAACCGGCGCTACACGGCGATCCTCCTCTTCCTCGTTTATCTCTTTTCCGACATCTTCTTCGGCATCTTCTACGGCATATTCCGCAAACCGGGTTTCTGCCTCTTGTCGATCAAGGCCAACCTGCAACAGGTGGCGGCCGCCCTCTTCCGGGTCAAGCCCCCCTTCGACGTCCCCTGGATCTACTCGCTCCTCATTCTGGCCGCGATCGGCCTGGCCTGCGGCGCCGTCCTCGTCCGGAAGACCCGCGGCGTCGAGGTGATCACATGACGGCTGTCATCCGCGCCGAGAAGCTCAGCAAGTGGTACGGCAACGTCCTCGGGCTGTCCGACGTGTCCCTCGAAATCGGCCCGGGCATCACCGGCCTCCTCGGCCCGAACGGCGCCGGAAAATCCACCTTGATGAAGCTTCTCACCGGTCAGTTGAAGCCGAGCATCGGCCGCGTGACCATCCACGGGGCGGACGTCTGGAACAACATGGCCCTCTTCGCGGACATCGGGTTCTGCCCGGAGCAGGACGCCTTCTACGACGAGCTGACCGGGTGGGAGTTCGTGACCCGCCTCCTCAGCCTCTACGGCTTTTCCCGGACGGACGCCGCGTCCAAGGCGGAGCGGGCCCTCCATTTCGTGGAGCTGTTCAAGGACAAGGACCGGCCGCTGCGCGGCTACAGCCGCGGGATGCGCCAGCGGTTGAAGTTCGCCCAGACCGTGGCCCACGAGCCTGGGATCATCATCCTCGACGAGCCGCTGAACGGGCTGGATCCGTTGAGCAAACGCAAGGTCATCCGCCTGATCAAGGACTTCCGGGACGCCGGGAAGACGGTCCTCGTCTCGAGTCACGTCCTGCCCGAGATCGAGGCCCTGACCCGCTCGATCGTCCTCCTCCACCAGGGCAAGATCCTGGCCCAGGGGGACATTCCCTATATCCGCGACCTGATCGACAAGCACCCGCACAAGATCTCGGTCAAAGGCAGCGACCCGCGCGCCCTGGCCGCGAGCCTCGTCGCCCAAGCCGCGGTCCAGAACATCCAGTTCGGCCCCGAGCCGGGCACGGTCGTGTTTGAGACGGGGGACCGCGACGTCCTTTTCGGGCTCCTCCCTCGGCTGATCGTCGAGCAGGGGATCGACATCGAGGAAATCACCTCGCCCGACGACAACCTGCAGGCGGTCTTCGACTATCTGGTGGGAACATGAAGAGCTTTGCCCGTTCCGTCCGCGCCGTCGGTTCGTTCTTCTGGTTCGTTGGCCGCAAGGCCCGCCGGACCAAGGTGTTCGTCCTGATCAGCGCCCTGCCCGTCCTCATGTCCCTGGTGATCCAGGCCAACCGCCTGTTCACCCCGGGGACGTCGGTGGACGGACCGGCGGTCTTCTCGAACATCGTCATGACCTTCAACCTCCAGTTCCTCATCCTCGTGCTCGCCCTCTTCTACGGGACGTCGATCTGCGCGGAGGAGCTCGAAGGGAAGACGCTGACCTATCTCACGACCCGTCCCGTGCCCAAGCCGGCGATCATCCTCGGCAAGTATTTCGCCTACGCGGCCTTTCTCATCCTCGTGGTCGCGGCGGGGATCGCCCTGTCGTTCGTGGTCCTGCATATCGACCGCTTGGGCGACGCCGCGTCCTGGCTGGTGCTCCTCCGGAGCCTCGGTGTCCTCGCCCTCGGGCTCCTGGTCTACACCGCCTTTTTCACCCTGGTGGGAACGGTCCTCAAGAAATCGGTGTTGTTCGGGCTGATGTTTAGCTTCGGCTGGGAGAACATCGTCCAATATTTTCCCGGGGCGACGCAGAAGTTCACCATCATGCACTATCTGAAGTCGCTGCTGCCCGCGGTCTCGACGGGCGGGGAGGGGAGCTTCGCGTTCCTGCTGTTCAAGCTGGAGCCGAGCCCCCCGGAAGCGGCGGTCGTGACACTCGCCGTCCTGACCGCCGCCTTCCTGGGGTTGGCGTGTTGGATCTTCTCGCGAAAAGAATATCTATTCGAGGACTAGCCTCGGCCAGCCGCTATTTCTTTATCGGCGTCGGGTCCTCTTTCTTCTCGTCCTTCTTCTCTTCGGGCTTGGTCTCGGGGGGCTTGGAGGTGGCGCCGAGCTTGGTCAGGAGCTCCTCGGGGAAGTTGGCCGCGATCTTGACGAACTCCGCGGACGAGGTAACCTCGATCTTGTTCACGAGCTCGCCGATCTCGGGCTTCTCGGTTGAGGCCATGGCCCCGAGGGCCTTGAGCCCGTTCAGCGCTTCGGCGGTCTGCTTGTTCTTCTCGGCGTCGCCGCCCATGCCCTTGATTTCGATCTGGAGGGCCTTGTTCTTGTAGTTCAGGGCGACGAGGAGGGATTTCATGTTCTCGAGGCTCGAGGCCATGGGGTTCTGGGCGGCCACGGACTTCATCATGTCGGGCGGGAAGGCGACCGCGGCCCAGACTATGGCCGACTTGTCGGCCGACTTGAGGAGCGGGGACAGGGTCTCGTTCTTGAGAATGTTCTCGCCGCCCTTCTTGACGACGTCGATGACGGCCTTCACGTCCTTGGCTTCGCCGAGGATGATGTTGGAAGCATCGTAGAAGACCCCCGTCATGGGTTTTTTATCATCGGCCTCGGGGACGGTGTAGAGCGTCAGGCCTTCATACACTTCCTCGGTGACGTTTGTCGCTTTTTCCTTGAGCTTGGCCAGGAGCTTGTCCTTGTCGTATTTCAGGTTTACGACGATCGCCGGCGAGGCATTGTTCAACCCTCCGGTCCCCATGAGCCCGATGACGGCCAGGTAGATGTCCTTCTGGGGGTCGATGCCCGTGTCCTTGATGAAATCGAGGTATTTCTGCTTGTCTTCCCCTTCTTTGAGCATTTTGTCGACGAAGGCCGTATTCAGGGCGGCGTGGACGTCGAGGACGACGACGCCCTGAGCGCTCTTGGGGATCATGGACAGCATGTCCGTGGCCGTGGCTGAGCCGGCCGCCGGGGGGCCGGCCTTCTTGCAGGCGGCGATTCCGAACAGCAGCAGGACCAGGGCGAGAGACAGAGTTGTAATTTTTTTCATGAAAATCCTCCTCTTCTTAGAAACATACGTTCTTAGAAACATACGAAAAACAAACGAAAATGGTTTGTTTTAATTAATATACCACAACCCCAAAATTTCGGCAAACTCCGCGCCGCCCCGCCGCCCCGCCGCCTGTGTCGGGCCCCGGGGGCCCGACGCGGTGCCGGCCTTGTCGCCCCGCGCAGTTTGGTATATAAAAGGGACTTCAAACCGAGCGCATCCGAGGAGCGAAAACGTGACCCTGACACCCTTTCAGCAGCTCGTGAGCGGGCGGCGGAGCATCCGCCGCTATCTCCCGAAGCCCGTGGAGCGGGAGAAGATCGTGGCCTGCCTCGAGGCCGCCCGCTTGGCGCCGTCGGCCGAGAACGCCCAGTCCTGGCGGTTCCTGGTCCTCGACGATCCCGACCTCAAGGCTCGGTTCTCCCGGGAGGCGTTCAGGGGCATCTATTCCATGACGAAATTCGCGGCCGAGGCCCCGGTCCTGGTCCTGGTCCTGGCCAAGCTCGATTTCCTGGCCAACCGGCTCGGAAAGCAGATCCAGGGCGTTTCCTTCTTCCTGATCGATATCGGCATCGCCGGGGAGCACTTCGTCCTCCAGGCCGAGGAGCTCGGGATCGGGACGTGCTGGATCGGCTGGTTTAGCGTCCGCAAGGCCCGGAAGTTCTTCAAGATCCCGCGCCAATACAAGATCGTATCGCTCCTGGCCCTGGGCTATTACGAAAAGAAGCCGAGCCGCGAGCAGAGGCGCAAGCCGCTCGAAGAGATCGCCTGGTTCAATAAATTCGAAGGATGAACCCTCTCTTCTGGATCGCCGCCCTGGGCCTCTACGGGGGGCTTCATTTTTACATCATCCGCAAGGGCTGGAAGGTCCTAAAGGGGACCGGCGGCTGGCGCATCCTGGCCCTCGTCGTTTCGCTCTTCCTTTCGGTCAGCTTTATCGCCGGACGGGTCCTCCTCGCGAGGCTTCCCGGCGCGCCGAGCGGCGGGCTGATCGTCGTCGGCAACGTTTGGCTCGCCGCCTGGGTCTATCTCGTGCTTTTCACCTTCCTGATCGACATTTTCCGCGGCGCGAATGCCCTGGTCCGGTTCTTCCCCGGAGCCGTTCGGGAAAATCCCCACCGCGCCGCCCGCGTCGCATTTTTCGGCGTCCTGGCCGCGACCGCGCTCGTCCTTGCCTATGGGGCCGTCCATGCGGGCCGGGTCCAAATCCGGGACCTCGACATCCGCATTCCCAAGGCCGCCGAGTCGGTGCGCGACCTGACCCTCGTCCTCGCCTCCGACATCCATGTGAAGCCGATCATG
>JADGNV010000167.1 GCA_017883285.1 Candidatus Aminicenantota bacterium | reverse complement strand
GTCGACGGCGTGACCCGCTGCATTGGTCCCCAGGACTGCCAGTTGTTGAGCAGGAACTGGTGCGGGGCCGGAGCCCGGAAGATCTCGATGCGGCCCGGGCGCCCGGCGACCGTGCCGCATACGGAATAGCCCCCCGCCGTCCTTTCGATGACCGCTTCCAGGCGCGCGCTTGCATACCGTCGCACGAGGCGTCCAGCGCGGGCGGGCTTGCCGAAGAGATGGATCGTCAAGGCCGGATGATCTCGTTCTTTTTACAGAAAGCCTCGATCTTCTCCGAGAGCTGGTCGGCCTTGCGGACCGCCCTCTCTTCGATCAGCTTCTGCCGGAGTTCCGCCAGCTCGGCCCGGAGCTTCTGGATCTCGACGACGACCGTTTCGGAGTCGTAGGTCGTGTCCATGCCGAGCGAGCCGGACCGGCCCGACGCGCTGGTGAACCTGTTGACGGCGACGGCGTAGCGCTCGCGAAGGTGCGTCACCAGCATCTCCTCCTCGGACGGCGTCCGCCCGATCTGCTGGTAGACGAGATAGCCAGCGCCGGCGATCAAAAGAAGGACGACGAGCGTCTTGAGCATAGCGAACTCTCCTCGGGGAATTCTATGCCAGCCCGCAAGCGGAGACAATAGAAAAAAAGCCCGATTCGTGGCAAATATAGGAGGTCTTTCGGGCTCGGTGCCCATCGTGTGGGCGGATAGCTCACTCAGCGAATTTTTCGGCCCTCCCTGAAAACCCCATAAGAGGCCTTTTAAACAGAGGGAAACCGCTTACCGAATCGTCCCTATCCGTCCCGGTCGTCTCGGTTTTTCCGTTGGTTTGGTCAAGATTTGGTCAAGGTTGTTCAGAGCGCTTGGCCCAAGTCTTATACTTGAGATGCCTTTCAAGCAGGACTTGTCTATCCTGTGCGTTCTCGGCCATGAGCCACTCATTGACATCGCGCGAAAAACCAGCGCTCCCCGTGATCTTAATGGAATCGTACCGGTCGATCTTCTCTCGGATCATCCTGAACGTCCTGGAGGGAAGGGGGTAGCTCGTGTCGGCTCGCTTCCATAGGGCCACTGCGCTATCTGCATCTCCGAGTTCCCAGCGGAGCCTCCCCCAGGGCTGGACGCGCCACCAGATAGACGAAGCTCGTTGAGGGATCTTGTGGCACCTCTCGTTTTGGCCTCACGGCTGTCACCGGGGCCGCAGGGGTCGCGGCAGAATCCCCTACGATGTCGGGGAATCCCCTGAAGACCGTAAACAAGCGTGGCCCACGGGCGGAGATGCCCGCGTAGGGGGATTTCTTGAGGAGATATTCTGCCGGAACCGAGGTCGCGCCGTATTTGGCGGCATGGTCAGGCGTACTCTTCTCCGCCGGGCTCATGGCCTCGATCTTCTCCAAGGTCGCCCGGTCGAGAGCGTCCACCTCGACGGTGTCATCCACAAGGTTCCGGGTGATGAAGAAAGCATCGCTCGAAGGGGCGACGAACTTCTCCCTGTCGGCCAACGCCTCAGTCATCAAGAAAGATGGATCAGGGGCCAAAGAGAGATTCTCCGGCACAAGTGTCACGCCCTCTGCGGCCTCGAGAAGCGAGCGGAAAAAATCCGTCTTGCCGCGATCCGAGATGGTCTGGTCGAACCGAAGGAGCGGGATGATCGCCTCCGCCTGGTCCGCGAAGCTGGCCGACTCGCCAGTTTCTGAGCTGGAGAGAACATCGACGAGCCCGCGTTCCCGTTCCATGACGGCTTGGGCGAAGGCATTGATATTCGACCTGAGGGCGTCGGCACCGGATGGGGCTGAGCGGGCCCGTTGGACGGCAAAGAAACCAAAGACGGCGATATGGCAGAGGACCGAAAGTCCTATAAAAACGCCCAAGTTGTCGAGGACGGTGCAACTATGGCCTCTTAGAAGATCGAGCAGAGCCCTAAGGCGGGGAGCCGCTGCTTCCGAAGCGTCGCCGAGCTGAAGGAGTCCTTTGCCCATTCCCCTGGACCGTCCGGCCTTATTCTAGTCTTCTTGTAAGCACCCGACAAGATTCTGGACATCCCTCGAAAGGCTGAGCTATGCTGATAGGGCCATGCGGACCTGAAGGGCGAGGAGGTGCGAGGATGACAGCGAAAGCCGGTCGAATCCTCATGAACTGCTGCCTGCTCTTTGCGTTCGCCGCCCTGGACGCGGCCTGCGGTCGCGAGAAATGGCAGGGGACGATCGTCAAGGAAGGCGACGTGACCGTCGTCCGCAACCCCAAGAAGCCACTCTTCGAGTCGCCCGTCCTCGACCTTGAAGGGGACCTCTCCATAGGTGGTCCCCAGGCCGAGGGCGAGCACGTTTTCGGCCGGATCCTGACCTTCGTCGTCGATGACGAGGGCTCGATCTACATCCTGGACCAGATTCCCACATCAAGGTCTTAGACGAGTCCGGCAGGTACCTGCGGACGATCGGCCGCAAAGGCCAGGGACCGGGCGAATTGTTCATGCCCTTGATGCTTTCGCTCAACCGGACGACCGGCGAGCTGGCTGTTCTCCAACTGAGCCGCCGCATGTCCTATTTCAAGACAGACGGCACATTTCTGCGTCAACAGCCTCTCAAAGACACGATGGCGCTTCGCGGCCAGGTCGACTCGAGAGGCAACATCTACGTCATCGATCTCGTCCACGGCGACCGCGACTCGAGCTACGTGGTCAAGAAGCTCTCCCCCGACGCCTCGATGATCTCTGTCCTGGCTCAGTCGCCGGCTCCGGGCACCGATAGGCCGAACCCTTTCATGGCCATCCCCAGCTTTCAAGTCGATCGCAACGATGCCCTGGTCTATGGCTGCCCCGAGACCTACGAGGTCCAATTCATGGCGGCATCCGACGGGAAGGTCTTCAAGAAGGTCCAACGCGAATACGATCCCGTGCCTGTTACAGAAGCAGAGAAAAAGGACAGACTCGCCGCCGTTCCCCCGGGATCGGGGATAACTTATGACTTCTCCAAATTCCACTCGGCCTATGAAGGATTCTTTATGTCCGACCTCGGGCATCTTGTTGTGCGGACTTGGGAGAAGACCGATGACGGGAAGGCTATCAACGACATCTTCGACGCAGAGGGGCGGTTCCTCGGCCGCGTTCCCCTCAAGTCATACGGGATAGCGATCCTCAAGGGCAAGTATTATGCCCTGGAGCAAGACGAAGAAGGCTATCAGTACGTCAAGCGCTATGCTGTGACCTGGAAGGTCAAGTAGCATTCCGGTCATGGATCGCCTTCAGGATCTCGCGGAGAAGACTAATAGCACAATTGCCCTCGGCAATACCGGAAGAATGTCGGATTTTAATCAACTAGGTCCTCCCATCCACAGGTCAGGTGTTCGAATCTCCCCGCGCCTTCTTTTTATGAATTGTCCAAAAAATTGGACACTTTTATTGGATTATCCAAAAAAAGGTACAACAGCGTATTTTCATCGAACACCTAAAATAAATATAACAAACGAGTTAAGGGGGGGATTGGCATAATTCATGCAGGGTTATTTTGCCAAGCGAGGATTAAGTGCTCGTTCGGACAAGGGGATCAGGATTTTCGAAAAAGGAGGCGCGGCTATGAAGAAGGTCTATCTGCGACTTCCGTTCCTTCTGGCCTTGTTGGTCCCGTTCATTACCCTATCGTGCGGTTCCGTGACCGCACCGAAAGTGGGCCTGAACATTATTGCCACGGCAAGCCTGCAGACGGCCGGAAGCACGACTTTCCGAATCGGCGTAGAGAACACGGGGTCGAAAACAGAAACCCTAAGTTTCCGCAACAGCCAGTTCTTTGATATCGAGGTCAGAGACAGAGGTGGACATCTCGTCTGGCAGTATTCTCATGACGCCTATTTCCTTGATATGGTATGGGGTATTGAACTTGTGCCGGGCGAATCATCCCAGGTTCGGGAATATGTTTGGACCCATATGGGAAACGACCAGAAGCCACTGCCTTCAGGGTCGTACAAAGCAACGGTTTACATCACGAATAATCCCCGAGATGAGGGGCTTTCGAAAGTGGTCAGCCTGACCATCTAGGCCCTCCCTGCGTCGAATCTGAATGTTTCCGAGGGACGGCTGCGCCCTCGAACCTCCGCGCTGAGATTGATCATGATCCAGAGCGATCCCCTCCCAGCCCCGGCAGCAGGCCATAACTGGATGCTGTATATTTCGGAGGATCGCCTTCAGGATCTCACGGAGCTCGAGGAAGATCTCAAGGAGGACCTCCTATAATGAGCTCGAAGCGGGTATGATGAAGGGGCGAAGAAGGAGGACCATGTTCTCCCCATACACGGCCAAATACACCAAAAATATATCGGGCTACATGGGCCAGCTCGTCGAATGGCCTGAAGTCGTGACCGAAGGGAAGACGATCGAAGGTTGCCGGGCCATGCTCCAAGACGCCCTCCGGGAGATGAAGTCGGCCAAAGGACCACGCAAGCAAGCGGGTTTGAAGCCCAAATTCTAAGCGGCCAACCGGCGGTTGAAGGCGCGATGCCGTTCTGCTATCATGAGAGGGCTTTCCAGGGGCCTGAAATGGTCAAGGCCTTGAGGACATGCCTTGGAACGCTTAGATAATAAATAGCTTACAAGTGCATACTGTGGGCGGTTAGCTCAGTTGGGAGAGCGCGGCGTTCGCAACGCTGAGGTCGGGAGTTCGAGTCTCCTACCGTCCACCATTTTTTTCCCCCTCCTCCCGGCCCGACTGGGAGCGCGGGGGCGGAGGGGCGATGATCAGCCGGGAGATCTGGATGCTGGCCGGCACGGCGGCGACGATCGGCCTCGTCCACACCGTCATCGGCCCCGACCACTATCTCCCGTTCATCGTCATCAGCCGGGCCCGCAACTGGACCCTGCGCAAGACCCTCTTCGTCTCCTTCCTGGCCGGCCTCGGCCACATCCTGAGCTCGGTCGTCCTCGGGTTCCTGGGCATCGGCCTCGGGATCGCCGTGGCCAAGCTCGAGGGCGTCGAGTCGGCCCGCGGCCAGATCGCGGCCTGGCTCCTCATCGGCTTCGGCTTCGCTTATTTCATCTGGGGCATGCGCCGGGCCTGGCTCGGCAAGCCCCACACCCATCCTCACCTGCATGACCACGAGGACGCGCAAATCCATCCCCACGGGCCGGACGAGGGTTCCCATGACCCCGACCACGAGCACGTCCACGAACACGCCCACACCCACACGCACGAGCTCGCCGAGCACGCCCATCCCCATGGCGAGGTCCCCAAGAAGGCCAACATCACGCCCTGGGTCCTATTCACGATCTTCGTTTTCGGCCCCTGCGAGCCGCTCATCCCCCTGGTCATGTACCCCGCCGCCCGCCACAGCACGGCCGGCGTCGTGCTCGTCGCGGCGGCCTTCGGCGTCGTGACGGTCGCCACCATGCTCATCATCATCGCCTTGGCGTCGTATGGCGCGAGCTTCGTCAAGCTCGGCAAGCTCGAACGATACTCCCACGCACTGGCCGGTCTGATGATCTTCATCTCCGGTCTGGCCGTCCAATTTCTCGGCCTCTAGAGGGGTCCCATGACCTTCATCGCCGACTGCATGCTCGGTCGGCTGGCCAAGTGGCTCCGGATCCTCGGCTTCGACGTCCTCTACTTCTCCAAGGCCGAGGACCCGGACCTTGTTGCCATCGCCCGGCGCGAAGGCCGGATCCTCCTGACCCGCGACTCCGGGCTCATCGAGCGGACGGCCAGGCGCCCCGACCGACTGTTCATCCGCAGCGACGACTGGGAGGATCAGATCGTTCAGGTCCTCGACGAATTCGAGCTTTGGGACAAGGTCCTGCCGAACACGCGCTGCATCGCCTGCAATCTCCCTCTCAAGCCGCTCGCTCGGGAACGGGCCCGGAACCTCGTCACCCCCTACGTCGGGGAACATGCCGCGTCGTTCGCCATCTGCTCCGGCTGCGACCGCGTCTTCTGGCAGGGCACCCACTACGGCGACATGGAGAGAAAGATCGAGAAGCTCCTCGAACGGCGCGGCCGATCCCTCACCGGCTGATGGCGCCGAGGATTGACTTTCGAACCCGCTTCCGATACTAAGAACCCAGACTCCGACTTGGTCTCCCCAGGAGAATCCGCCGAGAGGAGGGATCGTGCGCCCTGATCAAAGAACCCGTTTTGGACTGGCCTTGCTCCTGATCTTGAGTCTTTCCGGCCTGACCGCCGGCTCCGACACGAGCCCGTATTCGAAGGACGAGCTCTTTCGCCTCGGGGCGGTCCGCACGTTCGAAGGGCGGACCCTGAACGAGGTCGCCTTCCCGCTCGGAGGCATCGGCACGGGGACGATCTCGCTCGGCGGGCGCGGCAACCTTCGCGACTGGGAGATCTTCAACCGGCCCGGCAAGGGCGTCCACATGCCTTTCACCTTCTTTGCCCTGTACGTCGAACAATCCGGGACGAAATTCGTCCGCGTTCTCGAGGGTCCGGTCGAGCCGCCTTTCACGACCGGCTTCGGCTTCCGCCGCTCCTTCGTGCCCGGCCTGCCGCGCATGGAGAAAGCCCGGTTCAAGGGCGAATATCCTTTCGCCGAAGTCGAGCTTTCCGACAGCCAGGTCCCGCTCGAAATCCGGCTCGAGGCCTTCAATCCGCTCATCCCCTTGGAGCCGGACGACTCCGGCATCCCGGCCTTCATCGTTCGCTTCCGGGTGAAGAACACCGGTTCCGCCCCGGCCAAGATCACGATCGCCGGCTCCGTCATCAACCCGATCGGCTACGACGGTATCGGCCAAGTC
>JADGNV010000166.1 GCA_017883285.1 Candidatus Aminicenantota bacterium | reverse complement strand
GTCCAGGGCGATGAGCGCGTTCCTCACGCCGAAGGCAAAGAGCGCCGCCAGGAGATGTTCGATGGTCCCGACCCGGAATTTTTCGCCGACGAGCGCCGTGCTGTTGCGGACTTCGAACCGGCCGCCGCCGAGCGGGGTTTCCAGGCCGTCGAGGTCGGTCCGGCGAAAGACCAAGCCTCCCTCTTCCGCCGGGAGGACCGCGAGATGGACAGGTTTTCCCGAGTGGACGCCCACGCCGGATAGCTCGATCCCCCGGGACAGCGTCTTTTGGACAGCCATGGGACATTCATTTTAGCAGGTATCCGAAGGCGAGGGAAGGAGGCGATTCGGGCCGCCGCCGTCCGCCCAAAAAGGCTCCGGGCCTTTTGCTCCGGGCATCGATATGTTAAAATCCGGCCATGAAATCGCAGCTCGAAGAAACCCTGAAGAAGGTCCACGCCGGGACGCTATCGCCCGAAGAAGCCCTGAAGAAGCTCAAGGACTACCCCTATCAAGACTTGGGATTCGCCAAGATCGATCATCATCGCGAGCTGCGGAAGGGGTTCCCGGAAATCGTCTATGGCCTGGGCAAGACGGACGCGCAGATCCTGAAGATCAGCCGCGAGATCGTGAAAAAGGGCAGCAGCCTGCTCGTCACCCGGGTCGAGGCCGCGACGTACGCTAAGATCCGGAAGAGTGTCCCCAAAGCGTCTTACAATCCCCAGGGGAAAATCGTATTCCTCAAGCAGAATTCGGCCGCGCCCGGGAAAGGCCTGATCATCGTCCTGACCGCCGGGACGTCGGACATCCCCGTGGCCGAGGAAGCGGCGGTGACTTGCGACGTGCTGGGAAATCAAGTGGAACGCATCTATGACGCCGGAGTGGCGGGGCTCCACCGACTGCTCGGCGAATACCACAGGATCAGGCAGGCGCGGGTCATTATCGCCGTGGCCGGCATGGAAGGGGCGCTGCCGAGCGTCGTAGCCGGCCTCGTTGCGGTCCCGGTCATCGCCGTCCCGACCAGCGTCGGCTACGGAGCGAGCTTCAAGGGCGTGGCGGCGCTGCTGGCGATGCTCAACTCCTGCCCGGGCGGCGTGGGGGTCGTCAATATCGACAACGGCTTCGGCGCGGCCTGCCTGGCCTCCCTCATCAACCACCTCTAGAGATTTCCTTACTTTTTTCCTTATATTTTCTTGACAAATCGACAATTAGACCCTATATTAATTTAAATTTGCAGAATCCTGGGCGCCTAGAACACTAAATCTATGGAAATTATCGATCAAGTCCGGCAGGCGGCCAATATCGTCGAGATCGCCTCGCAATATACCACCTTGAAGGCCCGCGGCCGGAAACACGTCGGCCTCTGCCCCTTCCACTCGGAGAAAACCCCCTCTTTCACGGTCGATTCCGAGAAGAACCTGTTCCACTGCTTCGGCTGCGGCGTCGGGGGGGACGTGTTCAGCCTCGTGATGGAAAAGGAGAATTTGACGTTTCCCGAGGCCTTGAAATTCCTGGCCGATAAATACCATATCGCCCTGCCCGAGCAGCGCCGGATATCGCCCCAAGCCCTGAAGCTCGAAGAGCAGATCTTCAAGATCAACGAGACCGTCCTCGCTTTTTTTAAGAAGAACCTCCTCAATACCCAGGAAGGGAAAAAAGCCCTGGAATATTTGAAAAAAAGGGGGATCCCCGACGCCGTCATCCAAGAGTTCAAGCTCGGCTACGCCCTGAATACCTGGGATGCGCTCACGGCCTTTTTCGAGACGAAGGGCGTCGCGCCCTCCCTCCTCGAGAAGGCGGGGCTCGTCCTCCCCGGCAAGAAAGCCGGCGAATATTACGACCGCTTTCGGGGCCGGGTCATCTTTCCCATCTTCGGCCTGACCGGAAAGATCGCCGGGTTCGGCGGCCGGGCTCTCTTCGACCAGGAGCCCAAGTATCTCAATTCGCCCGAAACTCCGGTCTACGCCAAGGGACAGATGCTCTACGGCCTTAATTTCAGCAAAGACGCCATCCGGACGGCCGGCGAAGCCATCCTGGTCGAGGGCTACACCGATTTCCTGTCGCTCTACCGGTCCGGATTCAAGAATTGCGTCGCCTCCCTCGGCACGGCCCTCACGCCCCACCAGGTCGGGCTGGTCCAGCGGTTCGCCCCGCGCATCGTCGTCAATTATGACGGCGACGCGGCCGGACGGACCGCCGCGCTCCGGGCCGTCCCGATCTGCTTCGAAAAAGGCGTGGAGACGCGGGTCCTCGTCCTGCCCGACAACCTCGACCCCGACGGATTCATCGAAAAGCGGGGCCGAGACGCCTATCTCGCGCTCAAGGACGCGGCCGCGACGGGCCTCCAATTCGTCATCGACGCCTCCGTCGAAGGCAAGCGGATGAGCGTCCCCGAAGTGAAGGCCAAGGTCCTCCGGGCCGTCCTCGAGGTCATCGACGCCATCCCCGACGCCATCGTCCGGAGCGAATACCTGACCCAGGCCGCCCAGCAGTTGAAGGCCGATGAAGCGATCCTCCGGGCCATGTCCGGAGGCGGGAAGACGGCCGAAAAACCCGAAAGCGCCGATCGACCGCTTTACGCGGAAACACGCTTGATCCAAATTCTCATCGGCGATGCCGAGGTCCGGCGCAAGGTATTGCCCGAAGTCCGGGAAGACGATTTTGAGGGCTTGAAAAGCGAGCCCGTTTTCAGGATAATATTAGATCGGTTCAAAAAGGATAAAGACTTCATTCTCCACGAGTTACAAAAAGAAATCGGGCCGGCCCTCGCCCCGAGCGTCTCTCAGGTCCTTTTCGAAAAAGGAGAGCCCCCGACCGTGGAAGAAGCCTTTGATTGCCTGTGCGCCCTTCAGGTGTCCTGCAAGGAGTCCGAGCTGAAGAGGATCCAGGCCGAGATCGGGGGGCTGGAGAAGAAAGGCGAAAACGAGAAAGTGGAGTCGCTGCTTCGACGGAAACAGGTCCTCACCCGCCAGATCATGGACCTGCGATGACGGCCCCGCGCAACGGAACGGCCATGACCAACGTAAAGATAGATATGGGGAACGACAATATCGGAGGAGACCCGCGTGTCGGCTGAAAATAAATTCACCAAGGGCGACATTTCCCAACTCATCTCCAAGGGACGGAAGCAGGGCTTTCTCCTCTCCGAGGAAATCGACAAGACCTTCCAGGACGAGATGGAGGCCGAGGAGAGCTTCGACGATTTCCTGAGCTCCATCGACGACTACGGCATCAAGATCCTGGACACCAAGCAGAAGCAGCTCGTCCCAAAGCGGCGGAAGAGCGAGCTCGTCACGTTCCAGGGCCTAGAGCGGACGACCGATCCCGTCAAGCTCTACCTCCGGGAGATGGGCAACATCTCCCTCCTGACCCGCGAGGGCGAGATCTCGATCGCCCGGGAGATCGAGCGCGGCGAGAAATCGATCATCAAGGCTCTGTCGAAGACCCGGCTCGTCCTGAACGAAGTCCTGAGCCTCGAGGAGAAGATCAAGGCCGAGCCGACGGTCATCCAGGAGATGTTCGACGTCAGCGAGGACGACATCGCCGAAGGCAAGCTCGAGGAGAAGAAGAAGCAGATCCTGGGCAAGATCAAGAAGATCCGGGACCTGAGCAACCAGCTGGACAAGATCCCGAAGGCGAAGAAGTTCACCCTGTCCCGGAGCCGGGTCATCGTCCAGATCAGCAGCGGGATCCGGGACCTCAACCTCCGCTCCACCCAGCGGGAGAAGATCATCGAGCAACTTCGGGAGCGGCTCCGGTTGATCAACGATGTCGAGGAGCGGAAGGAGGACCTGGAGATCAAGGCGGTCAAGAACCGCAAGAAGAAGGAGGCCGAGGAGTTCCAGGCCAAGATCCGGGACCTCGCCCGCCAGCTCCGGAACCTGCAGAAGGACATCGGCCTCGACGCGCCCAACCTCCGGAAGACGATCCGCTCGATCACGACCGGCAAGAAGATCAGCGACCAGGCGAAGAAGGAGCTCGTCGCGGCCAACCTCCGGCTCGTCGTCTCCATCGCCAAGAAATACAGCAACCGCGGCCTCCAGTTTCTGGACCTCATCCAGGAAGGCAATATGGGGCTGATGAAGGCCGTCGACAAGTTCGAATACCGCCGCGGCTACAAGTTCTCGACTTACGCCACCTGGTGGATCCGGCAGGCCATCACCCGGGCCATCGCCGACCAGGCGCGCACGATCCGCATCCCGGTCCACATGATCGAGACCATCAACAAGCTCATCCGCATCAGCCGGAGCCTCGTCCAGGAGATCGGCCGCGAGCCGACGAGCGAGGAGATCGCGAAGAAGATGGACATGCCGGTGAGCAAGGTCCGGAAGATCATCAAGATCGCCCAGGAGCCCATCTCCCTCGAAACACCGATCGGCGAGGAGGAGGACAGCCACCTCGGGGACTTCATCGAGGACAAGGTCATGCCCTCCCCGCCCGACACGGTCATTCACATCAACCTCCGGGAGCAGATCGAGGAGGCGCTCAAGTCCCTGACCGAGCGCGAGGCCAAGGTCCTGAAGATGCGGTTCGGGCTCGGGGACGGGAACGAACACACCCTCGAGGAAGTCGGGCAGCAGTTCAAGGTTACCCGCGAGCGCATCCGCCAGATCGAGGCCAAGGCCCTCCGCAAGCTCAAACACCCCAGCCGAAGCAAGAAGCTCCGGTCGTTCACCAACGGGTATTGGAGTTGAGCCGTCGGCGCATCCGCGCGCCGTTCGGCCTGCGGCCCGAAGACGGGCGCCCCTCCCGAAATTCCTCCCGACATTCGCCTTGAACCCGAGTCCGGATCATGATATCATTGGATTGGCCTACCAGGGGCTTTCTGACGGCGCTTAATGTTTTTTTTCGGCGAGCAGCCCATGGATCTTGCTGAAACAATTATACTTAAGAACCGTCAAAACGGGCCTATAGCTCAGCGGTAGAGCTCCCGGCTCATAACCGGTTGGTCCCAGGTTCGAATCCTGGTAGGCCCATTTGAACTCGAGGAAGAATGTGGAAATCGCATTTGACAAATTGATCAGGCTCCAGAATGTCGACTCCGACCTGAACGCCGCGTTGTCCCTCCTCGACGCCGTTCCCGCCAAGCTCGAAGCCATCGATCACCAAATTAAGGCCACGGCCGAAATCGTCGCCCATGCCAAGGACGAGCTCGCCGCCAACCAGAAGAAGCGCAGGGACTTGGAGGGCGAGGTCAAGGACATCAAAGCCCACGTCGCGAAGTTCAAACGCCAGCTCAACGACGTCAAGACCAACAAGGAATACGCCGCCCTCCAGAAAGAGATCGCCGACACCGAGCTCAAGGCCGACAAGATCGAGGAGGAGATCATCAACGAGATGATCTCCGCCGACGACATCGAGCGGGAGATCAAGGCGGCCAACGGCCGGCAGACCGAGGAGAAGGGGCGGATCGAAAAGGACCGGGAGGCGATCCTCCGGGAGCAGCAGGAGTTCGAGACCCGCAAGGCCGCGCTGCTTAAGGAGCGGGAGGAGATCCTGCCCGACATCCCTCCCGACCAGCTCAAGCTCTATGAGCGCATCGGCAAGCGGTTGAAGGGCGTCGCCTTGTCGCCCGTCACCGACGATTTCTGTTCGATCTGCCAGATGCGCGTCCGGCCCCAGGTGCTGAACGATCTCCTCGGACGGAACGCCCTGATCACCTGCGAAGCCTGCGGGCGGCTCCTCTACGTCCAGAAGCCGCCCGAAAACGAGCACGGACCCGTTGAAATCGTCGACAATCCCGACAAGGTCGACGACTCTCCCGCGGAATAATCGTCCCGCCGATTTCATAAGGAGGTTGATCATGAATCGACATCATGCAAGGAGCCGCGGACTGAAAACCATGGCCCTTCTTCTGGCCGTTGCCGGAATCGCCGGAGCCGCCGCCGACAAGGCCGCGCCTCAAGGATCCGTGACCCTGGCCTACAAACTCGCCCCGGGCGCGACTCTCGCCTACAAGCAATCGGGCAGCCAGACCCAGGACATGGATATGATGGGCCAGACCATGTCGACGGTGAGCACCTCGAGCATGGATCTCACCCTCAAGGGAAAAGGCCCCAAGGACGGAAACCTCCTCATCGGCGTGACGATCGATGCCATGACCCTCAACGTCCAGAGTCCCCAGGGCGATATCACACCCGACTTGAGCGGCGTCCTCGGCAAGAGCTTCGACCTCGTCCTCTCGCCGCTGGGCAAGGAACTCGACGTTTCGGGCGCCGCCGCCTTCACGGTGGACATGGGCCAGGCCGGCCGGCGCGACCTAACCTCCAACTTCCAGGGCTTCTTCCCCGATCTCCCCGACCACGCGGTCAAGGTCGGCGACACATGGCCGAGCGAAGACAACATCGTCCAAAAGAGCGATGCCGGCGATGTCCATATCTCTCTCAAGAACGAGAACACCTTCGACGGCTTCGAGACGATCGACGGCCGCGAGTGTGCCCGGGTCAAAGCTGTCATCAAGGGCACCTTGTCCGGGGCTCTCAACCAGGGCGGCGTTTCGGTCGCCCTCGACGCCAAGCTCGAAGGGACCCAGACCTGGCACTTCGCCGTCAAGGACGGGGTCTTCGTCAAGGCCGAGATGAAGGCGACCATGGGCGGGGTCATTTCGATCGAGTCGATGAGCATGACCATCGGCTTCTCGGGCGAACAGCTGTCCACGACCGCGCTGGTCAAGAAATAGCGCGTCCCCCGCTCAGGATCAGAATCCCGCCTGGATCCCCAGGAAGGGAATGATGGGGAAGAAGTAGACGCTCTTTTCCTGGCCGTCGTCCCAAAACTTGTAATAGATGTTCTTCCGGTTGTAGACGTTTTGGACGTCGAGGTAGACGTCCAGGCTCCATTTCTTGAAAATGAACCGCTTTTCGAGGCGGACGTCCAAGCGGTGATAGGCCGGGTACCGGCATTCGTTGATCTTCGTCATGTCGAAATATTCGTCGTTCTTCGAAACGGTCAGGCCCATATCGAAGGGCGTGTAGGGCTGGCCGCCGAGGTAGCGCCACCTCGCCGAGATTTCGAGCGTTCCCGAGAGCCGGTAGGTCGCGACGGCGTTTAGGATGTGCCGGAAATCGAAATCCCCGTTCCGCAGCACTCCGTCCAGGGCCCGGTACTTGACCACGGCGTAGGAATAATTGACAAGCCAGGAGAGCGTCCCCGTCGGCGCTTTCCGCAGCGAGAATTCGATCCCGCGGGCATAGCCCGTCCCCGCGCCGACGAGGCGCGAGCCGAAGAACGTCGGGACGAGGCTGCCTCCCTGGTTGGCCAATGTCAGAAAAGGGTTCGAGGGATCGACGGGGTAATTGTGATACCGCTTGTCGTAGATTTCGACGCCCGCCCTGAGGTCCTTGGCGAACTCATGCTCAATGCCCAGGACGGCGTGTTCGGCCCGAAGGGCGCGCAGGTCCGTGTTGGACGGATGGGAATTTAGCCAGAACGTTTCAGGGGATTGATAATAGACGCCGTAGGAGAGGTGGATGTCCGTGCCCTGCCGGACTAGGTAATTGAGCCCGAGCCGAGGGCTGACGGTCGTCTCGCCCGTATATCGGAAATAATCGCCTCGGAGTCCGGCCGTGAGCTTGAGCCGGTCTCCGAGCGTCGCGCTCGCCTGCACGTACAACGCCCCTTTGGCCGAAGACAGGCCATGGCTCCAGTCCGCGCGGGTGAACCGGAAGCCCATCCGGTCGATGACCGTGTAGCCGCCGCGGAAGTGCGACCGGTCGTTCGCCCCGATGTCCTGGTAGGACACCCCGCTCATGATCTGGAGCCGGGGCAGCGGCGACAGTTCCAGGTCAAAGTGGGCCGTGCTATCCGTCTCGTCCGTCCGGATCGCGTAGTTCTCCTGTCCGTTCCGCGTCTCGGTATAGTTGCAGAGGGACCGCGTCCGCGAGAGCGTGAAATAAGCGACGCCGAACCGGCCCAGGATCGATTTCAGCGTGGCCCCGTAGACGTCGAGCCGGTCGCGGATTTCCATGTGCATCCGGCTCGCCACGGGCCCGTCGGACTCATCGATGGTGATTTGATCCACGGCCCCGAGTCCGACGAGCGAGAGCTGGAGCCGGGGCGACAGGTCGACCACGATCTTCGTCTGGGCGTCGGCCAAATCGGGGATGACCGTCATCCCCAGCGTCAAGCCACGCGGGATGATGCCGAAATAGTCCTTACGGAGAGACGCGATCCACGATCCGAGACCGGCCGGGAGCGGTCCTTCGAAGGTCCCCGTCGCCCCGAAGAGACTCAAATTCAGGCGGCCCGACAGGCGGCTGCGGTCCCCTTCCCGCAGGCCGACGCGGGTCACCGACGACAGGCGGTCGCCGTAGATGGCCGGGAATCCGCCGCTGTAGAAGTCGAGGTCCTTGACGAGGTTGGCGTTGAGCACGCCGAAGAAGCCGCCGCTCGAATTCTGCGAGCTGAAATGGCTCAGGCCGGGGACCACGATCGAATCGAGCAGGAACAGGTTCTCGCCCGGGCTCCCTCCCCGGACGATAAGGTCGTTCTTGAAATCCCCCGAAGTGGCCACGCCCGGGATGACCTGCAGGGCGCGGCTCACGTCCTCGAAGACGCCCGGAAGGGAGCGGGCTTCGGCGCCCGACAGGCTCTGCCGGCTCGAGGCCACGGTTTCGGCGCGCGCATAGGTGTCGGCCGTGATCGTGATTTCCTTCCGGAGCGCCTCGAGCGAGGCGTCGACGACGAACTCCTTCTTTTCGCCGCTCACCCGGACCCGGGTCACGATCGGCAGGTAGCCGTCCTTCTCGAACAGGACCTGATAGGTTCCGTTGGGCACGTCCGCAATCCGATACGTCCCGTCCGGGCCGGTCTCGGCGGCGAGCTTCGTCTCGAGCAGGCCCACGGCCACTTTGGGCAGGGGCGCCAGGCTCGACTTGTCGAGCACCCGGCCCCGAAGCTCGTGGACCCCGGCCGGGGCGGCCGGGGCAGAGGACCCGAGGGCCAGGACGATGCCGAGAACCAGGAAACCAAGACGAAAAGGTCGGATTCGGAACATGGCGCATCCGTATTTTAAGGGATTTGGGCGGCGAAAGGTAGGCCCGGCCGCCTCGGGACGGGACCGGCGGAAGACGGAAGCCCGGAAGAGACGGAGCTTAGCCGTTCTCCTCTTTGTACATCGCCTCGATCACGCTCTTGTACTTTTTCTCGATGACGGCCCGGCGGATCTTGAGGCTCGGCGTGATCTCGCCTTCCTCGATCTCGAAATCGCGGTCGAGGAGGGCGATCCGCTTGATCCGCTCGTAGGAGGCCAAGTTCGGCGTGGCCCGCTCGATCTCGGCCTTGAGGAAGTTCAGGATCTGCTCGTTCTTGACCAGCTCCGCCCGGCCGGCGAAGGGGATTTTGCTGCAGGTCGCGTAGTCCTCGAGCTTCTCGAAGTTCGGGACGATGAGGGCGGCGATGAAGTGCTTCCGGTCGCCGATGACCACGGCATTCAGGATGTAGGGGTTGGTCTTGAGGATGTTCTCGATAGGCTGCGGGGCGATGTTCTTGCCGCCGGCGGTGACGATCAGGTCCTTCTTCCGGTCGGTGATCGTCAGGAAGCCATCGGCGTCGATCTTTCCGATGTCGCCGGTCTTCAGCCAGCCGTCCTCGAAGATCTCGCGGTTCTCGTCCGGCTTCTTGTAGTAGCCCTTCATTACGTGCGGGCCGCGAGTCAGGATTTCGCCGTCCGGGGCGATCTTGACCTCGATGCCGGGGATGGGCTTCCCGACCGACCCGAACTTCAGGTTCTCGAAGGTGTTGATGGAGATCATCGGCGACGTCTCGGTCAGCCCGTAACCCTCCATGATGACGAGGCCGAGGGCGTAGAAGAACTCGGCAATGTCCTTGGAGAGCGGAGCGCCGCCCGAAACGAAGAATCGGATACGGCCGCCCGTCTTTTCGATGACCTTGGTATACACCAGCTTGTGGGCCAGGTTCCGCCGGAAGGACAACCAGCCGCCGATCTTCGCCCCGGCCAGCTTGCGGCGCCCGTATTCCTTGCCGACCTTGATCCCCCAGAAAAAGATCTTCCGCTTGAGCCCCGAGCCCGCCAGGACGTTGTCCATGACCTTGGCGTAGATCTTCTCGAAGATGCGGGGCACGCTGACCATGATTTGGGGCTTGACCTCGATCAGGTTTTGGCCGATCGCCTCGATGCTCTCGGCATAGGCGATCGTGCAGCCCTTGTAGACGAAGGCGAACGTTACCGTGCGCTCCAGGATATGGGAGAGCGGCAGGAAGGACAGGACCGTGTCCTGGGCGTTGAATTCCAGGAGCTCGGCCGCGGTCTTGACGTTTGAGACCAGGTTGCCGTGGGTCAGGATGACGCCCTTCGGCACCCCCGTCGTGCCGGACGTGTAGATGATCGACGCCTCGTCGCCGGGCCGGATGGCGCGCGCGGTCTCCTCGAATTGCTTCGGCCGAGCCTTGTCGATTTCGGCGCCCCGGGCGACGATCTGGGCGAACGTGAGGCATCCGTCCGGCGCCTTGTCGGCGAACGTGATGTAATGCTTGACGAGCGGCAGGTCGCTCTTGACCGCCGCGATCTTCCTCCATTGGAAATCATTGGAGAAGACGACGATCTTGGCGTCGGAGTCGCTGATGATGTATTTCACCTGCTCGGGAACGAGGGTCGTATAGATGGGGACCGTCACGCCGCCCGCCGCAAGGCACGCGAAATCGGTCATCGTCCACTCCGGCCGGTTTTCGGAGAGGATGATGAGCTTGTCGCCTTTGGCCAGGCCCAGGTCCTGGAGCCCCAGGCTGAAGTGCCGGACGCGGGCGCCGAAGTCCTCCATCGAGATGGGCGTGTAGCGGCCGTTTTTCTTGACGAGGAGAAAATCCGGCTTGGGATACGCTTGGACGGAATTCAAAAGAAACTCGCAAAGTGTCGTGATCATTTTTCCCTCGGAAATCAAAGTAGACAGATTCTATTTTTGCGGGGAAGGACTGTCAAGAAAAAAGAAATCACGATATATCAGAATTCGATTTTCCCACGAAATGTCGGCCGCCGATGGGAACAGGAGTCCGGGACCGGCCTATTCGCTCTCTTCCCGGGCCACGGCCACGGAACAGACGCTGTCGTTCTCGTCGAGGTGAATGAGCCGGACGCCCTGGGTCGCGCGCCCCGAAGCTCGGACCTGCTTCGTCTGGAAACGGATGACCTTGCCCGAGACCGTGACGAGGAGCAGGTCTTCGTCGCCGATGCACAGGACGCCCATCGCGTTCCCGATCTTCGGCGTGATCTTGAGGTTGATCAGGCCCTTCCCGCCGCGCCGCTGCCGGCGGTAGAAGCCCGTTTCGGTCTTCTTGCCGTAGCCCTTGACGCTCGCGGTGAAGATGTGCTTGTCCTCATCGCCGATGGTCACCATCCCGATCACTTCGTCCTTCTTGCGCAGGGACATGGACCGGACGCCGGCCGCTTGGCGGCCCATCGACCGGATATCCGACTCCTTGAAGCGGATGGCCTTGCCCAGCTTGGTGGCCAGGACGATGTCCCGCTTCCCGTCGGTCAGGCGGGTCCACATGAGCTCGCTCTTGGGCCGGAGGCTCACGGCGATGATCCCGCCCCGGCGGATGTTCTGGAACTCGCTCAGCTTCGTCTTCTTGATCAGCCCGTCGGTCGTGAGCATGACTACGAACTTATCCTCGGCGAATTCCTTGATCGCGACGACCGACGTGACCTTTTCCTCGGACTGGAACTCGAGCAGGTTGGCGATGGCCTTGCCCCGGCCGGCCGGACCGACGTCGGGGATCTCGAGGGCTTTCAGCCAGTAGACCCGGCCTTTGTTCGTGAAGTACAGAAGGTAGTCGTGCGTCGAGCAGATGAACAGGTCCTCGACGACGTCCTCGGCCTTCATGCTGATGCCCCTCCGGCCCTTGCCCCCCCGCATCTGGAAGTGGTAGGTGCTGAGCGAAGTCCGCTTGACGTAGCCGGACTGGGTGTAGAGGACGACGACCTCCTCCTCCTTGATGAGGTCCTCGGGCCGGATGTCACCCACGATCTCGTCGCGGATCTCGGTCCGGCGGGCGTCGCCGAAATGGGTCTTGATCTCCTGGAGTTCGTCGACGATGATCTCCTGGACGAGCTTGTCCGAGGAGAGGATCTTCTTGAGCTTGGCGATGAGGGCCTTCACCTCCTCGTATTCCTGGACGATCTTGTCGCGCTCGAGGTGGGTCAGGCGCTGGAGCTGCATCTCCAGGATGGCCTGGGCCTGGATCTGGGTCAGCTTGAACCGCTCCATGAGGCCCGTCCGGGCCTCGTCCACGGTCTTCGACGCCCGGATGAGCTTGATGATGGCGTCGAGGTGGTCCAGGGCGATCGTCAACCCCTCCAGAATATGGGCCCGGGCCTCGGCCTTCTTCAGGTCGAACCGCGTCCGGCGCCGGATGACGTCCTGGCGGTGGGAGATGAAGTATTTCATGATGTCGATCAGGCCCAGGATCTTGGGCTGCTTGTCGACGATGGCCAGCATGATGATCCCGAAGGACGTCTGCAGGGCCGTGTGCTTGTAGAGGTTGTTCAGGACGACCTCGGGCAACTCGCCCTTCTTGATTTCGACGACGACCCGGATGCCCTCCCGGTCGGACTCGTCGCGGATGTCGGCGATGCCCTCGATTTTCTTGGCGTTGACGAGCGCAGCCATGTTCTCGATGAGCCGGGCCTTGTTGACCGCATAGGGGATCTCGGTGACGACGATCCGCTCACGCTCGCCCTTCTCGCCGTGCTCGATCATGGTCTTGGCCCGGAGCTGGATGCTCCCCCGGCCGGTGGCGTAGGCGTCGCGGATGCCCTGGCGGTTGAAGATGTAGCCGCTCGTCGGAAAATCGGGCCCCGGGACGAATTCCATGATCTTCTCGAGGCCGGCGTTGGGGTGGCCGATGAGGTGGACGACGCCGTCGATGACCTCGCCCAGGTTGTGCGGGGGGATGTTGGTCGCCATGCCGACGGCGATGCCCGAGCCGCCGTTGACCAGGAGGTTCGGGAACTTGGCCGGCAGGACCTCGGGCATGGTCAGGCTCTCGTCGTAGTTCGGGACGAAATTGACCGTGTCCTTCTCGATGTCGGCCAGGAGCTCGGAGGCGAGCTTCGTCATCCGGACTTCGGTGTAGCGCATGGCGGCCGGAGGGTCGCCGTCGATCGAGCCGAAGTTCCCCTGCCCGTCGACGAGCAGGTAGCGGAGGCTGAAGTCCTGGGCCATCCGGACGAGCGTGTCGTAGACGGCCACGTCGCCGTGGGGATGGTATTTCCCGATGACATCGCCCACGATGCGGGCCGACTTCTTGTAAGGCTTGTTCCAGGCCGTGCCGGTCTCGTACATGGCGTAGAGGACCCGGCGGTGGACGGGCTTCAGGCCGTCCTTGATGTCGGGGATGGCTCGGCCGATGATGACACTCATGGCATAATCGAGGTAGGACCGCTTCATCTCCTCTTCGAGGGAGACCACGGTCAGGTTGGCGGCCACGGGAAAGAGCGGCTGCTGGATCTCGCCGGCTTTGGCCTTGGCGGCGGGCGTGTCCTTCGGGGCGGTGTCGTCTTTTTCGTCAGCCATGGTTTAGATGTCCAGATTGGTCACGAGGCGGGCGTTGGTCTCGATGAATTCCCTGCGGCGCTCGACCTCGTCGCCCATGAGGATCGTGAAGACTTTGTCGGCTTCGACCGCGTCCTGAATCGCGACCTTAAGGAGGGCCCGGTTCTCGGGGTTCATCGTCGTCGCCCAGAGCTGCTCGGGGGCCATCTCGCCCAGCCCTTTGTAGCGCTGGATGGTGACGCCTTTCTTGCCCCGCTCGTGGAGATAGTCCAGGAGCTTGAGCTCATTCTCGACGGTTACGGTCTCGGCCTCGCTCAGGACCTCGAACGGCGGCCGGAACTCCTCGAGTTCCTGGAAGATCTTGGTCAGGTTCTTGTATTCGATGGACTCGATGAGGGCCAGGTTGATCTTGCAGGTGACCGACATGCCGTTGACGCCGAACTTGACGGTCAGCTCCCAGGTGTCGTATTCCTCATCCTTCGTAAGCTCGGTCTGGGTCCCTTTGTCCTCGATCAGCCCCTGGAGGCGCTTCATCGCTTTCTTGTCCTGCAGGATTTCGAGGCCGTTCACGCCCTCCCGGATCAGGATCTCGATCAGGAAAAAGGGGTAATTCTTGCGCTCAAGGAGCTGGATGTAGTTCTTTTTCTGCATGATCCGGAGGAAAAGCTTGCGGAACTTCTCGCCCTCGAAGAGCTCCTTGCGGCCCTTGACCCGGACCTTGAAGTCCTCGGAGATCTTCTTGACGATCCACTTTTCGTAGGCCCGCTCCTCCTTGAGGTAAAGGATTTCCCGCCCGCGGGTGATCTTGTAGAGCGGCGGCTGGGCGATATAGAGGTAGCCGCGCTCGATGAGCGATTTCATCTGGCGGTAGAAAAAGGTCATGAGGAGCGTCCGGATGTGGGAGCCGTCCACGTCGGCGTCGGTCATGATGATGACTTTGTGGTAACGGAGCTTCTCCAGGCTCGACTCCTCCTCGCCGATGCTCGTCCCCAGGGCGGCGACCAGCATCCCGATCTCCTCGTTGTTGAAGATCTTGTCCTGGCGGGCCTTCCAGACGTTGAGGATCTTGCCTTTGAGGGGCAGGATGGCCTGGAAGCGCCGATCGCGGCCCTGCTTGGCCGAGCCGCCGGCGGAATCGCCCTCGACGATGTAGATCTCGGCCAGGGCCGGGTCGCGCTCCTGACAGTCGGCCAGTTTGCCGGGAAGCGAGGACGATTCGAGGACGCTCTTGCGCCGGGCGAGCTCGCGGGCTTTGCGGGCCGCCTCGCGGGCCCGGGCGGCGTCGAGCGCCTTGAGGATAACCCGCTTGGCGTTCGTCGGGTTCTCCTCGAGATAGGCCGTGAGCTGCTCGTTGACCAGCGAGTCGACGATGCCCTTGACCTCGGAGTTGCCGAGCTTGGTCTTGGTCTGGCCCTCGAACTGGGGGTCGCGCATCTTGATGCTGAGGACGGCGCACAGCCCCTCGCGCGTGTCGTCGCCCGAGAGGGCCCCGGCGCCCAGGTCCTTGAGCAGGTTGTGGGTGACGGCGTAATTGTTGATGCAGCGGGTCAGGGCGGACTTGAAGCCGATGAGGTGCGTCCCGCCCTCCGTCGTGTTGATGTTGTTGACGAAGGTGAAGATCGTCTCGGAGTAGCCGTCGTTGTACTGGAAGGCGAGTTCGACGATGATGTCGTCCTTCTGGCTCTCGAAATAGATCGGCCGGGGATTGAGGACGGTCTTGTTCTGGTTGAGGTACTGGACGAACTCGAGAATGCCGCCCTTGTACTGGAACTCGTGGGATTTGCCCGCCCGCTCGTCGACGATCGCGATCCGGATGCCCCGGTTCAGGAACGACAATTCCCGAAGCCGCTGGGTCAGGATCTCGAAGTTGAATTCCGTCGTCTCGAAGATCTCGTCGTCCGGCCAGAAGGTGATCTTGGTGCCGGTCTTCTTGGTCTTTCCGACCTGCTTGAGCTTGGCTAAGGCGAAACCGCGCTCGTAGCTTTGGGTGTAGATCCCGCCGTCACGCTTGATTTCGAGGTCGAGCCGCTTGGCCAGGGCGTTGACCACCGAAACGCCGACGCCGTGCAATCCGCCCGACACTTTGTAGCTCTTGTCGTCGAACTTCCCGCCGGCGTGGAGCATGGTCATGACGACCTCGGCCGCGGACTTCTTTTCTTTTTTATGCATCTCGACCGGGATGCCCCGGCCGTCGTCGATGACCGTGATCGAATTGTCGACGTGGATGAAGACGTCGATGTTCTTGCAATACCCGGCCAGCGCCTCGTCGATCGAGTTGTCGATGACCTCGTACACCAGGTGATGGAGCCCTTCGACGCCGGTGCTCCCAATGTACATGGCCGGCCGTTTTCGGACCGCTTCAAGCCCTTTGAGGACCTTGATGCTTTCGGCCGTATATTTTTCTTCTTTCATGGCACCTATCTCATTGATAAAAGACGGGATATCGGGAATGAATTCTCACTCGGCCGGTCCGCGTTTTTACCCTCGAAATTATACCGGAAACGGGCGGAAAAGTAAAACATTTTAAAGGGGGATTTCCACAAGATTTTGTGGCAGAGGCGGCCCTCCCTCACTATGATTAGGGGGTCCCCAAAAAAAATTCGCCCTCCCTTTTGGGGGGGGCGGCCGCCCGC
>JADGNV010000165.1 GCA_017883285.1 Candidatus Aminicenantota bacterium | reverse complement strand
TCGGCATTCTTGGGATGGACGACGATCGCTCCGATGTGGTGGGACTCCTTGAGGCCCATGTTTTTCCAGGTTTTGCCGCCATCGGTCGATTTGTAGACGCCGTCGCCGTAATACGTGCTCCGCGAGCTGTTGGCTTCGCCCGAGCCGACCCAGACGACATTGGGGTTGGTCGGGGCGATGGCGATGGCGCCGATTGAGACGACCTTTTCGTTGTCGAAGATCGGTTCGAAGGACTGCCCGTGGTTTACCGTCTTCCACAGACCGCCCGAGCCGGTGGCCGCGTAGAAGGTCGACGGCTGTTGGAGCGGGACCGCGAAGTCGGTGAACCGGCCGCTCTGACGGGTCGGGCCGATGTCCCGGTAGGTGATCGCTTTGAACGTATCCTCGGTCACGGCCTGCCCGAAGGCGTTCGCCAGCCCGAGGAGCGGAATCGCAGCCAGCACCAAGGCGACGATCCACCGAAAATGCTTTCTCGTCACGCGCATGAAACCTCCTCCTGCAATAAAGGGGAAAATAAAAATGGTCGGCGGGGCTTGGAAAAAATCGCTTTGCTCATGTCCCGGTCGGAAACATCTCTAGTCAATATCACACCTACTGGCAAAGGTCAACTTGAGCCCCGTCCTATACCCGGGGGACTGAGAGCAGAATTGTCCGCGGGGCCCGACGGGCACCAACCCGCGCTGAAGTCGGCCCCGGCCAGAGATTGCACGGCTTCCCGCAATCGCTTACAATGCCCCCGAAAGGCCCACGATATCCATGACGCCGGCGTTATTCCTTGATTTCGTCAAAACCTATATCCTGCTCAGCGCCGCGGGCCGCGGCTGGATTCGCTCCCGACGAAGAAAATCGGAACGCCGTCCCAAAGGCGGCCGGTTTCCGCTTATGGACGATAAGCTGAGCCGGAAGGATATGATCCACAAGCTCCTTATCTGCGACAGGGCTTTTCGGGACCATGTCCCGGACGATTTGCTGCATATCCTCGGACGAGAGCGCCGACTTGTCTATGGGCGTTTTATCCCCTTCGCGTTTATCAATCTCCTGATGTACGGCCGACTGCTTGAGGCCTATGGCCTTGCTTACGACCGGGCCGCGGAAGCTCGGCTGGCAAGGTTCTTCTTTCTTTGGCGGGAATGGAACGATCTCAGAGAAGATCATAGCCTTGACGTCGGCCTTGTTATGTTCCGGAGGGGAACCGAACCGCAGCCCCCTTTTCTCCTGCTAAGGGCCCTGATCGACACGGTTGTGGGACGAGACGCACCCCCGGAAGAATATCCGGCATTTGCGAACTATCTCCGTGCCTTCATGGAGCGCAGTCCCGCTTTTCTCACTGGGCAGCCGACGGAAAGCCGTCTCAAGGAAGCCGCCGCCTTTCTCGTGCTGACAGGGTATTCCATCATGTTCAAGAAAATTCCCGATATTCTCATCGAGCCGGTACGTGATTTCGCTCCATGGTTTTACAGCCTCGACGAGCTTTCGGATCTTCATCGGGACAAGGCTGCGAAAAAAGCGACCCATTTCGGCGCGCTCGCGGATCCCGTGGAGGAAATCTGGCGTCTCTATGCCATATGCGAAGAACGATTCCGCAAGGAAGCCCGCGCGCCGGAGCGCATCCTGCCCCTTATGAAATTCCTCACGCAAGAAACGATCCAGGCCGTTCGGATTGGATTCGACATCGAGAGCGAACTCTTCGGCGCGCCGGCGGCCGGCGCCGCTATTCGAACCGCAGGTCCATCAGGGTCCGATACAGCAGCTGGAACATGATCTTCGGCTCCGATGGAGGGAGGAATCCGCGGACGCTGTCCCACTTGCGGGCGATGAGGTCTTCGGCCTCCTGCCGGCAGGCCGGGATGGCTCCCGATGTTTGGACGAGGGCGATGGCCCGCCCGATTTCCTCCGGGTCCCTTCGACGATTCTCCGAGCCGACGATGTCCATGAGCCGGGTCCGCTGTTCCGCCCCTAAGCCTTCCAGTGCCCGACAGAGAACATAGGTCAATTTCCCCTCGGCGATGTCCTCGCCCCGGACCTTTTTCCATTCGGAAGACGAGCTGTAATTGTGGATATCGTCGAGGATCTGAAAACCGACGCCCAAGGCCGCCGCGAACTCCATGCAGGCCGTGCGGCCCTCCGGACGGAGTTCGGCGACGATGGCCGCCACCTCGGCCATCGATTCGATCAATGCCGCCGTCTTCATCGCGTACATCTGGAGAATCTTCCCGCCGAGATCTCCCGTCACCCACGTCCGGAGGTTCTCGACACTCATGTTCTTCGACCAATACAGGTCGAGGGCTTGCCCGAAATGGGCCCGGACGAGCTGGCGGATATAGATTTCGTAGATTTCGCGCTTTTGGCCTTCCGACAGGCCCGGATGATCTTTCATGAGGAGGACGGGGAGAAAATACATGGTGTTGGCCGCGCTGATCGCCGTCTCCAGGCCGTAGCGGATATGGATCGCATCCTCTCCCCTTCGGAGGAGAGACCGGTCTTCGATATCGTCGATGATCAGCGCGCCGACGTGGCATAGCTCTCCGAGAGCGCAAATCAGCCGCTCATACGGCCGGGGCGATGTCCCCAGGGCGTCCAAGAGAAAGATCGCGAAGAGCGGCCGCCAGCGCTTCCCCCCGCGCGATAGGAGGTCCCAGATGGGCCGGGACAACATCTCATCGTAGGCCGACGGCAGGTAGGTCCACGTCGCAGGACCGAGGAAGCTTCTCAGGCTCGTGTCTTCAAATGTTTTCGGCAGGACATCTGCCAGCTGGCGGTCGACGCGGGCTGCAGCGGTCTTCAGAAATTCCTTGATGTCGAAAATATAGCCGTATCCATGAAATTCTGCCCGCGCCCGGCCCCGCACGTCCCGGGTTCCGATCCGGCCCGTAACCTCCCCCGCGCCGTCCCAGACGGCCCGCATGAGCCCGAAGACCGGGATCTCCTGATCCCGGGCCAGGGGTTTGAATTCGACGGCGGCTCCGAGGGCGGGGACCTGGAGCCGGCATTCGACGGGATAGGAAATATTCGTGGCCGGGCTTTCCCAGGTCCGCAGGGTTTCGAGATCGAATTCGGAAAAGGATTGGATTCGGCCCGCCGGGTCCCTGGCGAGAAGACGGCGATACAGGACCTCGCCCTTCGAGGCGTCCTTGAGGAGGAACGCCATCCAGTCCTCCCCGTCCTCGAAATTGATGCCGAACCAATCCCAGCCGAGAACGCGTTCGGCGTCCTTGCCGGCCGTCAGGAACGTATAATCGCCCCATTGATGATCCAGCCAGGCCATGCCCGACACCTCTTCCTCGCCGACCCGGCCGGAGAGGGCCAGCCGGGGATAGGTGCGGAACGCCATTCGCTGCGCAGGCTCCTCCATGAAATGCGAAAACTCCGGAGCGATGGGAATAAGCTCGAAGGCGCAGAGGCGGTCGGTCCCCGGCTCGCGAAAACGAAGGTCCCAGCGCGCGGGGCCTTGAATCAGGCTGAAATCCTGCCAGACGATACGAAGGGGGGCGGCTTCGATCCGGGCCGCTTCCGACACCAGATCGATGTTCACGAAGGGTCCGTTGAGCCGCAATTCGTCCAGGAGGATCCGGAGATGGGCCTGATCCACGGGGAGGCGCGATTGCCCCATATTCCGGAGGAGCGCCGCGTCAAAAAGATGGCGGTCGATGCGCGAGGACGTCCGCTGCTTCCCGGAAACGGGATCGAGGATCGAGCTCAGGATCATGGAGCCGTCTTGGGGATCGCCGGCCTCCGTGGGAAGTCCATGCCGGAAAAAACAGATCATGAACGGCCGACGCCCGGATGCGGCTGCGAATTCCCCCTGCACGAACCACCATTCCAAGCGAACGTCGTAATGGGGCGATTCGTCGTGGTGGGGAGGGCAGGAATCCATGGGGCGATTATAGGGACTTTCG
>JADGNV010000164.1 GCA_017883285.1 Candidatus Aminicenantota bacterium | reverse complement strand
CTTGCCCAGGTAATACACCCGCCGGGGCATGGAGAAGGCGTCGCCGTCGGGGTCTTCCGGGAGGAGGGCGAGGATCTCGGCCCGGAGCGCGGGCGACAGGCGCTCGTCGGCGTCGAGCGAAAGGATCCAGGGATGGACGGCCAGGCCGTTCGCGAAATTCTTCTGATCGGCGTAGTTCGTCCAGGCGCGCTCGACGACGCGGTCGGTGTACTCGCGGGCGATCTTGACCGTCCGATCCGCGCTCAGGCTGTCGACGACGACGATCTCGGAGGTGATCCCGGCCAGGCTTTCGAGGGCGGCGGCGATGTTCCGCTCCTCGTTGTACGTGATGACGACCGCCGAGATCTTCATGCGGGATCCGCGCCGGGTCAGGCCTTGCCGAGGACCATCGCCAGCAGGGCCATGCGGACGTAGAGTCCGTACTCCATCTGTCGGAAATAGGCCGCGCGGGGATCGTCGTCGCAGGCCATGCTGATTTCGGTGACGCGCGGCAGGGGATGCATGACGATCATGTCCTTCTTCGCGCCGGCCAGCACCTCGGGGGTGATGACGTAGACGTCGCGGACCTTGTCGTACATAGCCGGGTCTTCGAAGCGCTCGCGCTGGACGCGGGTGACGTAGAGGACGTCGGTCGTCGGCAGGACCTTGTCGAGGGTCGTATGCTCGGCCTGGGGAATGCCCTTTTCGGCCACTTCGTCCATGACCTCGCGGGGCATGCGGAGGGAATCGGGCGAGACGTAGTTCAGGCTGATGCCGCCGAACCGGGTGAGGACGCGGGCGAGGGAATGGACCGTCCGCCCGTATTTCAGGTCGCCGAGCATGGTCACGTTGAGGTTGTCGAGCCGGCCCATCTCCTCGCGGATGGTGAAGCAGTCGAGGAGGGCCTGGGTCGGGTGCTCGCCCGCCCCATCGCCGGCGTTGATGACCGGCTTGCCGGCGTATTTGGCCGCGAGAGCCGCCGATCCGACTTCGGGGTGCCGGATGACGATCACGTCGACGTAGCAGGCCAGCGTCCGGACCGTAGCGGGCAGGCTCTCGCCTTTAGCCACCGACGAATATTTGACCTCGCTGATGGGGACGACCGCCCCGCCGAGGCGCTGCATGGCGGCCATGAACGAGGACGAGGTGCGGGTGGACGGCTCGTAGAACAGGTTGGCCAGGATCTTGCCCTTGAGCAGGTCGAACGTCCCGATCCGCTCGACCATGATCCGCATGTCGTGGGCGACGCCGAAGATGTAATCCAGGTCGGCGCGGGTGAAGGGCTTGACCGAGAGGATGTCCTTGCCGTACCACGGCGCCGTCTGCTGGTCGCCGAACGGCAGATAAGGGCTTTTGAGTTTCCGGGGCATCGGGCCTCCTTCCCTGGGGGGATGTCGTCGGGTTATGAATGCTCCGGAATGACTATATCGGAGGGCGCGCGAGCCTGTCAATAAGATTGAGCTGGGGCTCGAGGAAGAGGTTCGCTCCCCCCCGGAAATATGGAGGGGGGCTTCCGGGCGGGGGGCTCCGAAAGTACGCCGATTTTCCCCGGCGAGGAAAATCGGCTCGTTCCCTCGGCTCGCTCCCGCGATCCGCCTTCGACGGATCGCGGTCCATGCCCGCTGCGCCTCGGTATGCCTTTCTCCGCCCCACCGCCCTCGCGCCCCCAATTTATTTAATGAATCGCCGGGAGTCGTTGAACCGCGCCCTCCTCGCCTCGTTCCCAGAAGGCATGTTCCTGACTTTGGCGGATACCCTATCCAGGCGAGGAGAAGAGAGCGAGCGGACCGAAGGAGATCTCGCCGCTGCGTTTCGGCTTTTCGGCGTGACAACCCGAGCTAAGATCTGCCGGGGATAATGAAGATCGGGCAGCGCGGCGCGAGCCCCGGTCGCTCGAAGCGGCGGGGGCCCACGGTTTGGGGGTGAGCCGCGAGAGCGACTGGGGCGGGAGCCGCGCCGCGGCTTGCCTCTTCCCCGAGCCCCCCGCCCGGGAGCCCCCGACCATTTTCTGCTAATTCAGGCAGCGGAAGCCGCGCCGAACCGCCCCTCCGAGCCCCTCACTCGGCGATCTTGAAGCCCCGCTTGTCCAGGCTGACGCCCATCGCCCTTTCGAGGCTCTCGACGGCCAGGATGTAATCGATCTGGGCCCGGAGCTCGGTGGAGCGGGCGTTCGCCAGCTTCTCCTGGAAATCGAGGACGAAATAGTTGGTGGACAGGCCGACTTTCAGCTTCTTCTCCTCGGCGTCGAGGGTCCGCTCGGCAAGTTCGCGGGAGACGCGGAGCGCATCGACCCGCTTGGCGTTCGTCTCGATCGTCCGCAGCGCGTCGCTCACCTCGAGCTCGATCTGCTGCTCCAGGCTCTTGATGCGGACCTGGGTCTGGGAGAAGTCCATCCGGGCGTAAGAGAGGTCCGCCCGGGTCAGGAGGCTGCTCAGGGGGACCGAGAGGGTCAGGCCGATGTTCCAGTTGTTGTAGAGGAACTTGAAGGCGTCGTTCAGGGCGCCCGAGGCGCTCCCCTTCTGCTTGCCGACGATGACGCCCGAGAAGGCGTTGTTGTCCTGGTAGATCAGGAGGTCGCCCGAGATGCCAGGGCTCGAATACGCGACCTGGAAATCGAGCGAAGGCAGCATCTGGTTCTTGGCCACGCTGAGGTTGAGCTCCTTCATCTCGAGGCTCTTCTTCAGGATCTTGAGGTCGGGCCGCCTCTCCATCGCCTCCGTCAGGGCTTGGTCGAGCGCCACGCGGCTTTCGGCGTAGGCGAGCTTGTCCGCGGGGAGAAGCTTGACCCGCCGGGCGTCTCCCTCCGCCGCCAGGTTGATGATGGACTTGAGGACCTCCTCGCTCCGGTTGATCGCCCCCTCGGCCTGGATGAGGTCCGCTTCGCGCTGGGCGACGACGGACTCGGCCGTCAGGATATCGATCGGGGCGAGCTGGCCGAATTCGACCTCCTTCTTGTTCTTGGCCAGGAGGTCGCGGGCGAGCTGCAGGGACTGCGTTTTGACTTTGTAATTCTCGACCGCGAAGTAATAATTCCAGTAGGTCTGCTGGACGAGATAGACCGTGTCCTGCATCGTGTTCCGCAGCTGGAGCTGGGCCAGGTCGAGGTTGTTTTCGGCCAGAATGATCCCGCGGCGGGCCATCTTGGGCCCGAAGTTACGGAGGAGCGGCTGGGTGAGGCTGAACTGGAGGGTGCTGCCGAAGCGGGGATTGATGAGCTGGAAGGCCTGGTTGGTCTCCGAGCGATAGCTCTGGAGGGAAACGGCGAAGCTGCCGCCGGTCGGCACGGTCTCGACGACCGAGACGCCGTAGCTCGCGAGGTTGCTGACGCTCGTCCCCGACCCCTGGAGGAACCAGTAGGAGGGGCTCGCTTGCCGGTTGGAGCCGTAGCTCAGCTCGAAGCTGGGCAGGAAGAACTCGCGGGCCTTGGTCACCTGGACGTCGGCCAGCCCGGGATTGAGCCGCTCGACCGCCACGTTCAGGTTGTTCTTGAGGGCCTTGGCTATGCAGTCCTCGAGGCCGAGGTTCAAGACCTGCCTGTCCTGGGCGGCCGCAGCCCTCGCCGCGGGCACCGCTGCGATGAGCGCGATGAATACGATGAGTACCAGGGTCAGGATGCCTATCGACTTGCGTATCTTGTTCACGTTTCTCCTCCTGGAGAGGAATCGTCCGGAATAAAAAAGAAGTGTACCAGATTCCCAGCCGCAAAAAAACAGGCGACTGCGGCCGCTCTCTCTATAATACGGAGGACGGGAGGCAAAGTTTTCGAGTCCTAAGGGGGGTCACCAGTGGCCCCCGTTAGGGCTGAAACCGCTTTCCAGGCGGCCTCTTGCCTGGCCCTTTCCCCACCTTGACTTTGCCCGGAATCTGGACTAATAGTCTTGGGCATGCCCAAAGTCCCGCGGGCCGCACGCCAGGTCGTTTTTCTCGTCCTCGCCCTGGCGACGGCGTTTTTCCTCCAATTCCGTAGCCATGCGGCGGGTTTCAGCTACCTGGCCTATGTCAATCCCCTCGAGCCGGCCGCTCTGGCGCTGTCCGCGGTCCTATTCTATGTGCTGTTGGCCGGCATCTGGGCCCTGTTCTCGGAGTTGATCGGCAAGGCCTGCCGGGTCCCCTACAAGGACACCCTGGCCGCCGATTTCTGGACGTATCTCCCCCTGCTTTTCTTTTTCCTCGCGCCGCTCACCCTTCGCCATTATCTGACCGCGGACGACCTCCAGAGCCGCCTGGGACTGCTCGTGGGGGCGATCGTCTTTTCGGTCCTCTACCTTAAAGCGATACAGGCCGTGCGGGTCCTCAAGGCGGAGCCCGCTCCCTGGCTCGTCCGGCTCCGCAAATTCCACGGCCTCCCCGTCCGGCGGAGGATGCTGCTCCTGTTCCTCGCCGCCCTTCTCGTCTACAACCTCGGCTCGGTCGCGATCCTGTCGCGCGGGATTTCCTTCTCGGGGGACGAGCCGCACTACCTGCTCATCACCCATAGCCTGATCCACGACGGCGATTTCGACCTCGCCAATAACTACGCCCGCGAAGATTATGCCCGCTACATGCCCGACCGGGTGACGATCCGGGCCCACGCGCTCCCCGGGAAGAAGGCGGGGAGCGAGTATTCGTTCCACTCGCCGGGCGTCTCCATCCTGATGCTGCCCTTTTACCTCCTGGGATCGCTTTTCGGTCGAAGCGGGCTCATCCTTTTCCTGCGCTTGGGAATGAGTGTCATCGGCGCTCTGTTCGGAATCCAGATCTTCCTCTACGCCCGAAAGGAATGGGGCCGGGAAGGCCTCGCCCTGGGCCTTTGGGCGCTGGCGAGCTTCACCACGCCCGTCTTTTTCTATTCGATCCACGTCTATCCCGAGATCGTGGTCGCGCTCTTCGTCTTCACCGCGTTCCGCCTGCTCCGGTTCGGCGCGCCCCTATCCCGGGGCAAGCTCCTCCTCTGCGGGTTCCTGATGTCCTCGGTCATTTGGTTCCATGCCCTCAAATACTTCTTCATCCTCGGGCCGCTCTTCCTCTATGCGCTCTGGGTCCTGATCAAGAAACAGAAGGACCGCCGCGACCTGGCCTGGTTCCTGGCCGTTCTCCTGCTCAACTTCGCCCTCTACTTCGTCTTCCAATACGCGCTCTACGGCTCGCTCAACCCCACGGCTGTGTCCTGGCAGGGGGCTATGGACAAGGAGCAGACCGTCAGTTTCCTGAAACAGCTGCTGACCGGGATTCCCTTCCACTTCCGGGCCGAGACTCTGGCCGGATATTTCCTCGACCAGAGGGACGGCCTCCTGCTCTATGCGCCCATCTATTTCTTCTCCTTCCTCGGGCTTGTCGAGATGCTCCGCCGACGGCGACGGGACGCCTTCCTCCTCCTGTTCATCGTCCTTCCCTATATCCTCGTCTCGGCGTTCCTCACCCAGCGGACGGGATATGCCCCGCAGGCCCGGCCGCTGGTGTCCATCGTCTGGGGGCTCGTTATCTTCCTGGGCTATTTCCTGGCCTCCGACGCAGGTCGATTCTTCGGCTATCTCCGCAACCTGGCCGCCGGGATCAGCCTGGCCTTCGTCGGGCTCCTCTGCCTGAATCCCTACGCCCTCTACCAGGAGACGACGGTCGGCACCACGGAGCGCGGCGGATTGCTGTTCTACCAGCTCAGCAACCTCCATTTCCAGCTGCCGAACATCCTCCCGTCATTCATCAAGGTCGACAACTCGGACTGGACGCCCAACTACGTCTGGCCTGTCCTCCTCGTCCTCTTTGGGACCGCCTATCTGATGTTCCGCCGCCGCGGAGCCGTACTAGCCTTCGCCCACCATGTGGCAATCGCGGGCGCGGTCTTGGCGCTGTTTTTCGCCGGATTCGTTTATTATCCGCGGACGACGCTGGGCCCGTCCCGGAAGACCGTCCTGCCGGACGGCGAAACGATGGTCTTTTACGCCCTCTCGCGCGTGGCGCGGATGGGCGAGCCCGCCCAATTCGCCCTCTCCGAGGACGACCGCGATTACCATTTCTATTTCGCCACGAAGAAAGCCCTGCGCCGGCTCGAAATCCAATACGGCTCGACGCACGGGGACTACGAGCTCAAGCTGGGGTTCTTCGACATCCCGGGGTTCGACGAGACGACGCGGGGGGAAATCCGGACCCGGATCCTGGACGTGCCGCCGCCCTACGCCTGGAAAGGGCTGAACCTCTACCGGGCCACGGTCCGGTTGGACAAGCGGTCCGCCGTCCAGACCTCGGTCAATCCCTACGTTTTGGGATTCCGGCCGGTTCGTTGAAAATCGCGAACTTCAGCCATCCCTTCTTGTGGAGCTTGAACTTCACGAGCATCTTGAGGATGGACACCCCGTAGACAATGCTCCGGCCCAGGCCGATCTGCGAGGCCTCGGCGAAGTAGCGCGTCTCGATCGGGATCTCGCGGATCCGCATGTCGTGGAGCACGCCCTGGGCGATGATCTCGGAATCGAAGACGAAGTCGTTCGAATTGGCCGGGAAGTTCGCGGTTTCGATGTAGCGGCGCGAATAGGCGCGCAGGCCGGAATGGTATTCGGTGAGATACATGTAGAAGGTCGCGTTCTCGACGGCCGTGAGATAGATGTTGGCCAGATATTTCCACTTGGGCATGCCCCCCTCGAGCGGCCGGCCGCCCAGCATCCGCGACCCGAAGACAGCGTCGCAGGAGCCCGCGAGGAGCGGCGCCACGAGCTGGGGGATCACCGTCGGGTCGTACTGGTGGTCCGGGTGGACCATGATCATGATGTCCGCGCCGAGCTTCAGGGCCTCGGTGTAGCAGGTTTTCTGGTTTCCGCCGTAGCCCCGGTTCTCCGGGTGGACGAAGACGCGGAGCCCCAGCTTGCGGGCCAGGTCGACCGTCCCGTCCCGGCTGCCATCGTCAACGAGAAGGATCTCGTCCACCCAGTCGCGGGGGATGTCATCGAGCGTCCGCTCGAGCGTCTTCTCGGCGTTGTACGCCGGCATGACGACGACGACCTTTTTCGTCCGACGGGGGGGCTGTTCCATGGCCGTTTTATACCATATTTGCCGCCGGGTTGACAGGGGCGGGGGAAGTCGACTATACCTCAAACGATGAAAACCGGGCGCCGCCTGTCCTGGGATGTCCTCTTTCTCTTCGAGGCCGCGGGACTGGCCTGTTTCGCGAGCCTTGCCCTCCAATCGGGGACGGCCACAGTCCTGGACTATGGGCTCAAGCTGTCCGGCGCACGGCTCGCCGTTTTCGCCGCCCTGGCCGCCGGGTTCTTCGTTCTGCTCCGGACGGGCGTCCCGCGCCTCGCGGCCCTCGAAGCCAAGACCTTCGAGGCATCCTATGAAGACCGGCTGAAACAGACCGTCCTGTCTTCCGTTCCCCTGCTCTTCCTCCTGCTGTCCCCTTCCCTGAACCTTCACTATCTGACGCGCGGCGATTTGCGGACTCGGCTCGCCCTTCTCGGTGCGTTCGTCGCGGCCGGCGTCCTCTACCTCAAAATCGGAGACCTCATCGTGTTCCAGAAAGGGCGAAGCGCGGGATGGCTCCTGGCCCTACGGGCGCGCTGGAACGGCCTGACGACCCGGCGACGGCTCGTCCTCCTGTTCGCCGCGGCGTTCCTCGTTTACAACGCCTGCGCCTTCATCCTCGTCGAGGAAGGCGTCACCTTTTCCGGCGACGAACCGAACTATCTTCTCACCACCCACAGTCTGCTCTACGACAAGGACATCAACCTGGCGAACAATTACGCGGACCAGGACTACTTCCACTTCTATTCGAAGGCCGAGAACCCCCGCTTGCACCTGGGGATCTACGGCCAGTACGGCAAGAAGGGGAAGGACTACATCTATCCGATCAATCTGCCCGGCATCTCCGTCCTCATGCTGCCCTGGTATTGGCTGAGCCAGCTCTTTGCGGGAAAGGCGCTGACGTTCATCCTCAAGGGGAGTCTCGCGGTCTGGGCGGTTCTGCTCGGGCTTCAGGTCTATCTCCTGATCCGGGAGCGCTGGCGGCGCGAGGGCCTGGCTCTCGGGGTCTGGCTGTTTTATTCCTTCAGCACACCCGTGCTCTTCTATGCCCTCCACCTCTATCCGGAGATCCCGATCGCGCTGGCCTCGGTGTATGTCTATCGGCGTGTCACGGCGGGAGACCCCCTCTCGAAGCGGGTTCTTCTCTTTATGGGGTTCATCCTCGGGACATTCACTTGGTTCGGCCTGAAATACAATCTCATTCTCGGCCCGCTCGTCGTCGTGGCCCTTTTCCACCTCTGGAAGAGCCAGCGGCCGCGCTCCCGCATCCTGCTGTTTCTCGCGTTCCCCGTGCTGGGGACGGCGCTGTTCTATGTCTTCGTTTACGCCCTCTACGGGACGTTCTCGCCGGTCGCCGTCTACGAGGGGATCATGTCGGCCGAGCGCTCCCAGGCCCTCAAGGCCGCCTGGCTGGCCTACCCCCTCTGGGCGCGGACGGACACGTTCTTCGACTATTTCCTCGACCAGCGGGACGGGCTGCTGCTTTACGCCCCGATTTATTTCTTCGCGCTCGCCGGGATCGCGGAGGCTTTCCGCAAGGCGAAAAAGGAGCTGGCCTCTCTGCTCTTCATCGCCCTGCCGTTCCTCCTAAACTACGCCTTCTTCACCCACCGCCAGGGCCAATGCCCCCAAGGCCGGGTCCTCGCGCCGATCTCCTGGATCGGAGCGCTGCTCGTCGGCTATTTCCTGGCCGCCAATAAAAACCGGATATTCGCCGCCTTGAGCCGGCTGGCAACGGCGGCCACGGCGGCGGTCACGGCCCTGCTCCTCGCCCATCCTTCGGCCCTCTACCAATCGACGACCCACGAATTCACCCAGCGGCCGGGGGAGCTCTTCCTGGTGCTGAGCAGCATGAACGTATTCCTGCCGTTCGCCCTGCCGTCCTTCATCAAGATCAACAACCTCGACTATCTTCCGAATTATCTTTGGATCGGGGGCGCGGCCCTGTTCGCCCTGCTCTACGCGATCTTCCGCGGACGGACGGGGCCGGCCGGCCGGCCGGGACTCCGGGCGGCCGCCGCCTGCGCCCTGCTGGCCGCGGCGTTCGTCCTCTGGGTGTTTTACCCGCGCCCGGTGCTCTATCCCACCCAGACCCTGACCTATGCCGACCAACAAAAGATGGGGTTTTATCTCTTTCCGCTCAAGGGCGACGTCGTGGCGAAAAACCACGGCGAGCTCTACCTCCATGCGGACCGGGAATACAAGGTCTTTTTCGGGGCGCGGAAGAAGCTCGAGTCGATCAAGCTGGTCTTCGGCTCGACGGAAGGCGAGCACGACGTCACGCTTCGGCAGTTCGACCTGCCTCTCTACGAAGGCAGTACCGTCCGGGAGAAGAAGGACCTCATCTACGCCCCGGCCTCGGCGTATCCGTTCCAGGGACTCTATATCTACGAGATCGACATCAATTTCAAGAAAAAATCGGACGAAAACCTGAAGATCGATCCCTACCTGCTGCAGATCATCCCGCTCCGATAAGAAATCAGGGCAGGCGGGGGTAGGCGTCGAGGTCGAGCGGCGGGCCGCATGTGTCCACCCCCGCCAGGCCGGCCCGGATCCGGGCCCAGGCCAGGGCGCCCACCATGGCCGCGTTGTCGGTGCACAGCTTCGGCGACGGGACGAAGGCCGCCAGCCCCAGCGCGCGGGACCGGCGCGCGAACTCCGTGCGGAGCCGCTGGTTCCGGGCCACCCCCCCGCACAGGATGAGCGTTTTCGGATCGCACCGCTCCGCGGCCTCGAAGAGGTTTTCGAGGAGGGCCCGGACGACCGCGCTCTCGAAGCTCGCCAGGAAGTCGGGCAGCTGGACCGCATCCTTGGCGAGGCCGTTTTTGCGGATGATCCGCAGGGCGGCCGTCTTCAATCCGCTGAAGCTGAAATCCAGGCTGCGATCGGACATGCGCGGCAGGGCGAAATCGAACCGCGCCGGATCGCCCGGCTCGCCGAGTTTCTGGATCACCGGCCCGCCGGGGTACCCGAGCCCCAGGAACTTGGCGATCTTGTCCAGGGCCTCGCCGGCCGCGTCGTCGCGCGTCCGGCCCACGAGCTCGTAGCGGAGCTTTTCTTTCATGAAGTAGAGGGACGTATGCCCTCCCGAAACGATCAGGGCAAGCGCCGGGTATTCGAAGGCCGGCTGCTCGAGGGCCACGGCCTCGATATGGGCCTGGACGTGGTCGATCCCGACGAGCGGCTTCCGGTGGTAATACGCCAGCCCCTTGGCGAACGAGAGTCCGACGAGAAGCGAGCCGATGAGCCCCGGTCCCTGGGTCACGGCGAAACGGTCGATCTCCTCGAGCGCAACGCCGGCGGCCGTGAGGCTCTCCCGGACGATCGGGGCGATCGACTTGATGTGCTGGCGCGAAGCGAGTTCCGGGACGACCCCGCCGTAAGGCGCGTGGACCGCGTCCTGGGACAGGACGATATTGCTCAGGACGGAAAGATCATCGCCCAGGACGGCCGCGGCGGTCTCGTCGCACGAAGTCTCGATGGCCAGGAGGAGCATGGGTGTGTCCGATTATTTTAACGCAGCCAAGCTTTTCCCGTAGGGCGGCCGAGCGACGCCCTTCTCGGTAATGATCGCCGAAATGTAGCGCGCCGGCGTAACGTCGAAGGCGGGGTTGCGGACTTTCGCCCCGGCCGGGACGATGAGCCGGCCGGCGATCTCCCGGACCTCGGCGGCCGGCCGCTCTTCGATCGGAATGCCGTCGCCGTCCGCGAGGGTGAAGTCGAACGTGCTGAGCGGCGCGGCGACGTAGAACGGAAGCCCGTTTTCCCTGGCCAGCACGGCCACGGGATACGTCCCGATCTTGTTGGCCGTATCGCCGTTGGCCGCAATCCGGTCCGCGCCCACGACGGCCAGGCTGATCTCGCCTTGGCGCATCAGCCAGCCGGCCATGTTGTCGGTGATCACGGCATAGGGAATGCCGAGTTTCTCGAGCTCCCAGGCCGTGAGGCGCGCGCCCTGGAGGACCGGCCGCGTCTCGTCGGCGAACACCCGGATCTTCTTCCCCTGCTCGAAGGCGGCCCGGATAACTCCGATGGCCGTGCCGTAGGCAGCCGTGGCCAGCCCGCCGGCGTTGCAGTGGGTCAGGACGGAGACGCCGTCCGCAATGAGCGCCGCCCCGTGTCGACCGATGCGCTCGTTAATCTCGACGTCCTCGCGCTCGATCTCCAGGGCCTCCCGGACCAGGCGCGCCTGCTGATCGGCCAGCGGGAGGCTGCGGTGGGCCTCGAAGACGGCCTTCATCCGCTCGAGCGCCCAGAAGAGGTTTCGGGCCGTGGGCCGGGTCCGGCGGAGACGATCGGATATCACGGCGAAATCGGCGGCGGCCCGCCCGCCGTCCTTGACGGCCAGGAACCCGAGGGCGACGCCGTAGGCCGCGGCCACGCCGATGGCCGGGGCGCCGCGGATGATCATGGTTTCGATCGCCTCGGCCACGCTTTCGGAGTCCCGGCACTCGACGTAGAGTTCCTCGCCGGGCAGTTTCCGCTGGTCGATCATGACCACCCGATCGCCGCGCCATTCGATGGTTGGGAGCATGCGTCTCACCTAATCCAATGAAGCCCGCATTATATATGTTCTCCGGCGTCGATCCTACTTGATCTCCAGGATCGCCAGAAACGCTTCCTGGGGAATGTCCACCCGGCCGATGGTCCGCATCCGCTTCTTGCCCGCCTTCTGCTTTTCCAGCACTTTCATCTTCCGGGTGTAGTCGCCGCCGTAGAGTTTGGCCAGGACGTCCTTGCGGAAGGCCTTGATCGTCTCCCGGGCGATGACCCGCTTGCCGATGGCCGCCTGGAGGGCGACCTCGTACTGCTGGCGCGGGATGGCCTTGCGCATCTTCTCGACCAGGGCCCGGCCGATCGTGTAGGCCTTGTCCTCATGGACGACGAGCGACAGGGCATCGACCTCCTCGCCGTTGATCAGGATGTCGAGCTTAACGAGCGCCGCCTCGCGGTAGCCGGCGAGCTCGTAGTCCATGGAGGCGTAGCCCTGCGAGAGCGACTTGAGCTGGTTGTAGAAGTCGAAGACGACCTCGTTCAGGGGCAGGACGTAATTCAGCAGGACGCGCTTCGGGCTGACGTATTCCATCTTCTTCTGGGTCCCGCGACGGTTCTCAAGCAGGCCCAGGATCGCTCCCAGGTACTTGTCCGGCGTGAGGATGATGGCCTCGATGACCGGCTCCTCGATCGCCCGGATGTCGTGGAGGAGGGGGATCTGCGATGGATTGCGGACCTCATGCGCCTCGCCCGTCTTGTCGATGACCCGGTAGCTGACGCTCGGCGCGGTCGTGATGAGGCTGAGCCCGAACTCGCGCTCGAGCCGCTCCTGAATGATCTCCCGGTGGAGGAGGCCCAGGAATCCGCAGCGGAAGCCCATGCCCAGGGCCGGCGAATTCTCGGGCTCGTAATAGAACGAAGCGTCGTTCAGCCGGAGCTTCTCGAGCGCGTCGCGCAGGTCGTCGATCCGGCTGTCGCCGGCCGGGAACATGCCGCAGAAGACCATCGGCTTGGCCTCCTTGAACCCGGGCAGGGCCTCGGCTGTCGGCCGGTACTTGCGGGTGATCGTGTCGCCGATGCGCGCGTCGCTGAGCTTCTTGATGCCGGCTATAAGGTAACCGACCTCCCCCGCCGCGAGCCGCGCGGCCTTCACCGGCTTGGGCGTGAGGTAGCCGAGCTCCTCGACGTCGTAGACAGCTTGCATGCCCATGAACTCGATCGTGTCGCCCTCCCGGATTTCGCCGTCGAAGACGCGGATGAGGACCACGACGCCCCGATAGGCGTCGTACCACGAGTCGAAAAGGAGGGCCTTGAGCGGCCCGTCCGGGTCGCCCTTCGGCGGGGGGATGCGCTCGATCACCGCTTCGAGGACCGCCTCGACGTTCAGGCCGGTCTTGGCGCTGACCAAGATGGCATCCTCGCGCTTGAGCCCAATGATATGCTCCATCTGGTCCAGGGCCTCCTCCGGGACGGCCTGGGGCAGGTCGACTTTGTTGATGACGGGGACGAGGACGAGGTCGTTCTGAACGGCGAGGTAGGTGTTGGCCAGAGTCTGGGCCTCGACGCCCTGGGACGCGTCGATGACCAGGACCGCGCCATCGCAGGCAGCCAGGCTCCGCGACACCTCGTAGGAAAAATCGACGTGGCCGGGTGTATCGATCAGGTCGAGGACGTAGTCTTCGCCCGACCGGCTCTTGTAGTTCAGCCGGGCGGTCTGGGCCTTGATCGTGATGCCGCGCTCGCGCTCGAGGTCCATGGTGTCGAGCGACTGGGCCCGCATCTCGCGCGAGGAGAGGGCGCCGGTGAGCTCGAGAAAGCGGTCGGCCAGCGTGGACTTGCCGTGGTCCACATGGGCGATGATCGAAAAATTCCGGATGTTCTTCATGGGGGCGGTATGATCGCAGAAATGCCCCCGCCTGTCAATTTGTGGGAATAGAACGCGTTACGGGTCTCCCGTTACGGCCGCCCCGTTCGAAGTCGAATAGCGGCCCTCAAGAAAAAAAACACCGTTCTCCCCCTTCCCTTGGGGGGAGGACGGTGCTGAAAAAATTCCCCTTAGAACTCGACGAGGCCCGCCAGCTTGAGGATCTGGAGATAGTTCATGATCCCCTGGACGGTGGATTTCCTCTGCGACTGCGCGTTAAGCAGGGCTTTGAGCTCGAGCACGTTGTGCTTACCGTTGATCAGGAGCTGCAGCTCGTTCGCCGTGAACAGTTCGGCCTGGTAGGGGTACTTCGCCCGCTCGGTCTGCGGGACCGCAGTGATGTACTTCTGGTAGCCCTGCTGGCCTTCGGCCGTGACCTTGGACGTGATTTTCGGGACGACCTTTATCGCCTTCTTCTCGGCTTCGGTGAGCTCGATCTTAACCGGCTTGGTCCCGAGTTTCTTGGCCATTGCCTCCATGTGGGCCTGCAGCGTCCCCAGGTGCGCCGCGCCGACGGCGTCCACGGACTTCTTCATCTGGCCGACGTAGGCGCCGACCGACGTTTTGTCCGTCGCCAGCTGGAGGACGCTGTCGAGCGTGTCCTTCTCGTTCAGCACGCCACCCTCGACGGTGCCGCGGGCCTCCTTGAACGCGTCGAGGAGGTTCTTGTCGTCCGCCTTGTTGAGCGCTTCGAGTCCCACGACGAGATATTGGCCCAGCCGCCGGGCGGCGTTGCTCGCAATCTCGCCCGCGATCTTGACGGCCATGTTGTCGTCGGCCGAGGCGATGGTGTAAGCGCCGGCCGCCCCGATGGCCGCCACCCGCTTGAGTTGCGTCGCGTCGGACTTGTCGGGGAGGTCGCCGGAGGTGTGGTACCAGCGGTCCGGCCAGACGATCATCATGACGCCCGGCACCTTCACGGCCCAGTCGTTGAACACTTCATGGTCGGAGGAGCCGTAGTGCGTTTCGATCGAATACCAGAACGGCTCGTCGGCGCCGAAGGGAGCGACGATCCGGACCGGGACCTTGTAGGCGTCGCTGCGGAGCTGGATCCGCTCGCGGTTCCCCTCGCCGACGTACCGGTAGTAGTTCTCCATGACGTCGTTGACGTAATGGGCGTTGCCGAAGGTCGTCCGCATGAGGCACATGAAGCCCTGGTTCTTGCTCAGCCACTCGCCGACCATGTCCATGTTGATGTTGCAGAGCGTCTTGTCCATGATCGCCTTGTTGGCCTTGACCCACATCCCGGTCGCGCCGATTTCGGGCCCCCACAGGAAGCGGATGGTCCGTTTCGGCTTCGGCAGACGGCCGTCCTTATAGAGCGTATTCAGCATGCGAGCCACTTCGAGGATCGTAGCGCTGCCCGAGGTGTTGTCATTCGCCCCGAACTTGGTGATGCCCTCGAAGAGATGGGCCGAGAAGATGATCTCGCCGGCGTTGGGATCGGTCCCGGGGAGCACGGCCACGATGTCCTCGTTGCTGTACTTTTCCTGCTTGGAATCGACGATCGCGTGGACCGTGATCTTTTCGTTGGCCATCAGCCGCTGCTTCAGGAAATCGCCTTCGCGCACCGGGAGCTGGAACCCGAACTTGGGCTTCGGGGCCGGCTGCGCCGGGGGCTGGGGTTGCTGCGCGGGAGGCTGCTGGCCGCCAGTGACGACGCCGGCGCCGGGGGGAGCACCCGGCTGGCCGCCCCGCTGTCCGCCGACGATGCCGCCTACGCCACCGCGGCGCATTCCGCCCACGCTCGCCCAGGGTATCTGGAGGTTATCGAAATAAGGCCGCGACTGGCTGATGCCGATGACGCCCAGGGCGCCCTTCTGCAGGCAGGCGTAGTTGTGGACCTGGCCGATCGAGCCCTCGGTCACCGCGATCTTGCCCTCGACCTTGGCCGCGTCGATCTCGGCCGGCGTGCCGCGGCCGACCCAGGCCAGTTCGGCCGTGACGTCGGACGGCTGGCTGCCGGAGGCGAGCATCGGCGGGTTGTCCAGAACGGACGCGAGCTTTTGGAGCTTGGGCTTCACTTCCCAGAGCTCGCCCTTGACGCCGTCCCAGACTTCGCCGCCGGGAAATTTCACGAGCTCGGCCTGGATGCCGTACTGTTTCAGCTTTTTCAGGATGGTGGCCGTCTCGACGAACGGCCCGGCGTACTCCTCGGAGAGCCGGTCCCGGTTATAGCCGTTGATGTCGATGATCGTGGCCAGGGCGGTCTCGCCCGAGGCTTCGCCTACGATCGTGTCGATCTGGGGCTTGGGCAGGAACGTCCAGTACAGCCAGGGAGTGTACTGGGCCGCGACCGCTCCGGCGATGACCGCCACCGCCCCGAGCAGCAACACCGGTTTGCGTTTGCTCATCGTTTCTCCTCTCTTGTGTCTTTATTTGTCCGCGAAAGGCTTGTCGATCCCGACCGCGGGCAGGCCGCCCAGCAGGCGGGCGCCGCTTTCGGTGACGACCATGCAGTCCTCGGTCCGGATTCCGAATTCGCCGTAGATGTAGATCCCCGGCTCGTTGCTGAAGGTCATGCCCGGCTCCATCTTGAGGGCGTTGCCCTTCACGAGATAGGGATATTCGTGGCCTTCCATGCCGATGCCGTGGCCGACGCGGTGGGCGAAGTACTTGTAGCCGGGGCCGTAGCCCGCGTCCTCGACCACCTTGCGCGCCGCCGCGTCCACGGACTCGCACGTCGCGCCCGGCCGGGCGGCCTGGAGCGCCGCGTCCTGGGACTTCTTGACGATGTCCCAGACCTTCCGCTGCTTGTCGCTCGTCGCCCCGAAGACGATCGTGCGCGTGACATCGGACGAGAAGCCTTCCACGCTGCAGCCGCCGTCGACCATGATGGCGTCGCCCTTCTGGAGGGCGCGGGGGACGCGGGTGCCGTGGGGGAAGGCCGTGCCGGGCCCGAACTGCGGACCGCCGCTGCCGTTCGCTCCGAGCTTCTGGTGGGCGGCCGAGATGGCGGCCGAGAGGTCGCGCTGGCTCATGCCTTCCTTGATCGATTTGAACCCTTCGATATACGCGAGCTTCGTGATCCTGTTGGCCAGATCCAGGAACGCAATTTCCTTGGCCGTCTTGACGCCCCGGCAGCCTTCGGTAACGACCGCCCCGTCCACGAGGTCAAGCGCCGGTGCGTCCTGGCGGATGCCGTAGAACACGAAGGCGCTCGTCGACGGGCCGATGCCAAGGCGGCCGGTCTTCGCTCCCTGGTCGGCCAGGATGCCGCCGATGAGCTTGTAGGGGCTTTCGTGCTCCTCCCAAGCCAGGATCTCCTGGCCCTGCGGGATGAGCTCCTTGGCCCGTTCGAGCTCGAAGGCCGGGCAGACCCAGATCGGGGCCCCATTCCGGGTCAGGACGGCGCCGAACGTCCGTTCGCTCACTCCCCAGCGGACGGTCGTGAAATAAACGAGGCTCGTGCCGCCGGTCAGGAGGAGCCCGTCGATCTTATGGTCAGCCATGATCTTCTGGGCTTTTTGGACGCGATTCGCATAATCCTCCGGCCCGAGGGGCTTCACACCCGCGCTCAGAGTTTCGAGCTTGGCCTGGGGCTTGGCCGGTGCCTGGGAGAAGACGCTGTCCGCGAGGCCAGCCAGAGAAACGGAAAGGCCTCCGACCTTCAAAAAATGACGGCGAGAAATCATGGTGGTGTCCTTATGCGGGAATATGGGAGATGGGTCGAGGGCGGGAAGCCTGCGCCGAGGCTTCGGTCCTTGCCTTGGGTGACGATCCGTTCAAATCGAATCTCTGATACAAGGGAGGAGATATATCACCGAATTCCGGCCAAGTCAACTTCAACGGGGCCCTTGCTCCCGTCCGTCGCTGGGATCGGCCCCGGCCCGCTGGGGAACCAGTCCCGTCGGTTCCCCCCATCGCTTTCGCGCTGGGGCCCCCCTCCGCTATGCGGGCCTTGGGTCAATCCCAGCGACGGACTCGGCTAGCCCCTTCCTAGCAAAAAGGTCCTCTGTTATATTAATGGCGATTTAAACATGAGCAACGCGGTCGGCCGGCCCAAGAACCCAAAATCCCGACGGATGAAGTTGAATCTCCTGGCGGGTTATATCATCGGGCTCGCCTGCCTGGTCTGGGTTTTTCATGACATCCACCCCGGCCGGTTCTTCCGCTCCCTCGGGGGGATCAACTGGCCCCTGGCCGCGCTCGGAGTCCTGATCGAAGCCGCAAGCTACTTCGTTATGGGGGTCCGCTGGCGGATTCTCCTCAAGCCCGAAGCCCCCGTGTCCGCCCTCCGGACCGCCCAGGCCATCTACTGCGGGCTTTTCCTGAACCAGATCCTGCCCCTGCGCGTGGGCGAACTCGGCCGCGGCTTCCTCGTCTCGCACTGGGCGGGTTTGAACTTCCTGTCCGTCCTGCCGTCGATGGCCCTGGAACGCTTTTTCGAGGCGTTCTGGATGGCCTCGGGGCTCGGGGCCCTAGCCCTCTTCGTTCCCTTGCCGCGAAACCTCATCCGGGGGGGGAAGATCTTGGGCGCGGTCATCGTCGGGCTGGCCGTCCTGCTGATGGTCCTCATCCTCCGCAAGCCGGGGCCCGAGCGCTCCCCCTCCCTCCGCCGTTCGCCGGGCCGCCTCCGTCGCGTCGCCCGGATATTCCTCTCGGAGCTGAGGACCGAGTTTCGGGAGATCGGTTTCGGGCGCCGGTTCTTCCTCGCGTTCGGCCTGAGCCTCGTCGTCCTCTGCCTCTGGGCCCTGCCCTTTTGGACGATCATGCGGGCCTGTGGAATCCGGGAGCCCCTGCTCGTCGGGTTCGCGGTCTGGCTCATCACCCACCTGGGCATCGCCCTCCCCAACTCGCCGGGGAACGTCGGTTCGTACCAGTTCTTCTGCGTGCTGGCCCTTCTCCTCTTCGGCGTGGACAAGACCGCCGCCTCGAGCTTCTCGATCACGGTGTTCGTCCTCGTCTCCCTCCCCCAGATCGTCCTCGGGGCCGTAGCCCTGGCCCGGAGCGGAATGACGATGTCCGCGCTCTCGGAGAAGGCGAAACAGTTCCGGCGCCACGTCTTCGCCTCGTCCGACGCGCCGCCCGACGCACCGCTGGCCCCTGATCAGGGGCCGACGGCGCCGGATCCGGCGCCGTCCGACCCCCCCGCCTCGGGGGGTTCGGATTGACATTTCGGACCGAAAGGGTTACCTTGAACTTGAACATCGAAAGCCCGCTGGGATTCACATAAGCCCATCGAAGGAGACCGACATGCATATCGGATCGCTTGGATTGCCGGAACTGCTGATCATTCTGGTCATCGTCATCGTGATCTTCGGGGCGAAGAAGCTTCCCGACCTTGGAAAATCCCTGGGCGAAGGCATCAAGAACTTCAAGGGCTCCGTCAGCAATAAAGACAAAGACAACCCCGACGACAAGAACCCGCCCTCTCCCAAGTCCTGATGCAACGGACGATCGAGAAGCTCGCCCACGACCGGAGCGAAAAGCAGAAGCTGCTCCGGGGCCGGCTTCTCAAAATCCGGGAGCGGGCCCACGCCCTCGACCGGCTCGAACGTGATCTCCTCTCCAAAATCCCCGCCTCCTCTCCCCAAAAAAAGGGACTGTTCAGCCTCTTCCGGCATGCGGCCCCGGCCGATGAAGCTCCGATCCGGGATTTCCTCTCCGTCGCAGTCCGCGAAACCCGGGCCCTGGCTCTGACCGCGGCCGAGCTCGTCGAAATCGCCGACGAGCTGGCCGACGCCCGGGACAAGGAATGGGATGCCCTGGGCAGCAACCACGTCGGGATGATCTTCCGGAGCATGGAATGGCGGGTGGACAAGCTCGCCGCCTCATACGAGGACGCGCGCGCCCTCATGCGGACCTTCGTCCTTCTCAAGGACCAGCTCGACCGTCTCACGGCCGTCCTCGCCGAGAAGAAGATGCCCACCCCCGCCGAGGTGCGGGAGCTGGTCGAGCCGATCGAGGACATCCGCTACACGGGCTTCGAAAACCGCTTCCGGGGCGCCGAATCCGAGATCCGAAGGCAGCAGGAGAAGTTCGCCGACCGCTTCCGCCCCGGTGGGAAGGTCCTCGACCTGGGCTGCGGCCGCGGTGAGTTCCTCGAGGTCTTGAAAAGCCGCAGCCTCCGGGGCGCCGGCGTGGACGGCAACGGACAGATGGTCGACATTTGCCGCGACAAGGGGCTCGACGTCCGGAAAGCCGACCTCCTGGACGCGCTCGCGGCGGAGCCCGACGGCTCACTCGACGGGATCTTTTCCTCCCAGGTCATCGAACATCTCCCCCCGGCCTATCTCAAAAGGATGATCGAGGTCGCTTATGCGAAGCTCGCCCCGGGGGGCGTCCTCCTCCTCGAGACGGTCAACCCCACATCGGTCTTCGCCCTCGTCCAGATCTATTTCCTGGACATGACCCACCAACGGCCCGTCCATCCCCAGGCCCTCAAGTTCCTGATGGAGTCCTCGGGCTTCGAGAATGTGGCCATCGAGGAGACCGCCCAGCTCGGCGAGGAGCGGCTCCAGGCCGTGCCGGGCGCCGACGCGGTGGCAACCGTCCTTAACCAAGACATCGACCGCCTGAACGCCCTCCTCTTCGGGGCGCCGAACTACGCCGCCCTCGGAACGAAGAAATAGCCGTGCCGGTCTTCGCGGGCTTTGATCTGGGCGGCACGCAGCTCAAGTACGGACTCATGGACGAAACCGGGCGGCTGGTCTTGAAGTCCCAAGCCCCCACGCCGTCGACCATCGATGGACTGATGGATCTCATCGCGAGCCTGTGGAAGGACCTCAAGGCCCAGACCCCCGACACGATCCGGGCCGCCGGCTTCGGCTTCCCGGGCATTTACAACGTGCGGGACCGCAAGATCCTCCAGTCGCCGAACTACGCCGAGCTCGACGATTTCGACCTCTATCCCGAGATCGGCCGGGTCCTCGACGTTCCGTTCCTCGTGGACAACGACGCGAACATGGCCGCCTACGGCGAGTGGGCCCACGGCGCCGGCCGGGGCGTCTCGAGCCTGGTCCTTCTGACGATCGGCACGGGCATCGGCGGGGGGATCATCCTCGATGGGAAATTGTGGCAGGGCAGCTGCGGCTATGCCGGCGAAATCGGCCACATCGTGGTGAATCCCGAGGGCGAGCGCTGCAACTGCGGCATCCGGGGCTGCCTCGAGGCCGAGGCGGCGGCGCCGGCCATCGTCCGGAAATACAAGGCCATCTTGGGCCGGACCCTGGTAAGCACGGCCGAGGACATCTATAAGCGGGCCGAAGCCGGGGAGCCCGCCGCGATCGAAGCCTACGCCAAAGCCGGATATTACCTGGGCATCGGGCTCGGGATGCTCATCAACCTTCTCAATCCCGGGAAGATCCTCCTCGGCGGCGGGGTCATGACGACGGGAGAGCTCCTTCTCCGGCCGACGGTCGAAGAGGCCCGGCGGCGCTCCTACAAAGCCTCGTTCGCCTGCTGTCCGATCGAACGGGCAAGCCTCGGCAACGACGCCGGCACCATCGGCTCGGCCGCCTGGGCCAAAGCCGGCCTGTCGTCCTAGCCCGCGGCCCTTCTCCTTTCCCTCCATCCCCCGTATCTCCCTTATTTTTAAGGCCCATCTTGCCTCGCGCAACCATTTCAGTTAAGCTGATGTTTTGATTTCAAGGAGTCCATAATGGTGAAGAGAGCCCTGAAGTGCGCATTCCTGCTCGCCTGCGTTTATTTTTTCCATTCCGGAACGGAAATTCCGGCGATGGCTTTTGCCGACCAGAAGGCCTCTTCACCGGCCGTATCCGCCCCCGCCGGCGCGTCGCGCATCATCCGGTCGGATTTCGGCCAAATCCCGGTCAACATCATCCCCAACCGGGGACAATGGGACGGCCGGGCGGACTATTACATCCAGGGTAAGGACAAGACGATCTTCTTCGGCACGGAGGGCGTGACCTTCGTCCTGACGAGCCCGGACCGGGGGGAGGCCGGCGGATCGGCCCGCCTCGAGCGGACGGGCCCGCCCGCACCCGCCCGTGAAGACCGACCGGTGGCCGGCTCGCGGTGGGTGGTCAAGCTCGATTTCCTCGACGCCCGCTCCGGGGTGAAGCCCCAGGGGACGGACGAGACGGGGACCCGGGTCTCCTATTTCGGCGGCGCCCCCGAAGATTGGAAGACCGACCTGCCCGCTTATTCCCGCATCGTCTACCGGGACATCTGGCCGGGGATCGACCTCGCCTACACGGGCACGATGGACCGGTTGAAATACGAGTTCGTCGTCCATCCGGGCGCGGACCCGTCCCAAATCCGGCTGGCCTATCGCGGGGCGACCTCGGTGGCCGTCGATGCCCAGGGCCGTCTCGCCGTCTCCACGCCGGCCGGAGGATTCGAAGACGGCACGCCCGTCGCCTACCAGGAGAAGAACGGAGCGCGGGTGGACGTCCCCATGGGCTACAAGATCCTCGACAACCGGGGTCTCGATGGCCGCCGTAACCGGCCGGAGACCGCGAAATCCGCCGAATCCCGCGTCGCTTACGGCTTCACGGTCGGAGCCTACGACCCGGCCCAGACGCTCATCCTCGATCCGGTGATCCTGGTCTACTGCGGCTACATCGGCGGCCCGAGCTACGACTACGGATACGGCATCGCCGCGGACAGCGCGGGCAGCGCCTACATCACGGGATACACCTATGCGCCCGGGGCGGCGTTTCCGGCCAAGGTCGGTCCGGACCTGACCTACAACGGCGGGAGCATGGACGCCTTCGTGGCCAAGCTGAACCCCGAAGGGACGGCCTACGTCTACTGCGGCTACATCGGCGGCTCCGGAAACGACTACGGCTACGGGATCGCCGTGGACGCCTTCGGGAGCGCCTACGTCACCGGATACACCTCGTCGGGGGAGAACACCTTCCCCGTCAAGGTCGGTCCCGACCTGACGGCCAACGGCAACTATGACGTCTTCGTAGCCAAGGTCAATCCCAAAGGCACGAATCTCGATTATTGCGGCTACATCGGCGGCTCGGGCCCCGATTTCGGCAAGGGCATCGCCGTCGACGGGACGGGCAACGCTTACGTCACCGGCTATACCAACTCCTCGGAGGTCGACTTCCCGGTGACGGTCGGCCCGTTCCTCACGTTCGGGGGCAACTACGACGCTTTCGTGGCCAAGGTCAAGCCCGACGGCTCGGCGCTGGTCTATTGCGGCTACATCGGCGGGCCCGGCGAGGATGTGGCCAACGCCATCGCCGTCGACGGCCTGGGCTGCGCCTACATCACGGGCTTCACGTTCTCCGGGGAGACGACGTTCCCGGTGACGAGCGGGCCCATCCTGACTCACAAGGGTCTCTCCGACGCGTTCGTGGCCAAGGTCAATAACGACGGCGCCTCGCTGGCCTATTGCGGCTATATCGGCGGCTCGGGAAGCGACATCGGGACGGGAATCGCGGTGGATCTCGGGGGCAACGCCTACATCTGCGGCTACACCAATTCGACCGAGAGCAGTTTCCCCGTCACAGTCGGCCCGGGGCTCGCTTACAACGGCGGATCTTTCGACGGCTTCGTGGCCAAGCTCGATGCGGCCAACGGCTCGATCGCCTATGCGGGCTACATCGGCGGCGGGCTCTACGACGTGGCGAACGCCATCGCGATCGACGGCCGGGGCTACGCCTTCGTCATCGGCTACACCTCCTCCAAGGAGGACACCTTCCCGGTCAAAGACGGGCCCTCCCTGACGCATGTCGGCAGCTACGATGTCTATGTGGCCAAAGTGGACATCCCGGGATCCAAGCTCCTGCTCTGCGGCTATCTCGGCGGGACGGACGCCGACCTGGGGATGGGCATCGCCCTCGGGCCGGACGCCTCGGGCGACATCTACCTCACCGGCAACACGTATTCGAACCAGGCCACCTTCCCGGTTCTGACCGGGCCCGACCTGACGGCCAAAGGCAGCCGGGACGGGTTCGTGGCCAAGCTCTCCGAGACCTCGCTCGCCGTGACCTCGCCGAACGGCGCAGAGACCCTTCACGTGGGGTTCAACTGGATCATCACCTGGCTCGCAGCAGGCAAGGTCGACAAGGTCACGATTCAGTACAGCGTGAACAACGGCACGGACTGGTTCATGGTCGCCTACGCAATCCCGAACACGGGATCCTATCTCTGGAACGTGCCCGACGACGTGTCTTCGAACTGCCTCGTCCGGGTGTCGGAAGCGGCGACGGAAGTCCCGACGGACTCGAGCGACGCGGTGTTCACGATCTCGAACGACCCGATTGTCGTCGTGACCTCGCCGAACGGCGGGGAGAAATGGGCGGTCGGATCATCACAGGCCGTCACCTGGCAGTCGGGCGGCGCGGTCGGCGACGTCAAGATCGAATATTCGACCGACGGCGGCACGAGCTACACCGTGATCGTGGATGACACACAGAATACGGGGACCTACACCTGGGTCGTGCCCGACGCCGTCTCCGACCTCTGCGTCGTGCGGATCACCGACATCTCGGTCAGCACGACCACGGACATGAGCGACCTTGTCTTTTCCATCGTCCCGGCATCATCCCCCGCGGCTTCGCCCGCCGCGAAGGCGGGGACCATCGGACCCGGCCCCGGGTCCCCCCCGGGGGCGAAGGTGCGCCGTCGCTTCATCCAAGGAGAATCGCATTGAGAAAAGCGTCGACGGCCCTCGCCCTCCTGCTGATCATCCTCGGCGGATTCACCCCGCTCCAGGCCCAGATCCACTCCGGCTCCATCCAGGGGACGGTCGTGGACAAGTCGGGGAAGCCCCTCGCCGGGGCCACGGTCTACCTCTCGTCCCCTTCCATGCTCGGCACGCAGATCTACGTGACGGACAAGACGGGCCACTTCGACTTCCCGACCTTGGCGCCCGGGGTCTACGCGGCCGGCGCCGAGGTGCCGGGCTATGAAAGCGTCGTCCGGAGCAGGATCGCCCTCTACACGGGCATGCGGTTCCTGGTGCTCTTCGAGCTCGGTCCGTCCGAGCTCGACGTCGAAGTCCCCGCGCCCGGGCGCCCCCCCGCCGTGGACACGATCTCGTCCAAGCGGGCCGACGTCATCGACGCGAACATGATCCGGCGTCTCCCCCTGGCCCGGAACCTGGGCGACGTCCTCGGCCTCGCCCCGGGCGTCCTGACGACCGCGCGCCCCGGAAGCCCGGAAACCTTCATCCACGGCGGCACGGTGCGGGACAACGCTTATGCCCTCGACGGCGTCGACATGACCGACATGCTCACCGCCGCTTCCGTGGCCAACATCAACGTCGACCTGATGGAGGAAATCGAGATCGTCTCCGCCGGCCAGCCGGCATCGCGCCTCGGGCCGGGCGGCGGGTACGTGAACGTGATCAGCAAGTCCGGCGGCAACCAGCTCGCGGGCGACCTCGGCTTCTACGTCATGAACGACGGCCTGAACGCGGACCTCTGGACGCCCGCCCAGATCCAGGACCTGAAGACCGGTCCGGTCACGGGCGACAAGGGCCTGTTCGACACCGCCCTGAACCTCGGAGGCATGTTCTGGCCCGACCGCGCCTGGTTTTTCCTGAGCGGCCGCGCCGCCCGGAAATCCCAGGTCACGAACTTCATCGGACCCACTACCGACATTCTGGGCCGGACCCACTCCGCTTACGACTGGTCCCAGAACGATCTGTGGGGATTCTTCAAGGCCACGGTGATGCCCATCCCTGGGGCCAAGGGCACGATCTGGGTCAACGTCGGCGACGTCTATCGGCCCGTGGCCGAAGACCCGTCTCCCCGCCTGCCCTTCCTCTCCACCAAGATCCTGGACCACGAGACCAACTTCAGCCTTCACGGCCAGCTGGACTACGAGATCGATCCCAACGCCCAGGCTTACGTCCGGGCGGCCTACATCAAGCGGAACGTACCCACCCGCCTCCAGGCCGCCGCCTTGGGGCTCCCCTGGATCGACGACGCCGGCGACCTCTATGGGCCCCTAAGCGGCGCCGATTACAACTCCGACCTCAAGCGCCAGCGCCTCCAGGCCGACGCGGCCGTGCGCTATTTCGCGGCCGATTTTCTGGGGATGCGGCACACATTCATCCTGGGCGGCGATTTCGAGGACTCCACCGTGGACATGGACTGGTGGAAGCTCGACAACATGCTCTGGACCATGGACAGCCGCAATCCGGACGGCTCGTATTTCGGCGGCCGCGGGCTCCTGTCGTTCTGGAACTGCAGCGCCGCCCAGACCACGACACTCCTCAGCGGGAAGTCGGACCGGTTCGGCGTTTACGTTTCGGACTCGATCACCCTCGGCCGACGGCTGACCTTCAACCTGGGGCTGCGCTTCGACCACGCCTGGGGCTGGTTCCCCTCCGGCACCAAGGCCGTGTCCGGGAACCCCCTCTCGGTTTTCATCGGCGACGCGTTCGTCAGCCCCTACCTCACCAGCACGTATCCCAACGATTTCACCGCGGGCTTCAACCCCTGGAGCGCCTACACCACGACGGAACAGACGGGCGTCATCTCCTGGGACTCGCTCTCCCCGCGCGCCGGCCTCGCCTTCGACGTCTCGGGCAACGGGAAAACGATCTTCCGGGCGTCCTACGGCCGCTACGCCGACGATCTCTCCCCCCGCTATTTCATGTCCCTCAATCCGCTCTATCCCCGGACGTTCCCCATCTATTGGCTGGATGCCAACGGCGACGGCCAACCCGACACCCAGGACGAATACCAGCTCGGGTCCCAGGATTACCGGATGCTCTCCGGCTCCAACTTCAAGAACCGGATCGCGAGCGACCTCACCGCCCCCGTCACCACCGATTTCTCGATCGGGCTCGACCACGAGCTCTTCAAGGACTTCACCCTCGGCCTCCACTACATCTCCAAGACTCAGTCCAACATCCTGGAGGACGTCCTGTATGCCCCGGACACCGGCGAATACTGGTATTCGTGGGACCAAGCCGCAGCAAAGAAATACTGGGTCCCCTTCACGACGACCGTCCCCGGCACGGGCGATCTCCCCGCCCAGACCGTCACCCTCTATGCCCGCTCGCTGCAGGCCCCGCTGATGTACCTTCAGCTCCGCAACGTGCCCGAACTCGAGCGGACCTACCGGGCCCTGGAGTTCTCGTTCCACAAGCGGATGTCCCAGGGCTGGCAGCTGGCCGGGTCCCTCGTCCTGAGCAAGGCCGAGGGGAACATCAACGCCGGCACGGACGCGACGACGGCCCTCACCGCGGCCGCCGACAGCCCCAACTATTTCGTCAACCGCACCGGCATCCTGGATTCGGACCGGCCCGTCCAGATCAAGCTCATGGGATCGGTCGAGCTCCCCTTCGGCGCCTGGCTCAGCGCCACCTTCCAGTATCAGAGCGGCCGGCCGTGGCAGCGGAGCGCGCAGGTCCTGCCGCCCGCCGATTGGAGCGCGGCGAACAGCGTCGAACGAGTGTATTACACCGTCGCGCTCGACACGCTCGGCAGCCACCGGGACAAGGATTGGGCGGCGCTCGACCTGAGGGTCCAGAAGGACTGGCGCCTGGGTTCGTCGGGCAAGCTCGAGATGTTCGCCGACATCTCCAACGTGCTGGGCGCCACCGCCTCGCTCGTCGGGCTGAACGATGTCGACCGCTGGCAGCCCGCCGCGGTCGGCGCGGGACAGACCGGCGTCAAGACTCTGCTGCCCGACTACGGGCTCACGAGCGCCCTCTACGGCAAACGGACGCTGCGCTTGGGATTCAAACTGAATTTCTGATCCCGGGACGCGTTCCGCCCCTCAGGGAGCCACCCCTCATCGGAACCCTAGGGTCTTTTTCCGCGTCTCGCTCCCGGTCGTGTTGATGAGCGTGACGGTCAGCGTGGCCCCGCCCCCGCCGAGCCGCCCGATCTTTTCCGGGTCCCGGATGACGATCGGCAGCTCCCAGCGGAATGTCTTGCCTGTTACCGCCCCGATCTCGGTCTCCCCGATCCTCACCTCCCTGCGGGCCGTATCGTCCCAGACCCGGACCTGTCGCGCGTCGCGCAGCTCGAGCGCGGCCTCGAGCGTCGTGAAGAGCGTCTTCCCCTCCGACTTGAACCAGATGCGTTCATAGGCGGCTTCGAGGACGACGACGGCCTCGATCCGGTCGGGCTCCCGGACCCCGAGGACGAGACGGGCTTCGAAATCGAACCCCGGCACGGCCAGGCTCGCCTCGGGCATGAAGGCCAGATTGATGTCCCGGAGCGCGGTCAAATCGAAGGTCATGAGCCGGTAACTCCCCGTGCAGGTCTCGTCGAGGAAGAGGACCAGAAAATTGCCGTAGTACCAGATCTCCTGGCAGCGGCCATCGGCGCTGCTCATCATCTGGGAGGACCGTTCCGTGGGCGCGCCGTAGAGGATCAGGACCCGTCCCCGATCGGTCTGCCAGCCCGGCAAACCTTCGCCGATGAAAAGCCTGGCCGCCTGGTCGATCCGCATAAAATACTCGTTCTTGAACTCGTTCTCCGGGGTCCGCGGATCGGG
>JADGNV010000021.1 GCA_017883285.1 Candidatus Aminicenantota bacterium | reverse complement strand
GGCGCCCGATTACCTCTTCGTCCCGGTGAGCGCCGGCGGACACTTGATGGGCCTGATGCGGTCCTTCCAGGACCTCCGGGCCGAAAAGTTCATCTCCCGGATGCCGGTCTTCGTCGCGGTCCAGGCCTCCGGCTGCGCCCCCCTCGCCCGCGCCTTCGCCCGGGGAAAAGAGGCCCCGGCGGCCGTTCCGAACCCGCGGACGATTGCCCACGCCATTTCCAATCCCACGCCGCCCGGTGGCCGCCTCGTCCTAAAGCTGATCCGGGAAAACCGGGGAATGATCCTAGGCGTCACCGAGGCCGAGATCCGGAGGGCCCACCGCCTCCTCGCCGACCACGAGGGACTCCTCTGCGATCCGGCCTCGGCGACCGCGCTGGCCGGATTCCTCCGGCTGCATCGCCAGGGGCGGCTCAAGAGTCGCGACCGGAGCGTTCTCGTGATCACGGGCAGCGGCCTCAAGGCGCTCGAGGCCGTCGCCGCGGCGCGGATCGACTTCCACGAGACGACGGTCGACCGCCTTGAGAAGTTCATGGCATCCGTGATATCTTAGGAATGGATTCAAAGGAGGACGAATGAGCCAAGATTTTCCCAATATCGAATTTCGGATGCCCAAAATGCCTAAGATGCCGAAGATCCCGGCGAAGGCCGTCCAAATAGGCCTGATCGCGGTCGTCATCATCGTCATCCTGGCCAGCGGCATGTACACCGTCAGCCCGGACGAGATGGGCGTCATCCAGCGCTTCGGGAAATTCGTCCGGCTGACCGACCCGGGGCTTCACTTCAAGCTGCCCTTCGGGATCGAGGCCCTGACCAAGGTCCCCGTGCAGCAGCAGCTTAAGCAGGAGTTCGGCTTCCGGACCACGAAGCCCGGCATCCATTCCGAGTTCGCCGTCCCTGCCGACGCTGCGAAGGAAGCGGTCATGCTGACCGGCGACCTCAATGTCCTGAACGTCGAATGGATCGTCCAATACAAGATCAAGGACGCCTATAAATTCCTGTTCAAGATGCGGGAATCGCAGGCCACGTTCCGCGACATGAACGAGGCCGTGGTCCGGCGGGTGATCGGCGACAATTCGGTGGACGAGGTCCTGACCACGGGCCGCGACCGGCTGGCCCACGAGGCCCGGGACGAACTGCAGAAGCTCTGCAACACCTACGAGATCGGCATCGAGGTCCTGCAGCTCATCTTCCAGGACATCAACCCGCCCGAGCAGGTCAAGCCCTCGTTCAACGAGGTCAACGAATCGCTCCAGGAAAGGGAGCGGAAGATCAACGAGGCCTGGGCCGAATACAACAACGAGATTCCCAAGGCCTCCGGCGTGGCCGAGCAGGCCATCCGGTCGGCCGAGGGATACGCGACCGAGCGGGTCAACAACTCCAAGGGCGACGCCAGCCGCTTCACGTCCGTCTATCAGGAATACGCGCGGGCCCCTCTGGTCACCCGCAAGCGCCTCTACCTCGAGACGATGAACGAGGTCATGCAGAAGATCGGCAAGAAAATTATCATGGACGGACAGCAGAAAAACCTCCTGCCCTTCCTCAATTTGAACGAGGAGGTGAAGAAATGACCAAGAAGACGCGGAACATCATCATCCTCGTCGCCGTCCTCGTCGCCGTGATCGTCCTGGCGGAGGCGGTCTACATCGTCTCCGAGACGAACCAGGTTATCGTCACCCAGTTCGGCGAGCCCATCGGCGGGGCCGTCGCCACGGCCGGCGTCCATCTGAAGATGCCCTTCATCCAGAAGGCGAATTATTTTGAAAAGCGCTGGCTGGAATGGGAAGGCGATTCCAACCAGATCCCGACCAAGGACAAGAAATACATCTGGGTCGAAACTTACTGCCGGTGGCGGATCAGCGATCCTCTGGTCTTCTTCCAGCGCGTCCAGAACGAGCGCGGCGCACTATCCCGTCTCGACGACATCGTCGACGGCGAAGCCCGGAATGCGGTGGCCAACTATGACCTGATCGAGATCGTCCGGTCCTCGAACCGCGTCTTCGAACAGTCGGAGGAGGCTGTGGCCAAGGACACCTCCGAGGTGATCGCCAAGATCATGCTCGGGCGGGACAAGATCGCCAAGATCATCCTCGAGAAGGCGGACAAGATCACGCCCGAATTCGGGGTCGAGATCAAGGACGTTCAGATCAAGCGGGTGAACTACGTCGACGAGGTCCAGAAGAAGGTCTTCGAGCGGATGATCGCCGAGCGGCAGCGGATCGCCTCCAAGTACCGTTCGGAAGGCGACGGCAAAAGTGCCGAGATCCGCGGCCAGAAGGAAAAGGAGCTGAAGCGGATCCAGTCCGAGGCCTACCGCAAAGCCCAGGAGATCATGGGCAAGGCCGACGCCGAGGCCACCCGGATCTACGCCACGGCCTACAACCTCGACGCGGAGCTCTACCAGTTCCTGAAGACGCTCGAATCCTACCGGACGAGCTTGGCCAAGGACACGTGGCTCGTCCTCTCTACCGACAGCGAATTCCTGAAGTACCTCAAGAGCAGTGGACGATAACGGGGACGGCTTTATTTTAGATACTCGACCAGTTTGTGCTTGTTCGGAAAGAGGGCGGGCGTTCCCCCGGTGTGAAAGAAGACGACTTTCGCGCTTCGGGGGATGTCCCCTCTCCGGATGAGGTCCAGCAGCCCGATGAAGGCCTTTGACGTGTAGACCGGATCGAGCACGATCCCTTCCCGGATGAACATCATTCGGATGACGTCGGCCACGTCCTTGTTCACGATGCCGTAGCCCTCTCGAATGTACTCGTCGTGGACGATGACGTCGGCGGCGCGGACATCCGTCGCGAGATCGAGCGCCCGCTCCGTCGCTTCGGCGATCGCCAGCACCTCCCGGCCGAAGGAGTCCTTGAAGTCCGAGACGCTGATCCCGACGACGCGGACCTTCGGAGTCAGAGCCTTGGCCCCGAGGACGAGCCCTGCTTGAGTTGCGCCCGAGCCCGTGGAATGGACGACAAAATCCGGTTCGAACCCGAGCGCCCGCGTCTGCGCGAGCATTTCCCGATACGCGTTCACGTAGCTGATCGCGCCCAGAGGCAAATCCATAGACCCCAGGGGCATCGAGCCGCCGATCGGGACGATATAGGGATGGCGCCCCTTCCGTCGCTCTTCGTCGGCAACCTCCTCGACCGCGGCCAGGGCATCCTCCAGCCGGACGAGTTTCCCTTTCACCGCCTCCCGGATCCGGACATCTGCGCCCAGTATGTAATCCAGGAGAATGTTGCCGTCCCGCTCGGCCGGCAGGTCATAGGTCTTGAACAGGACCAGGATCGGCCGAATGCCGAACCGCACGGCGGCCGCGGCGGTCTGCATGGCCCAGTTGGACTGGAGGCCGGCCCAGGTCACGACGACGTCCGCCTTCTTGGCGATCATGTCGGGCAGGATGAATTCGAGCTTCCGCGACTTGTTGCCGCCGAACGCCATTCCCGTGAGGTCGTCCCGCTTAATGTAGATATCCGGGCCGCCCAGGTCGGCCGTCACGTTCGCCAGCTTTCTCAAAGGGGTCGGGAGATGGATGAGCTCAATCCGCGGATATTTCGCGATCATCCGGTCGATTTCCGCCATGGATATGGTCATCATGGGTCCAGTATTAATCATGCCCGGCCCGGGATTGTTAAGCGCGGTCGGCCCCGCTGGTCCGGGCACCATCTGAGATTCGATTACTTCGAAGGATCGGCCATGATCCTGGCCGTGACCGTGGACTGGGCGTTGTCCACGATCAGAACGATCCGGTAATCCCCGTCCGGGGCGGCGCTCGAGATGAAATTCGGGTCCTGCTGGGCCCGGAGCTGGGCCGCGTACTCGGGGGGAAGATCGCTCAGATCGCCGAAGCCGCCCCGGCCGCCGCGCCCGCCGCCGGCTTGCATCGCCTTCTTCTCGGACTCGGTCCGTTCCCGGCGGACCATCATGTTCCAGGGAACCACGTTGAGGCCGGGATTGGCCGTGCCCTTGAGCTCGTTGATCAGCATGTTGCCCCGGAAGATCTGGATCTTGACCTCGCCCTGGGGTTTGGCCTTGAAGTAGTACTGGAGGCTGATTACGTTGGGCTCGTTCTTGCCGTTGAAATTGCTCGAGCTCGAGTTGTAACGGGACCTCTCGCTGTAGCGGATTTTCGGGTCGAGGTCGAAGAGATGAGCCGCTTCGCCCAGGACGGACGGCGTCATCTGTTCGAGGGCCGAGATGTCGGAGATGTAAATTCCGCGGCCGTGTGTGGCGACGATGAGGTCGTTCTCGCGCGGCTGGATTTTCAGGTCATGGACGGGCTGGGTCGGCATGTTGCCTCTTAACCTCGTCCAGGCTTTGCCGCCGTCGAGCGACACGTACACGCCGCAGTCCGTCCCGACGATGAGCAGGTTCGGGTTTTTGTTGCCCTCGCGGACGGCGTTGATCGATTCGTTGGGCAGATTGCCGGTGATCGGCGCCCATGTCTGGCCGAAATCCGTCGTCTTGTAGAGGAACGGACGGAAGTCGTCGTTCCGGAGGCCGGTATAGGACACATAGGCCGTGCCGGGATCGAAATTGGAGGGCGTCACCCGGCTCACCCAGGTGCCCGGATTGCCGGATATCTTGTCGCTCGCCTTGAACCAGTTTTTGCCGTCGTCGCGCGTCACCCAGACGAGGCCGTCGTCCGTGCCTACCCAGAGCAGGCCCTGGATCAGCGGAGATTCGTCCAGGGTGGTGATTGTGCAGTATTGAATGTTGCCGTCGCCGCCCTTGCCCTGGGGAAGCTTGGCCGGGTCGTTGGTGGTCAGGTCCGGGCTGATCTCGGTCCAGCTCTCGCCCCGGTTCGTCGATTTCACGACGAGGTTGCCGCCGTGGTAGATCACGCTGCCGTCGAATGACGAGACGACGATCGGCGAGCACCAGTTCCAGCGGGTCGCCGGTTTGATCCGACTGTAGGCGATGCTCTTCGTTTCGCCCGTCACGAGGTCGAGCCGAGAGAGCGGACCGTTCTGGGATTCGTTGTAGAGGTAGCGGTTGGACTTGCGGTCGAAAACGTTGTACATGCCGTCCCCGCCGCCGACTGTCTGCCAGTCTTCAAGGCGGATCGGCTGGCCGTCCTTCTTGCCGCTCGGGCCCATGAGGGAGCCGTTGTCCTGGAGGCCGCCCGCGACCCGATAGGGATAGGACATGTCGTAGTCCACCTGGTAGAACTGGGCCAGGGCCAGGATATCAGGGTGGTACCAATTCTTGCCGCCGTCCCATGTCACGCCCATGCCGTGGTCGTAGCCGAGAAGGATGTGGCTGGAATTCGCCGGGTCGATCCAGAGGGCGTGGTTGTCCCCGCCGAACCGGAAGGGACTGCCCCAGGTCTTGCCGCCGTCCTTGGATTCCTGCACGCCGACCGACAGGGCGTAGACGTGCTTGTCGTCGTTCGGATCGACGATGATGTCGCAATAGTAGTATCCGGGTCCCGAGCCGATGCTCTGTTTCTCGGGGCTGACCTTCCGCCAGGTCGCGCCGGCGTCATCCGTGCGATAGACCTCGCCGTCGATCATGCCCGCACTCGATTTGCCGGCGATGATTTCCTTCATCCGGTCCTCGGGCGGCAGGTTGGGCTTGTTGCCGTTTTCGATAACCGCGTAGAGGATCCGGGGATTTTTAGGATAGATCTCCAGGCCGATCTTGCCGAGGACCCCGCCGGGCAACCCCTTGTCGAGCTTCTTCCAACTGGAACCGCCGTCCGTGGATTTGAAAATGCCGCTGCCGGGACCGCCCAGCTGGAAATTCCAGGGCTGGCGCAACTTGTCATAGAGGGCGGCGTAGACGTTGTCGGGGTTGACGGGATCGACGACCACGTCGACCGCCCCAATCTGCCGCGCGCTGACTTTGATGTCCAGCGCTTTCTTCCAGGTCTGACCGCCGTCGCGGGTCATGTAGAGGCCGCGGTCGGGGTTGTCGGTATAGAGATGGCCGAGGACCGCGACATAGACGACGTCGGCATTCTTGGGATGGACGACGATCGCTCCGATGTGGTGGGACTCCTTGAGGCCCATATTCTTCCAGGTCTTGCCGCCATCGTTCGATTTGTAGACGCCGTCGCCGTAGTATGTGCTCCGTGAGCTGTTGGCTTCGCCCGAGCCGACCCAATCGATATTGGGGTTGGTCGGGGCGACGGCGATGGCCCCGATCGAGACGACCTTTTCGTTGTCAAAGATCGGTTCGAAGGACTGCCCG
>JADGNV010000163.1 GCA_017883285.1 Candidatus Aminicenantota bacterium | reverse complement strand
CTTGGCCAGGTCGCCGCCGGTGATGGTCTCCCATCCGCCGCCGAGCCGGAGCGTGACTTTCTGGCCGAATCCGGCGGAGACGGCGGCGAGCAGGATGATCGTGATCAGGGCGGTTTTCTTCATGGCTGGTTCCTTTCCGCGGCCGGAGGGAGCGCGGGCGGACGGCGCCCGTCCGTCACCGATTGCCCCCGAAGCGGAAAACGAGGCCGAGGCTGATCTGGATGAAAGACGGATTGACCGTCATCTCGAACGTCTTTCCGAGGTCCTGGAGAAGCTGAACGTCGGCCTCCGCAAACGGCTCGTTCGCGATGTCCCCGAAGAACGTGCCGTCGTAGTTGCCGAGGAGGAAGTTCCAGGTGACGACCTGCTCCGGACAATAATAGTACCGGGCATCGGCCCGGAGCCCGATCATGTCGGAGAAATTGATTGTAAACCCGGCCCCCACGTTGGCTCCGAACGCGGTTCGCTTCAGCGTCCCGCTCGGAATCTGGAGTCCGACCTGGAGGGCGTCGATGTATTGATAGCCCCCCTGAATCGTCGTGACGCCGTAGCCGAAGAACGAGTTCTGTTCGAAGGTATTGACGAACATCGTCACACCGCCCGAGAAGTGGGCCTCGAAGGCGCCCGCGCCGAATTTGCCGACGAGATCGAGGCTGAAGGGCATGCTGCTGAAGGACCCCGTGCCCGGCCAGGTCCCCGTCTTCGTGTAGCTCGATCCGTCCGTCCATGTCCAGCTGAAATCGGTGACCGCGGCATTGGGAACGTCGGCTTTCATGTAGCTGAAGAGCGCCTGGAGGCCGAAATTCGGGCTGAAATAGTATGCCAGCGAGCCGCCGCCCGCGAATCCCATCTTGGCGTTCGTGGCGATGGCGGTCTGTTCGCTGACGGAGCGAAGGAGAGAGTAGGGCCCCCACTGGTCCTCGTAGTTCGTCGTCCCTTTGATCTGGGAGAGGCCGATCCCGCCGAAGAGGCTGAATTCGAACGGCGGGTGACCGGGCGCGTCGCGGAGGATGGGCTGGGCGGCCGCCGCCGCGGCGAGCCCCAGACCGAGAGCCAGGGCGATTATCGCTTGTTTTTTCATCCTTGTGTTCCTCCTTTGTTTTAGACTCTCATCATAGTCCGGACCTTGGCATTGTTCAAGTCAATTTGGAGGGGAAGACCCCTTCCAACGGGCGCCGGGAAGACCCGGCCGCCCTGCCTCCCCTTCTCGGGCGGGGCATGAAGCCCCGCCCTGCGACCAAGGGGGCGACTCCCCCTTGGAACCCTCTACGAGCAGTTCCCCGGGTCAAGACCCGGGGAGCCGCTCGTAAAAAGGCGGTGGGCTTTCGCGGGCCCTGGCCGGTTTAGCCGCGCAGGAAGCGGGCCGCGTCCTCCGGAACGACGGGATTGATATAGAAGCCCGTCCCCCACTCGAATCCGGCGATCCGGGTCAGGACGGGGATGATTTCGATGTACCAGTGCGCAATCCGGTCGATGTCCGGCGAGATCTCGCGGGCGCGCGCGCGGTGCGGCCCCTGGTGGAGGATGATGTTGAACGGCGGATCGTCAAGGATGGATTTCAGCGTCGACAACACGGCCTGGAGGATCTCCCCCAGGGCGGCGATTTCCTCCGGGGCGGCCGCGCTGAAATACGGGGAGTGGCGTCGGGGAAAAATCCGCATTTCGAAGGGAAAGCGGGAGGCGAAGGGCGCGACGGCCGCGAAATGGCCGTTCGCCCGGACGATGCGCTCGCCGGCCTCGATCTCCTCGACGAGCGTCCGGCAGAAAAGGCACTTTCCGGTCCGTCGGAAATGGCGCTCCGAGGCGAAGATTTCCTCCTTGACCCGCTTGGGGATGATGGGCGTGGCCACGATCTGGGAATGGGGATGGCTGAGCGAGGCCCCCGCCTCTGGGCCTTTGTTCTTGAAGAGCTGGATGTAGGCATATTGGGGCTCGGCCTCGATGCTTCGAAACCGGCTTTGGCACGCGGACAGAATGTCGCGGACGTGATCCGGAGGAAGGTCCGGCAGATCCTTGTCATGGTCCGGGGATTCGATGATGACCTCATGCACCCCGATCCCGTCCAGCGATTCGAACAGGCCCCGGCAGTTGCGGATGGGCGTTTCGCCCCGGGTCAGGGCGGGAAATTTGTTGGGCACAACCCGGACCCGCCACCCGGCCCCGCCCGGCGAAGCACCGACGCCGGGGACGGCATAGATTTCGGGCGGCGTCTTGGCTTCGTTTCCCGGGCAGAACGGGCAGAAGAGGGCCGCGCCCGGTTTCCGCCGGGGCGGCCACCGTTCCGAACGGAATTCGTCCGGCCTCTTGCTGCGCTCGGTGGCGATGATCACCCATCGCCCCGAGATGGGGTCCTTGCGGAGCTCGGACGGGGAGGTCATCGGGCCAAGAGGTCTTTGATTCGGGCCTTCAATTCGACGAGGGACGAGGACTTGACGACATAGGCGTCCGCGGCCCAGGTCATGAAATCGTCCTTGTAGCTCGGGTAGGCGGTGTTGATGATGATCGGGATGTCTTTGCGCAGGCCCACGATCTGGGTGATGAGCTCCACGCCGTCGCGGCCGGGCATCCGGATGTCGGTCACGATGAGGTCGAAGCGTTCGCGGCGCAGCAGGTCAAGGGCCCCTTCGGCGTTCCGGACCGTGGTCACGTCGTAGCCCTCGGCGGCGAGCTCCTCTTCATAGAGGAGACAGAGGGCGTCCTCGTCCTCGACGATCAGGATTTTATTCATGCGTCCAGTTTCCTTTCCTCGCGGGCTCTGAATGACAGCCGGAAGGTGGTGCCGCGGCCGGCCTCGCTCTCGACCTCGACCGTCCCCCCGCAGGCGTCCATCACCCGTTTGACATAGAGCAACCCCAACCCCATCCCCCGGTCCTTGGTCGAAATGAAAGGCGTGAAGAGCTTCGACCGGACCTCCGGCGGCATCCCCCGCCCCTCGTCCTTCACGCTCACGACTACCCAGGTTGCGTCCTTCCGCTCGGCCCTGACCTCGACCCGGCCGCCGGGCGGCGAGGCCTCGAACGCGTTGATGATCAGGTTGCGAAGGGCTTCGCCGAAGTAAGTCGGATCGCCCAGGATCGGCGGGAGGCGATCGTCGATCAGGGACGTCAGCTCGCGGCCTTCGGCCGCGGCCTTGAGCTCCAAGGCCTGCAGGACGGCCCGGATCTCGGGTTCGGGATCGAACGGCGCAGGTGTCTTCGGCTCCACCTTGAGGAAATGGGCCAGCTCGAAGATGATCTTTTCGAGGCGCTGGATCTCCCGGCGGATGATCTCCAGGTTGCGCCGCCGCTTGGTTTCGTCGGCCGGGCCGGCGAGGAGCTGGTCGGTGAAGCCGCCGATGGCCGCCAGCGGATTCAGGATCTGGTGGGCGATGAACATGGACATCTCCCCCAGCGCGGCCAGCCGCTCCATCCCGATCATCTTCCGGTGGAGGGTGGCGGTGAAGATGTAATTCGCCGCCAGGAGCCCGCAGAGGCCGGCCAGTTTGATGTCCTTCGGTTGGATCGGCTGGCGGCTGAAGGCGTTGTCGAGGACGATTTCGCCCAGGACCTCGTTCTGCGAGATCAGGGGCACGCAGAGGAACTCCTCGACGTCGATCGCCTGGAGGAAGCGGGGGTCGATGAACATCTCGCGCGATGCCTCGCGGACGAGAAGGATCTCGTTCTTGGCCAGGGCCGTCACGGGAATGGTCAGGTTGTCGCCGGCGAGCGAGAACTCGAGCGGCTGGATCCGGCGGCTCAGCGAATCGGCCTCGAGGGTGAGGAGCGAGCGGTTGTGCTCTATGATCTCGATGTAGGCAATCCCGGGCGTGGACAGGATCTTCCAGATCGACTGGGCCTCCTCGGCGGATCGCGGGCCGAGCCACATCTTGCCCCGGAGCCGGTCGCCGTCGGTCAGGAAAAGCATCGCCCGGTTGAATCCCACGCCCGACCCCGAGGTGAGCGCGGTCAGGATGACCAGGAGGTTGTCTTCGACCGAGAACGGCTGGAAAAAGCTCTGGGAAACGATGGACAGGAGGGCCAGCTCCTTGGGTTCCTTGCTCTGGAAATCCGGAGCGAGGAACGGGTGGGGTTCGATCACCCCAGCCTCCAGCCCTTCGGCACGATGCGGATGCCGTCGCCGTAGATCTGGAAATGGCGGGCGTCGGCCTTCGCGTCCTCCCCGATGACGAAGCCATTGGGAATGACCGCTTTCTTGTCGACGATCGCCTTCGTCAGGCGCGCCTTCCGGCCGATCTGGGCCTCGTCGAAGACGATGGAATCCTGGAGGAGGGCCCCCTCCTCCAGCTCGACCCCGGGCGAGAGCACGGAACGGCGGATGGTCGCCCCGCGCAGCCGGCAGCCGGAGCTGACGATCGAGGCTTCGTTCACGGTCCGGTCGATAAAGGCCGGCGGGAACTGCTTCTGATAGGTTCGGACGGGCCAGGCCGGATCGTTGATGTCAAAGGGCGGCTCCCCGCTGAGAAAGGCCATGTTGGATTTCCAATAGGCGTCGATCGTCCCGATGTCTTCCCAATAGCCTTGGAAGGGATAGGCGAAGACGCGGTACTCCTGGATGAGGCGGGGAATGACGTCTTTGCCGAAATCGTGGCTGCTTTTCGGGTTCCGGGCGTCCTGCATTAAGGCCCGGATCAGGGTCTTGGTCCGGAAAAGGTAGATGCCCATCGAGGCCAGGGTCAGGTTCTCGTCGTCGGGCATCGGCGGCGGATTCTTGGGTTTTTCGAGGAATTCTGTGATCCGGTGGTCGGCGTCGGTCTTCATGATCCCGAAGCGGCGGCCGTCCGCCCGGGGCACGGGCTTGGCCATCACGACCGCGTCCGCCCCCGCGTCCATGTAAAACCGGACGAGCCGCCGGTAGTCGGACTTGTAGATGTGATCGCCCGAAAGGACGAGGACGGCGTCGGGGTTCGCCTGCTGGATGGAATACACGTTCTGGAACACCGCGTCGGCCGTGCCCTCATACCAGCGGTCGCCGACCCGCCCCTGGGCGGGAAGGGAGATGATGTAGTCCCGGCTCTCCGGATGGAAGATGCTCCAGCCGAACTGGATATGCCGTTCGAGGGAGAGGGATTTGTACTGGGTGAGGAGGGCGATCTTCCGAAGCCCGGAATTGAGGCAGTTCGAGAGGCTGAAATCGATGATCCGGTAGGACCCGAGGAACGGAACAGAGGGTTTGGCCCGGTCGCGGGTCAGCGGGTACAGGCGCTCGCCTTTTCCTCCCGAGAGGAGCATGACCAGAGTTTTCTCGATCAAAGATACCATGCAACGCTCCGTTTTGCTCGCTGCCGTCGCCTCTCCCCCGCCGCCGGTCCGAAAGGGGGAGAAACGTTTCAGGCGCCGCGGTAATCCTTGAGAAGGATGCGGGCCCGGAATTCCTCCCGGCCGGACAGGACGAGGGTCCAGGACGGACAGAAGCAGTATCCTTGGTGGATTATATCATACCCCTTTTCCGATTGTGAGATCGTCTCGAGGGGGAACCGCCGCATCACGGGAACGGGCTTGAACTCGAGTCTGAGACGGCCGGCGCAGAGTCGGGCCGCGCCTTCGACAAGATCGGTCTCTTCCGGGAATTGATACAGGTTCCACTCGCTGGCATAGACGAAACGCGCGGGCGCATCCGAGAGATTGAGGATCTTGGCCTCGAGGAGGATGATCCCGCCCGGGCCCAGAGAAATGTCCTTCTCGATCCGGACCGGCACTTCGCCTTCGTCCGTGCGGACGAGGCCTTTGGCCGAGAGACGCAGAACGGGTCCCAAAACCGCCGCTTCATAAATCCGACCGGCGAAATCGCCCCGGTCCGCGGAGGCCGTATCGGCGGCTTCGCCTGGCATTGCATCCGGTCCCAGGAACCGGTCCAAGGCGGAATAACGGGGCCCACGATCGTATCGGCAGAGTTTTTCGGCCTCGGCCGGAAGCTTTTTGACCAGATCATGGATGCTCTTGCCGTCGGCGGCCCCATGCGATTCCGGGGCGGAATGGTAGGATTCCGGCCGCCGCGACAGGACGTCGCTCAGATTCCGGGAGAGCGGATAGTGGTCGATTTCAACGAGCGCCCCGCCAGCGGACGGCTTCGCAATCAGGCCGAAGGTCCTGTCCCTCCGGATCCACTCCGGCCGGCCGTCCAGGTCAAAGTCCGTCTCCCTCCAGTCGGTTTCCGGGTCGGCTAGCGCCTCGGCCTTCAGGAGGTGCTCATACGATGCCTCGCGCAGGTGCGGGAGGTAAAGCCCTCCGAACACGCCGTGCCACAGCGGGTCGTTGCATTCCCCCTTGTAGAGCTCGGTCCGCGCTTCGGCCTTGTCCGACCGGGAGACTTCGCCCGAGATCATCAGCATCCGCTGGTGGAGATGGTGGGATTCAGGATACTTGAGGAAGAACTCGCGGAAGAACCCGCCCCGGAGGAACCGGCGGGCTTCATCGGGAACGCTCGCCTTGAGGGATTTGAAGGCGGCCGCGGCCCCGGGCTCGAGGACCCACTCCATCATCTCTTCGTAAGAGGCCGGCGGGAGATAGACGCGTCCGGCGGCCGGCCGGCCATCGAGCGCCTCGGCGAAAGTCGCGGTGCGGATGTTCTCCCGGGCGAGAAAGTCCAGGAAGCGGGCCAGCCATCCCTCCTCGTAGACCCATGTCTTCGTGCCCGGCCAGAGCCCGAATTTCTCGCCGTCGTCGCCGAGGATCGCCAGGCCGCCGCCCGCCCGGATCCCTTCCCAATACGTCCGGACCTTGTCCAACGCCTGGAACGGGATGAGGTAACGGAGGGTCTTGTCGATGGGGAACAGCTTGAGAGGCAGCCCCTCGTCCTCCGTCAGGTAATATTCGTGGAGGTTACGGATGCCGGCGTAATGGAAGTGTTCCTCATCGAGCAGTGTGTATTCGATTCCCGCCCGGGCCAGGGTTCCGGCGAGCGAAGGCTCCCAGACGCGCTCGGTCAGCCAGATGCCGCGGGGCCGCGCTCCGAAATGGCGCTCGAGGAAGTCGCTCATCATCCGGAGCTGCCCGATCCGGTCGGCCTCGGGGATCGTCGTCAGAATGGGCTCGTAGAACCCCCCGCCCAGGAGCTCGACTTGTCCTCGGGATGCGAGCTCGGACAGGATGTCCCAGCACTCGGGCTCCCGTTCGCGCATGTATTCCAGGAGCGGCCCGGAATAGTGGGCCGCGAACCGGACCGCGGGGTGTTTGCGGATCTCCCGAAGAAACGGCCGGTAGCAATCCTCGAAGGCCGTTTCGAAGACCGAACGGAAATTGCCTACGGGCTGGTGGTTGTGGAGAGCCAGGAGCAGAGCCGGCGTGTCATTCATGGGCCAGACCCGCGCGCCGATACGCTTCCTGGATGTACTGTTCGAAAAGGAAGGTGAACTCCTCGGTCTGCTCCTCGCCGAACCACCAGAACCAGTCCGAGCCCTCGGCGATCAGGATCTCCTCCAGCGGGCCGCAGGCCTTCCTCGCGCGCGCCAGGATTTCCCAGCCGCGGTTCTTGGCGGGAGATCCCGACCACTTCGAGAAGTTGCCGAGCCAGGTCCCCGGGGCGAGCGCGAGTTCGGGCAAGGGCCTGTGGCGGGCCAGGTAGTCCTCGAAGAAGATGGGCGTGATTCCCGGATGCGAACCCAGTCGGGCATAGAGCTCCCGGAGGAACGGCAGCCCGTTCTGGGGGAATGTCCCCCAGGGATTTTCGCCGTCGAGGGCCAGCACGACGAGGGAGTCCTCGTCGCAGTCCGGCCGCCGTTCGTCGAGGCGGCGGAGGAGGTCGGCCACGGCGTCCTTGGCCGGCCAGCGCTGGTATTCGAAACCGATAAGGTCGGAAAGCTCCCGGTCGCGGAAAAAGACGGTCAAGTGCTCGGCCCGATGGGGTTTGAACAGCGCCCGTCGGTCGTAGCCGCCGAGGCTCTTCCAGAGGACGTTCTCGTCCGTTACGGCGAAGGCGAAACCGGCTTCGGCGATGGCCGCGGCTGCCTCCCGGCTGACCCCGCCCTCCGAAGGCCAGATGCCCTTCGGATAGCGGCCGAAGACGCTCCGGAAGTACTCCCGTCCGGTCCGGATCTGGATGTGGCCGTCTCCGGGGTGGCGAAACGTCACGCCCGGCGGGCTCTCGGGACCCGCCGCCGCGGCGTCGAAGATCATCGGAAGAAGCGGGTGGTAATAGGGCGAGACCGTGAGTTCGGCCCGGCGCTCGTCGCTGAGCTTCTTCCATAGGGGAATGAGACCTTGGTGAATTTCCTTCTGCCGATGGAACATCCCGGCCGCGTCGGCCGGAAGGGGGTCGATCGGCGAGAAAAACGATTCGAGGGCCCGGCGTTGAAGCCGGGTGGCGTGCGTCTCGTCGGGAACGAATTTCCGGAGCCGCTCGATTTCGACCGGCCCAAGCCTGTCGGGCGGCAGTTCGAGGGCCAGCTGGAAGGGATCCAGGGCGGTCCCTTGGGCGTAGTCCTCGATCTGCTCCAAAAGACAGGGGGCGAAGTTGTAGGTGCACGGAAACCCGGTTTCCTCGGCCAGCCGGGCCATTTGGTAATAATTCTTGGTGGCGTGGAAGTTGACCCACGGAAGCACGTAGTCCCGGCTCCGCGGCCGGCGGTATATGGGCTGGTGGAAATGCCAGAGGATGGCGAGGTCCATGATCAGATTCCTTCCTGGGCCGTGACGTAGGCGAAAATCGCCATGACGATCGCGCCGAGCTCGAGCTCACGCGGATGGACGGCGGAGAGCACGTCGAGGGCGGAGTGATGGTAATCGAAATATTTCTGCGAATCGGGGACGAAACCCATGAGGACCGCGCCCTGCCGGGCCAGCGGTCCGGTGTCCGCTCCCCTGGTCGATATCGCGGCCGCCGGGATTTTCGGAGCATCGGCCTCATAAGCGACCATGCCGGCGTGAGGATGATCATCCGTCCGCAGGGTCACGGACCGGACGAGGACCGCCGCCGCCCCGAGCTTGGCGGCTTCCGAGGCCCCGCGCGAGCGGAACTGCACCGCTCCCCCGTACGCCTGGAACGTGTCCAGGGGCCGGGGATCCATGGGAGTATTGTAGAAGACAATCCGGCCTTTGACGGCCAAACCGAGCGTCCGGAGCTCTTCGAACGAATGGACCTCGACGACCGGCGCGGAGATCCCCCCCGGCGGCGTGGGGACGCTCAAGCCGAGGGCCGCGATCGGGAGAGCGGGAAGACCCGGCCGCGCGGGCCGGACGATCCGGGCGGTCTCGCCTCCCCGGACCCAGTGCTGGACCGTCACCGGCTCGAGCCAGGTTTCGAATCCCAGCTCGCCCATCATGGTCCGGGCCCATTGGACGGCCGCGGCGGCCGCGGGAGAGCCGGTGAGGCGTGGGCCGGCGGCCGACGTCAGGCGCTCGAGCAGCGTGGCGGCGTATTCGCCGCGCAGTCCCGCCGTCCGGATCGCTTCGGCGACGTCGGCATACTTCGCCGCCGGGGCTTGGCCCCGGACGAATGCGGCGGGCGCCGCCAGGACGAGGCCGAAGACGGCGAGGCTCCGCCGGAGTCGGCGGAACGGGATCATTTCGTTTTGGGTTTGAGTTTGAAAAACAGCCAATTTTTATCCTTGGTATCCCGGGCTTTGAGTTTGATGAGGGCGTAGGAGCCTTTCAGGCGCCGTCCCTGGAGTTCGACCACGCGGCGCCCGGATTCGGTTTCGAGCGGCCGATAGGTTCCGCGGTCCCAGATTTCGACCGTTCCCGCGCCATACTCGCCTTCCGGGATGACGCCTTCAAAACCGGCGTATTTCAGCGTGTGGTTTTCGACCTGGACGGCCAGCCGCCGGACGCCCTCCTTGGGTGGCGGCTCCTTCGGGACGGCCCAGCTCAGCAATTCCCCGCCCTCTTCGAGGCGGAGGTCCCAATGGAGATGCGAGGCGTTGTGCTTCTGGATGACATAGACGAGCCCGCGCGGAGTCGGCGCGGCGCCGGATTTCCGCGCGGACGGCGGCGGCTCGGGGGACTTCTTGAAGTCCCTCTTTTTCCGGTACTCGGTCAGGCTCATGGGACGCCGGGCTCTTCGCAGCGGTTCAGCGATGCAGGAAACACCGCTCGCAGTCGATCTCGCCCGGTTTTCGGGTGACGATCATTGCCAGGCCCAGCTCGTCGGCCCGACTGATGACCTCCGCGTCCTTCACCGAGCCGAGCGGGTAGATGAGGGCCGTGATCCCGTGCTGCGCGGCGAGCTCGACGACGTCGGGGAACGGCATGAACGCGTCCGAAGCCAGGACGCAGCCCTCGGCCCCATACCCCCGCCGAGACAGCCGGATGGCGTCCTCGGCCGCGTCGATCCGGCTCCGCTGCCCCGACCCGATGCCATGGACCTTGTCCGCCGTGCCGATGACCACGGCGTTCGAGCGGGTGAAGGCCGCGATCGTCCAGTTGAACACGGCGGCCTGCACCTCGGCCGGGGTCGGCGGTCTCTTCGAGACGACGTCGACCGAATCCGGACCGGTGATCTTCGAGTCGAAGCGCTTCTGGACGAGGAGGCCGCCCGCCACCCTCTTGAACTCCAACCCGTTGTCGACGGCCGGCTCGGAGAGCGAGCCGCCCATCTTGACGACCCGGAGGGGCTTGCGGCCGGCGAGCACCGGGAGGGCGTCCGCTTCGAAATCGGGCGCGTAGACGACCTCGATGTTGCGCGGGCTCTCGACGAGCAGGCGCGCGAGCGGGACGTCGACCGTGAAGTTGAAGACGTCGACGCTGCCGAAGTTCGAGAGCGGATCGCCGTTCCAGGCCTTGAGGAAGGACTCCTCCGCCGCATCGCCGAGGGCCACGCCGCTCGGCATCTCGTGCTTGATCAGGACGGCCGCTTTTCGGCCGGGATAGAGGCCGGTCAGCTTCGCGGCCAGCCGCTGGCCGAGGTCCATGTCGCCGACGTTGATATAGCTCAGGCCCTTGCTGCCTTCCTGGAGGATCTCCAGGGTGGCCATGTTGGGGCCCGAAGCCCTCTCTTCGATATAGAAAGCGGCCGGCAGGCCGGGGTTTTCGCCGTAGCGCATGGAGAGCCGCTTCAGGAACTTCTGGGTCCCGAAATCCAGAAGCTCGGGGAATTCCTCCTTGACCTTCGTGGAATATTGCTTTCGCGCGGAAACGTCGGTCTTGTCTTTGCTCATGGGCGCGTCCTTTCGTCGCGATTGATGAGGTGAATCTCGAACCGCGTCAGTTCGGCCGGGTCGGCGAACAGGCAGGCCACCGCGACCCGGAAATCGCGTCCTCCGGTCTCGGCCGGTCCGAGGGCGGCGTAGGCCGCTTCCGCCGTGTCCCGGGCTGTGGCTCCTCCGAACCGGATCTCCCGCGGCTCTCCTTGGAACGTCGGCAGCGGATCCGCGTTCTCGCCGGCGTAGGTCGATATCATGCGGCCGCGGCCGGCGATGAGCGGGAATTCGAAGTAGGACCGCAACGCTTCGCCTTCGTCTCCGCTGCGGATGACGGCCACGGCGCTCCGGCCGGAGGGCAGGACGCAACCGCTGATCCTGGGCGTATGGATGGGTGAATCGGGCTCGTAGCTCCAGTCCTTCAGGCCCCGCTCGAGGACGGAAACCGGGCTCCCTTCGCCGTCAGGATCGATGTCGGCCGTTTGTCTTCCGTTGCTGACCGCGATCCCCTTCCCGATCCGGAGGGCCGGATAGACGAGGAGGTCGGGATTTCCGGTCTTGAGGACCTCGGGATCGGTCGGCCGGGTCCAGACCGTCCGTCCGTCGAGCACGAGCCGGCGGGCCTGGCTCGAGGGCGAGCGCCCGGTCACGGCGTAGAGGACGACGGCCTGTCCGGAGCGGGCCCGCCCCAGGGCGAGGAGCCGGCCCAGATAGGCCATGCGGCGCAGAGGTTCCAACGGGTCCATTGTCTGTGTGTCCTTCCGAAAAGATAGCCTCTATTGATACCATAGGGGCGCATTGAAGTCAAAACGCGTTTGGTCTAGAATGGGCGGACGTAATGCGAGGCCCCATGAACACAGTGACCCCCCCCAAAATGGCTTACGAAAACGAGGATTTCCTGGTTTCCCCCGAGGCCCGGACGATCCGCATCCTGAGCGAATATTTGGAGCCGTTGGCCAGGTTCGATCGGTCGAAAGTCAATTCGACGATCCTGTTTCTCGGCTCCGCTCGGATCGAAGATCAGGACGACGGATCGCCTCTGAACTTGTATTACCGGGACGCCGAAGACCTGGCTTTCCGGCTGGCCCAATGGGCCATCCCCCTCACCCCCAAAGGCAAGAATTTCGTCATCTGCACCGGGGCGGGCCCCGGCATTATGGAGGCCGCGAACCGGGGCGCGGTGCGCGCCGGGGCGAAGACGATGGGCATGAACATCTCACTGCCCCACGAGCAGCAGCCGAACCGCTTCATCTCGCCCGAGCTGGCCTTCGCCTTCCACTATTTTTTCATGCGGAAGTTCTGGCTCGTTTCGCGCGCCCGGGCCGTGATCGCCTTCCCGGGCGGCTTTGGGACGCTCGACGAACTCTTTGAGATCCTGACCCTCGTCCAGACCGGGAAGATCTCCCGCGAGGACGTCGTCATCCTCCTCTACGGCGAAACATATTGGCGGAAGATCCTTAATTTTGAGGAGCTGATCAAGGCGGGGACGATCTCGCCCGAAGACGCGAAGCTGTTTTCCTACATGTCCGAACCGGCCTCGGCGGTTGCCTTTCTCAAGAAAAAGCTGCTGAAATTCTGCCGGACGGTCGGCCCGGCGAAGATCGTCTGAGAATGATCCGGAATTCAGCGTTAATTCGTTCCCGATGCGCCGTCAGGCTGTCCCTTCTTCTGCTCCTTGCGGGACTCGGCCTCCTGACCTTCTGCGTCCGGAGGATCCCTCCTCCCGTCTCGGGGCGAGGGAATGCCCTGAGCGGCCTCGCCTCCTGGTACGGCGAGGATTTTCACGGCCGCCGGACGTCCAACCGCGAAATCTACAACATGTATGACATGACGGCGGCGCACAAGACGCTGCCTTTCGGAACCTGGGTGATGGTGACCAACCTGAACAACGGTCGCACGGTCGCCGTCCGCATCAACGACCGGGGCCCCTTCGTGGGCGAACGGATCATCGATCTGTCCTATGCCGCAGCGGCCATGATCGATATGGTGGGCCCTGGCGTGGTCCCGGTGAAGCTCGACATTCTTAAGGACCTCGCCGCTCCCGGTCCGCTTTCGAATCCTCGCTACTGCGTCCAGGTGGGATCGTTCGTCTCCGAGGACAACGCCCGGGATCTCGAACGGCGGCTGCGCCCCAAATTCCAGGACGTCGTCGTGTCCCCCTATGCCTCGGCCTCCCGGACCTACTACCGCGTCCGGGTGAAGGCCAAGGACCGCGACGCCTCCCTCCGGATCGCCCAGGTCCTGAGCGAAGACGGCTACAAGGTCATCCTGATTGAGGAATAGATTCTCCGCGCCTCAGCCCTTGAAGAGCGAGGCGCAATCCCGCAATTCGTTCGTCCGGCCGTCGTGGACCGCATATCCGGCTTTGCCGAGCATCGTCGCCGCGCCGAATTCCCCCTTGGCGTTCAGGGCGTAGAAATTGAGCCCGAACGCGGGCCGTCCCGCGTCGTCGGTAAGGCCGAGCGACTTCGGCCAGCGCCGGGCCTTGTCCGCCACCCGTTCCAGGGTCTTGAGGCACGCCTGCTCGGGCGACATCCCCTGGCCCATGAAGCTCACAACCTGGAAGCTGGCGCAGGTCCGGATGTTGGCCTCCCCTAGGCCGGTCGAACCGGCCGCGCCGATCTCGTTGTCCACGTAGAGCCCGGCGCCGATGATGGGCGAGTCGCCCACGCGTCCGGCCAGCTTGTAGGACAGGCCGCTCGTCGTGGTCACGCCCGCCAGGATGCCGGCCTCGTTGAGGGCGAGGCAGTTGATCGTCCCGTGAGTCATCATCACCGGCTGAAGCGCTTCGGGCATCTTCTTGATCTGCTCCGGGAGCCAATTGTCCTTGTCGGACATCGTCTCCTTCCAGCGGAGCCAGGCTTCATGGGCCTTCTCGGTCAGGAGGTTCTCCTTGGGGAATCCATGGGCTAGGGCGAACTTCAGGGCTCCGTTTCCGACGAGGAGGCAGTGCTTGGTCCTCTCCATGACGAGCTTCGCGACCTTGGACGGGTTCTTGATGTTCCGGATTCCGGCCACGGCTCCGGACGCGTGGGTCGGGCCGTACATGACCGAGGCATCGAGCTCGACCACGCCGTCCTCGTTGGGGAGGCCGCCGTAGCCGACGGACATATCGTTCGGGTCGTCCTCGACGATGTTGACCCCGGCGATGACCGCATCGAGGGGGTCAACGCCCTTGCGCATGAGCTCCATGGCCTTGTCCGTGGCCCGGATTCCGTTGCCGGACGAGACGGCCCGGAAGACGCCGCTCCGCTTCGCTCCCGTCGCACCGCTTTGCGGTGCGGCAGCCATCGATTCGCTCCCCCGCCCGACGATCGCCGCCGCGCCGAGGGTAACCCCCGTCCTCAGAAAATCTCTTCGGGAATATCGGGAACGCATGGCCCCTCCTTTTCAGGCGAGAGCGCCGTCCGGGATGACGGGCCGAATGAGAACGCTCGCATGAGGCTTCTGTTCCGCTGGGAAAGCGGTCGAGGAACGTATATTATACAAAGCGCCATGGAAGTCAAAACAAAAGTGAGGCGGCCGCTGCAGGAGATCTATGGGGAGATCGCGGACGTCTACGAAGCCACGAACCACGTCCTGACCCTGGGCCTCGACCGGGGCTGGCGGCGCCGGGCGGCCCGGAGGGCGGCCGCGGGCGGCGGGACCTTATGGCTGGACGTCTGCTCCGGGACGGGCGAAATGGCCCAGAACCTCTCCCGGATCGCTCCGGCCGGGACTCGGCTCGTGGCCCTGGATTTCTCTCGGCCGATGCTGTCGCACGCCAGGACGAAAGCCATGGACGCGCCGACGTCCTTCAGCCTGGGCGAAGTCGCGCATCTCCCCTTCCCGGAAGGCCGCTTCGACCTGATCACGATCTCGTTCGCCACCCGGAACATCAACCTTTCGCGCGAGATCCTGACGGCGACGTTCCGCGAGTTCCTGAGAGTGCTGAAGCCGGGCGGGCGGTTCATGAACCTCGAGACGAGCCAGCCCCGGAACTCGCTCGTCCGCGGCCTCTTCCACCTTTATACCGCCCTCGTCGTCCGGCGGGTCGGCCGCCGCCGCTCGGGGTCACGGTCGGGATACGCCTACCTCGCCGCCTCGATGCGGAATTTTTACGGGACCGAGGAATTGGCTGCGATCCTGCGGACAGCCGGGTTCGCCTCGGTGTCCGTGAAACAGCTCCTTCTCGGCGCGTCGGCCATCCACCTCGCGGTCAAAGCGGATGTCTCCGCTCTCGAGTCTGGCGAGCCGAAGACTCGTCCCTTGACGGGCTAAAAATTGACCGACATCGACATACCGCTCCCGGAGCCGAACCGGGGATTCACGACGTTGCTGTTGATCGACCCGAAGGACAGGCTGAGCCCGACCGAAAAGAAATAATCGTAGGTCGTGGCGAGCTGCCGCCGCTGGAGGAGGACCTCCTCAAACGTCGCTCCCCCTTTCGTCAGGGCCAGCTGGTCATGGATTCGGGATCCGCCGCCGTCGATGTTGAAATTCAGCCCCTTGAAAATCCGGAGGGAGACCCCGCTTTGGAGCGAGATCCGGTTTTTGGAAAGGTCGTGGAAATAGTGCGATCCCTCGAGGGTCGCGCTGAGCGTGCCCCAGTCCCGCTTGAGTTCGAGCGTCGCGGCCAGGGACTGGCCCCAGAGCGTTTCTTTCATCTTGTCGTAGATGGTCTCCTCGTGGTACCAGCCGAACTTCGGTCCGATGGAATAAAGGAAGCGCAGCTGCTTCTTGGTGGATTCGGAGTAGGGGAAAACATCGTATTCGATCGCGGGCGAGGCCTGGACGGACATCTTGAGGTTGTTGAACGTGGACGACAGGACGGAGAGAAATCCCCCGATCGACCAGTGTTCGCCGAGGCTGCGGACCAGGAGGCCGTTGAAATTCCGGGAATTCATCGTGCTCGTGTAGTTGTAATCCTCCACCGTGAAGACATTCTTTTGGGAGTTCATCCCGATAGACATCCGGATCTTCCAGTCCGGCGTCACCCGGGACGCGCTGAAATTGCCGAACCACATCTGGCTCGTGTAAGTTTTTTCTCCGTTGAGAAAGCCGTCGAGGCTCAGGCTGAAGACCCAGAAATTCCAGGGATCAACCACGGCCGTGGGTTTGACCTGGTCCTGGAACGCGAGGCTGATCCGCCCCGCCACCGGCGTCTTGAGGGCATAGCGCACGAGGCCGGTCTTCAAGGCCTGGACGAGGTCCTTCCGGACGGTCTCCGGCTTGAAGCCGGGACCGGCCTGGCACTTCAGGATATTGTTGAGTCCGGCGAACTCCTTCGCTCCGGTGAGAACGAGGGTGAATTCCTCGCCCTCGCCTGACGGCTGGGAGGTGATGACCGCCAGGACCTGGGCTTCGCTTTCCTCCGTGACAAAGCGGACGAAGCCGATCTCCTTAGCCAGGTCGGGGAGATCAAGGCTCGATTTGATGAAGACTTTCGGGGCGTCCTGGGCGACGGCGGGGCCGCCCGCCGTCTGGCCGAATCCCGGCCCGCTCAGAAGGAGGGCCAGGCCCGCGAGGGCGAGGAGGATATGGACGGAGCGCGATCCGGAGGATGCGGACGACCGGAGGAAACAAAGGACATTGGTTTGGGATTTCATGGTCTGGGATCCTAGTTGATGTTAATTTGGATGCCTCCGCTGCTCGTGGAGCCGAACCGCGGATTCACGACGTTGGTGTAAATCGAGCCAAAAGTATAGCTGAGCCCGACCATGGCGAAATAATTATAGGTCGTCTCCAACTGGCGGCGCTGGAGGAGGATCTCCTCGAGCGAGGCGGTGCCCTTGACCAGGGCGAGCTGGTCGTGGATCCGGGAGCCTCCGCCGAACACGAAGGCGTTGAGCCCCTTGAACAGATTCAGCTGGACCGAGGCGAAGAGGCCGATGTTGTTTCTGGCGAAGTCGTGGAAATAATGCGCTCCGGAAAGCGTCGCGGAAATGCTGCCCCATTTTTCCTTGATGTCGAGCGTCACCGACAATGATTGCTGGAGAAGCGTCTCCCGCCGCTTCCCATAGATCGTCTCTTCCCGGTACCGGACGAACGACAACGGAAGCTTGTAGCGGATGCGCAGCTGGCGACGCGTGGATTGCGAGTACGGGAAGACATTGAATTCGACGGCCGGGGCCGGAGCGACGCGGAGGGCGGTGTTCTCGTAGGTCGAAGAGTAGGCGTCGAGGGCGAAGCCCGCCGACCAGTGTTCGCCCAGGCTTTTCACGAACAGGCCGTTGGCGGCATAGGACTCCTGGGTGCTGGTGTAATCCTGGTCCTCATAGGTATAGCTGTTCCGCTGGAAGCTGGCCGAGAGGCCGAGCTGGAGTTTGATCTCGGACGTGATCTTGTTGGCCGAGAAATTGAAACCGAACGAATGGGAGGATATAGACTGCTCCCCGTTGAAATGCCCGTTGCCCCCGACGTTGAAGACCCAGGACTTCCATTTGTCGACGGCGGCCGCCGCTTGGGGCTCGCCGGCGAAGCTGACCGCGATCCGGCTTGCGATCGGCCGCCGGGCCACGTAACTCATCAGGCCCATTTTGAGAGTCTTCACCAAGCCGCGCCGGATCTCGTCCTCGGTATCGGTCCTGTTCGAGAAATAGGTCACGGTGTCGTCCAATCCGGAGAACCCGATTTGCCCGGAAAAGGCGATGGTGTATTCCTGTCCCCCGCCGGCCGTGCTCTGGGTGGTGATGAGGACGTGGACCTCGGCCTCGTTGCGGTCGCGGACATAGTTCACGAACGTGATCTCGGTCTTGATGTATTCGAGGTCGCAGAACCCGCAATCGATGTAGATCTTGGGAGCGCTCTTTTTCAGGGACTCGAGGTCCGCCGCCTCCTTGGCTTGTCCGAAAAGGGAGGGTCCGACCGCGAGCGACATCAGGAGGATGGCGGCCGCGAGAATCTTGGGACTCGATTTCATGCCCGGCTCCTTATAAAAACTTACACAACTTGTAAAGAATACGTGCGATTCCATACCCCCGGCCCCTGGAAGACCGGCTTCGCTTCCCTGAACAGCAAGAATTATGCCCGGTCCGGGCCGGACGCCCTACGTTGTCAGGGTTTCGTTAATAATACGCCTCAAACCAAAAAAAGTTACCTCGGACTTTCCGTTTGTCCGCGGCTTTCGTTTTGAGTATGATACATTTTCGCGGCAACGGACGTGGAAACGAAAGCATGACACACCGGACCGGTCTTCGGGTCCTGCAGGCCACCGTCGGCGTCGAAACCGACGCTCGCGCCCTGCTGCCCGGCTTTCCGCTCAAGATCGAAGTGCCCTCTCTGCTCACGGACTTCCGGGATGTCTTGGAAGTCCCCTATCCGGCCCGCCCCGATGGTCGGATCTCGCTGTCCAACACGCCCGGCGGAGATCTCGAATACTCCTTCCGTAAGGAGCTCGCCGCTTTCCGCGGCCCGCTCCGCAAGTTCGAGCGGAGCGCCTCCGATGCGCGCTATAGCCTCTGGGGAAACCAGGGGTTCTTCTACCGCTTCAGCCTGTATCTCCTCGAGCTCCGGCACGCCGTCTTCAGCTTCCACGCCTGCGGCCTCTATGACGAACGGAGCCATCGCCTCTATGTGGTCGCCGGCGGGGCCGGCAGCGGCAAGACGGTCTATCTTTTGAGCGGGATCGCGAAGGGCCTGAGGCTTTTTTCGACCGAGACCGTCCATTTCCAGTTCGGGCGGTCGGGCCTCGCCTGGTTCAAGGGGTCCCTGGTGGACAACATCCGGCTCGGCACGCTCGTCCACGACTTTCCGATGTTCTGCCCGCCCGAATTCGCCGGTCTCGCGGGGGACGACGTCTGGCGGAGGAAGATCGCCCTCGACTTGAGCGATCGCCAGGCCTCGCGCGACACGCTCCTCTCCCCCGCCGTGGTCTTGATTTTTCCCCATATCGAGGAGGGCCGGCCCGGGCTGACCGTGACCTGCATCGAAGACAAGCGGGCCGCGGCCAAAGCGGTGTTCGACAACATCAGCCAGAAGATCGCCGAAAGCGTCCTCCTCTACGACCGGCTCGCCGTCCCTGGGTTGGACACGGCCGGCTTGGCCGCCGCGCGCCTCGACGCCGCCCGCCTGCTCGTCGGCCACCGGACGATCGAGTCGATCTCGTCGGTCCTCTCCAACCCCGCCGAATGCTGGGGCGATGTCCTAAGGAGTCCATCATGAGCCACCCCCTGAACCCTTCATTCTCCCCCAAGGCCTGGGACGGCGTCATCCGGATGCCGGTCGAAGGCCGGACGGCGAAGCCCCGATCCGCCGGCCTGACCATGGTCATCGACAAGAACGTCGGCCCGCGCCAGCTCGAGGACCTGCTCGACCTCGCGGCCGATTACATCGACGTTATCAAGCTGACCTTCGGGACCTCCGCGTTTTACAGCGACGTCCTCCTCAAGGCCAAGACGGAGCGGGTCCGGGCCGCGGGCGTCGAGATCATGCCCGGCGGCACGTTCCTCGAAGTGGCGGTCTGGCAGGGCGTCGTCGACGCCTATCTCCGGCGGGCCCGGGACCTCGGATTCACGACGATCGAAGTCTCCGACGGGACGATCGACATCGACCCGGCCACCCGGGCCGACGTCATCAAGAGGAGCCTGGACCGAGGGTTCAAGGTCATCACCGAGGTCGGCAAGAAGGACCCGACGGACGTCGTCCCCGTCGCCCTGATGCACGAGCTCATCGGCTGGGACCTCGCCACCGGTGCCTCCAAAGTCATCATCGAAGCGCGCGAAGCGGGCAAGGGCGTCGGGATTTTCGACAAGGACGGAAAGACGCGGCTCGACGAAATGGAAGCCATCGTCGCCGGAGTGGCCGATCTCGGGTCGCTCATCTGGGAGGCCCCGCTCAAGAACCAGCAGCAGGATCTCATCCTGCGGTTCGGTCCGAACGTCAACTTGGGAAATATTCCGCCCGAGGAGATCCTGGCCCTCGAAGCGTTGCGGCAGGGCGTGCGGGGCGATACCCTGAAGAACGCCTACCTCGCCAGCCGGCGCTCATAAGCGCCGTCCCCCCGCGAAGCCGGGGTCAATTCGATTCTTCCAGGAGTTCGATCGAGATCGTGTGCTCTCCGCCCGGGACCTTGAACTTGATCGAAGAGCCCTTGGAAATCTGGTGGATCTTGTTGTCGACGAGGAGCTGATACTTCCCCTTCTTGAGGAACTGGATCCGGATCGTGGTAGCCGCGGATGTCTTGGCGCTCATCTCGAAGCTGATCTCGTTTTCCAGATAGAGGAAATGGCGGATGACCGCCCCGCCGTCGATGGTGAAGATCTCCCGCCCGTCCTCGCTCAGCGCGATCTCGCCCCGCGAGACCGCGACATCGTAGCTCCGGCCCTGGACCGCGGCCCGGACCAGCCGGCCCTTGCGCTCAGGGTCGATCATGCCGAATCGGAAGCCCTCCCAGGGCGTGAAGTCTAGGTATTCCTCGACGGCGGTCAGGGCGAACAGCGGCCCCCAGCTCTGGAACCTCTGCCCGGCCGCCTCGCCCGTCAGCGGGTGGAAGTTCTCGGGGCAGATCTGAAAGTTCGTCCAGGCCTTCATGAAGAGCGCCTGGCTCTTCTTGGCGAATTCGGAGGCGACCGCGTCGAACCCGTAGGCCTTCAAGCCCTGGTAGACGAGATAGTTCGTCGGGGGCCAGATGGTTCCCCGCCAGTACTGCCGGTCCGGGTTCCTGGGATCGTTGAAGGCGGGATCGTCGCGGGAAATCGAAGGCAGGACGTATTCGCCCCAGAACTCCTTGGGATCCCGCAGGCGGCGGAGCATGAGCTGGGCCCGCCGCTCGTCGGGGATGCGGGCCAGCAGCGGGTAGAAATTGGAGGCCGCCTTGTGAATCGAAAACCGGCCGTCCCAGTGGCGGTCGAAATAGAAGCCCTCCCGCGGGTTCCAGAGGAGGGTGTTGATGAGCTCCTTCATCTTCTCGTACTCGTCGAGATAGGCCTCGGCTTCGTCCGGCCGCTTGAGGAGCTCGGCGATCTGGGACAGGCACCAGGCGTCGAGGGCGTACAGGCAATTGAGGTCGAGGCAATTCATCGTCAGCGTTCCCGTCTCGGCGCTGTACGGAACGTCGTCCCAGTTCGGAAGGTCGTCCTGTCCGGACTCCCATTTCGCCCGCGCCTCGCCGGACGCGCCGACCTCCCAAGCGGGAACCTTGTCCGCCACGAGCTCGCGGTCCGAGCCCCATTCGAGGAGGCCGTCGCCGTTCCCGTCGCGCCGGGCCTGGCCGTTCGGCTTGCGGGCTTTCCAGAAGGCGTGCCATTTTCGGAGGCCGGGATAGGCCCCGGCGAGGAGGTCCCGGCTGCCCGTCTTCTGGAAGATCTTCAGGACGGCGAACGCCCCGATGGGGGGCTGCGACCGGTCCGGCGTCCCGCCGAAGCGGCTGCGCCAGTTCGGGATGTTGCCGTTCGGATACTGGGTGTCAAGCGCGGCCTTCACCGCGCCGGCGGCGAGAGCCGGGCTCTCCAGGGCGAGCTCGAGGCCGTTGAAGAAGGAATCCCAGCCGAAGATCTGCCAATGATCGGGCGTTCCGTCCGGCCGGGCGAAGATCCAGCGCCGTCCGGCGGGCGTATAGAGGCGGTGCGAGCCGGGCTGGTACAGGACCATCGCGAACAGGTTGTTGGTCAGGGCCTCCGGGACGCCTTGGTACAGGCCTTCGATCGTCACCCGCTTCTTCTGATAGCGGTCGCTTTCCTCGGTCAGGAACGCGTCGATCGCCTTGATGTTCTTGTAGCGGTAGATGTGCTTCCGGACGGCTTCGGCGTCCTCGCCGAGCCCCGCCACGAAATAGACGCTCCGGTCGCCGTCCTGGGAAAAGACGAGGTCGAGCTCTTCGCCTTCGGCGGTCGCGGCCGCGCCCGGCCGGTGCGTCCAAAGAAGCGCCGTGGGCGCTTTCGCCGCCCGGCTTTCGCCCTGGATATGGCCGTCCGGGAGCGCTTTGTACCTGCCCTTGAAGTCCCAGGGAAAATAGGGCACGAGGTGGACCTTGACGTTCTTGGGGGCCTGGAGACGCCCGATGACGGTCCGCTCGTCCTGCCGGGACCATTCGAACGTGACCGTATCCGCCTTGGCCGAGGGTTTGATGAGGATGGGAGTTTCCGACTTCTTGTCGGCCGGGAGGATGGGAAGACCCAGATCAAATTTGACCCGGGCGTAGAGCCCATCCGGCGCCTGGGGACCGACTTCCGAAACCATGTAGAAGAGGTCGTCGCCGTCCGCAAGGCGGCCGTCCTTTTCGATCTTGAACCGGAAGGCGAACGCGGCGTCTTTCTGCGGCGCCAGCACGAGGCCGCACCAGCCTTTGCCGTCGAACGAGCCGATGTGGACGTCTTTCCAGGGCGGATCGATTTCCGCGCGGAGGCCGGCGAACGTAGCCGAAGCGGCCAGCAGTGCGGTCAAAGCGATTTTTCTCATCATGGGAAAAGCGACGGGGTTCCTACGGGACCGTCCTTCGTAATGTAAGGCAAAACGCGGAAAAAGGCAACGGCCGCGGGGGCCGGAAAAAGGCGGACCGGCAGATCCGCTATTATTATTAGAAGTAGAGCTTCGCCCCGAACTTCATGAAGATATGGCGAAGGTTGGCCGTGAACCGGGTCTCGCTGTCCCCCCCCAGGTTCAGGTCGTAGGTGACCGTCGTCGCCGGAAGCGACCGCCGGAGATAGGACATCTCACAGAAGAAGACGAGGTTCGCCGCCAGGGCGAGGTTCACCCCCATCCCTCCGAAGAGGGCCAGATCGCTGTCCACCCGCTGCTCGATCTTGACTTCCGGCACCGAGGCATACGACCCGATCCGGAAGCGGGTGACGATATAAGCCGCTCCCGCCAGTGCATAGGCCGTGAAATACTCGTTGGTGTAGAATTCGTAATGCAGGGAGGCGAGGATGGGGGTCAGGGTCAGCGTTCCGTTGTAGAGCTTTCCCCTGGATTGCTTGGCCGTGTCTTTCCACTCCAGGAATTCGGCCGCCAGCGACAAGCGCGGTGCGAGGGGCAGGACGAAGCCGAATCCCGTTTCGAAGCCGCCGCGCAGGTTGTTCTCCTCCGGAAATCCGAAACCGGTGTGGGCGATGAGCGCAATCCGCGTTTCGGAGTCGGCGGCCGGGAGGGGCGCCGCCGCGGCGGCTGCCAGCCCGCCGAGGAATAAAACGATAGCCAAGCGACGCATGAGGCCATCATATTCGCCGAAGCGGGACGCAATGTCAACTTGGAAGTCACGCTGCGCTTAGCCGGCATGGGGATCGGCTCCGGCCCTCCGGGGGAACCAGTCCCGTCGGTTCCCCCCGTCCTAAGCCTTACGGCTTAGGGCGGGGCCCCCCTCCGCTATGAGGGCCTCAGAGCCGATCCCCATGCCGGCTAAGCGCAGGTCCTATCCGATGGCCGCCCATTTCCTTTCCGCCGAGGGTATGATAAATTGGATTTCCGACAAAGAGAGGCGCATGGACTTCAATCTCTATTTCAAATCCCGCCAGGGGGAAATCATCAACCTGCTCAAGGAGCTCGTCCAGCGCGAATCCCCGACGTCGGACAAAAAGGCCGTCGACGCCTGCTCGGCCTACCTGGCCGAGCATTTCAGGAAAACGGGCTGCCGGGTGACGCGGATCCCCCAGAAGACGGTCGGCGACTTCCACCTCATCGAATATCCGGCCAAGCTCGACCGGGACCTCGACGGTGAGATCCTGATCCTGACCCACGCCGACACCGTCTGGCCCGTCGGCCGGATCGCCAAGATGCCGTTCTATATCTCGGGCGAGAAAATCTTCGGCCCCGGCGTCCTCGATATGAAAGCCGGGCTGGCCCTGGCGGCGCTCGCCCTCCGGACCCTCAACGCGCTCAACATCCGCCCCTCGAAAAAGATCACGATCTTCGTCAATTCGGCCGAGGAGACCGGCTGCGACGAGGCGCGCGACCTGATCGTCAAGCAGGCCAAGCGGGCGGATAAGGTCCTGTGCCTCGAGCCCGCCCTCCCGGGAGGCGCTCTGAAGGTCCAGCGCAAAGGCCGGCTTTGCGTCCGTCTCGAGGCCTCGGGCCGGTCGGCCCACGGCGGCAGCCCGGACAAAGGGGTGAACGCCATCGAGGAGCTCCTCCTTCAGCTTCGGAAGGTGGCGAGGCTCAAATCGAAGGAGATCTCGGTCAATCTCGGATTGATCGGCGGGGGTGAAAAGGCCAACGTGGTTCCGGACAAGGCCTGGGCGGTCTGCGATATCCGGTTCTGGGATTCGGCCCAGAAAGCCAAAGTCCTCGCCGCCCTGCGCAAGCTCGAACCCCAGACGCGCGGGGCCAAGGTCCGGTTCGTCGTCGAGAGCCTGACCCCGCCGATGGAGAAGACCAAGGCTTCGGCCCGCCTCTTTCAGGACGCCAAGGACATCGCGGCCGGCCTGGGGCTCGCGCTCGAAAGCGGCAAGACCGGCGGCGGCTCCGACGCGTCTATCGCCGCGGGCCTCGGCATCCCCACGCTCGATGGACTCGGCCCCGACGGCGACGGAATCCACGCCGACCACGAGCACGTCCTCCTGCCCTCGCTCGTGCAGCGGGCGGCCTTGCTCGTGGCCCTCCTCCAGCGCCTATGACGGGACCGGAGGACCTGTTGACTTATCTCCAACGTTTGTATTAATTTGAATTTCTCAAGCATCATAACCGTCCCATATAGGAGGAATCATGATTAAGAAGTATTACCTTCTCTCGCCCGGGCCGGCGCCGGTCCCGGAGAGCGTCCTGGCCGCGGCGGCCGAGCCGATCATCCACCACCGCACGCCCGAGTTCTCCAAGATCTTCATGGATGTGACCGAGGGCCTGAAACACGTCTTCGTCACGAAGGAG
>JADGNV010000162.1 GCA_017883285.1 Candidatus Aminicenantota bacterium | reverse complement strand
CGTCAGGGTTTCCCCCATTGCGCAAAATTCCTCACTGCTGCCTCCCGTAGGAGTCTGGGCAGTGTCTCAGTCCCAGTGTGGCCGTTCACCCTCTCACGCCGGCTACCCATCTTCGCCTTGGTAGGCCATTACCCCACCAACTAGCTAATAGGACGCAGGCTCATCCTCAAGCGCCTTACGGCTTTGGTTCCGGAACTTATGTCCCGGAACGTTATGCAGTATTAGACCCGCTTTCGCGGATTTATTCCTCACTCGAGGGAAGATTACCCACGTGTTACTCACCCGTTCGCCACTCATCCCGGGGTTGCCCCCGGAACGCGTTCGACTTGCATGTGTTAGGCACGCCGCCAACGTTAGCTCTGAGCCAGGATCAAACTCTCCAATTTATAAGCACCCTTGCGGGTACTTAACGAAGTTTGATGTGGCAAATTGGATCGATCAATGTCGCTCCGCTTTTTGTTTCAAAGATCAATTTTTCTCCGCCCGGGAGAAAAAACCATCCTTCTGAAGAGTGCCACTTGTGTTTCAGCCTTTCGGCTGTCAGAAGTGAAGGCTCGTATATAATAGGGATTCCGCCCTATGTTGTCAAGCAGGAATTTAAACTTTTTTTTGAATTCCTATTTGATTTGATATTTATAAACCAAATGCGGCGGCGGCGCAAGAGGAAACTTCCGTTTCCTCCGGGACATTGTATTTTCGCCGTCCGGCGACGCTCTCCGGTCCCCCGCTATCGCGTTCCCCTGATAGGCGGCGCCTTCTCCCTGGCACGCTTTTTGCTTTGGCATCGGCCGGTGCTTTTCTCTTCCCATAGATTTCCCGTCCCAAGCCGGGAGGGCCGCGGCGGCCTTCCCGGCCGGGGCGGGCCGAAGGAGGCGCGAATGGCCCAACCAGGGCGGCCGGGCTACAGCCTGATCGAGGTCCTCTGGGTCATGGCCCTGGTCTCGTTTCTTCTGGCGGGCATGGGGGAGCTCCTCCTGCGCTCTTTTCAAGCCGTGCGCTCGGCGGACGAGACGGCGAGAAAAACGGCGCTCCTCACGGCGGCCATGGAGAGCCTCAAGACAAAATCCTTCGCTTCCGGTGACCTCGCTCCAGGCGAATATGTCCAAACCGGAGAGCTGGTCCCGGGAGGGAAAGCGATCCAATCGGAATGGAGGATCGAGCAGCCGGCTCCGGGTTTGAAAAAGGTCGAATTCAGGCTGTTTCTTCAGGGGGAAAGCGACCGGGCGATCCGGGCTACGCTCCTGATATCCGAGGCGCTTGGATTTTAAGGGGAAGACGCATGCGAAACCGCCGCGGGTCGACGCTTCTCGAGAGCCTCCTGGCGCTGTTCTTTTTTTCGTTGATCATCCAGGCCAGTCTTGAATTCTTCGGGACGGCGAGGAGGGCCTTTTTCAAGCTCGACAATGCGCTCTCCGCGCGGGAGGGAGCCCAGGCCGGACTGGAGAGGCTTCGGGCCGACCTCCTTCTCGCGGGGGACGGACTGGCGCGGCCCATCGCCCTGGATTTGCTCGCCGGGATCGAAGCGGCCGCGGACGGCGCTTCCTTCCTCAGCCTGGAAAAAACGGCACGTCTGGCGAACGACGTCCGCTCCGGGGACGCCTCCCTCACGCTCGCCGACGCCGACGATTTCAGCCCGGGGAAGCTCGTCTGCCTCGCGGACCGGAACCGGGGCGAAATTCTGACCGTCGCCTTGGTAGACGGACCCGTGCTCAGGCCGGATTCGCGGCTTCTCCACGATTTTACGGCCGCCGGGACGGACGTCCTCCTTCTCCGGAAAGTCGCCTATCTTCTTGATCCGGAAAAGGGCCTCCTGAAGCGCAGGGTCAACGCCAGCCCGGCCCAGCCTCTGATCGAGGATGTGCGGTCCTTTTCGTTCACCCACGACATCGCGTCCGGCCTTGCATCCATTTCCCTCGTTCTCCGGGATAACCCCAACAAGACATACTCGTTGGCCATCTTCCCCCGTAACCTGGCTATCGCCCGAAGGGGGTGAAAAATGAAGGCCGGGGACGAACGCGGATCGCTGACCCTCCTGGCGATCTTCATCTATTTCCTTTTTTCCGCCTTGGGGCTCGGCCTGGTCTACCTGTCCCAGCTCCATCTCAGGACCGGCGCCTATCGGAAGTCGACGGTCCTTCTGGCCTATGCCGCGGAAAACGGAATCAAACAGGGATTCGCCCTTCTCGCGGAGAAAGCGGCGGCGGCCGCCGCACCGGCCGAAAGCGATGAATCCCAGATTGCCCGGCTTCGGGCCGAAATCGAAGCCGGCCGCGTCGGAATCATCGGCGAAGTCCTCGGCGGGGAGTACCCCTTTCGCGTTGAGGGCGCCTCGGGCGACCAGGCGTGGACGGCTTGGACGGAGTTCGGGGCCGCGAAACTTACGGCGGCGGATAGGTTTTTTCTGGCCGATTTTCCGGGGACGGTCCTATCCCGCGGCCGTCTCCTCGGGTTTGCTCCGGAAAAAGCGGCTTCGCTCGATTTGTCGCTTCAGATCCTGGCCGGCCACGTCCCCTTGGCCTATTTTCCCTTTCTCCTCTCGGGGGGCCCACCTCCGGAAGAGAGGGACGCCCTTCTCCAGGACAAGAACATCGTCCTGATCCGGCCGGACGGCACCGCGTTTCCTCCCCGCCCCGCATTCATGGAAGACGAGATATCGCCCGACGAAGCGGATCTTCTTTTGAAGAAGGCCGCCCGGGTCAAGTTCCTGACGCCCGGCCGGCTGACCCGGGCGGAGCTGCGGGGCGCCCTCGGCCTGGAGATGGTGAACGAGCCCGTGCCCGAGGGGGTCTATCTCATCCAGAGCGATCTGGGGCTCGGCGGCATATTCGTTCAAGGAGACCTGGACGAAATCGTTCTGGCCGTCGACGGCGAATATCAGGCGATTTCCTTACGGCGCGGCGAGGATTCCTGGCTGTTGAAATTCAGCCCCGCCCTGGGCCGGGCGACATTCGCTTCGCCGGGCGGCGAGGGCCCGCGCGAGTTCGATCGGGCCCCGCTGGGGATCATCCTGGTCAACGGGGCCATTCAATCGCTCGGCGGGGGTGTCATGGGCCCCGGCGGGCTCCCTACGATCGTCACGGACGCCGCCGTCCCCTGCGTCCTGCGGGGCGTGTCCCTCACAATCGTCGCATCCGACAAGATGACGATTACGTCACACCTCGTCCAGCAGGGCGTCAAATGGATCGGAAGCATCCCCTACCTCAAGGATTCGACCAGCCAGCTCATCCTCTACGCCAGCGGCCGGGACCTTGTAGAGGACCAGGCAAAGACCGGCAAGGTCTTCATCGATCCGCACGCGCCCCGCGAGATAGCCCTGCAGGCTTCCATCGCGGCGAAGACCTCGTTCGAATCGGAAGGAGCTTCAAAAACCATCCTTCTCGCGGGCGGCGTCCAGACCGCAAACCTCGCCCTGAACGGATCCCTGTTGAAGGTGCTCCCCGACGAACGGCTGCGGGACCCCGGCCGGGCCCCGGAAAATGCGCCGGCAACGACCCGCTCGCTCCTCGCGGTCCTTTCTCTCCGCCCGCTCCGCTGGCGCGACACCCCATGAAAACCGGCTTCACGCTGATCGAGACATCGATCGCCTTGGCGATCACGGCGATTCTCATCTATCTGGCCGGGACGACCTTCCAGAATCTCATCCCGAAATACAAGCTCGAGAAATCGGTCTGGGAGGTCAGCGCGGCGCTCCAGGCCGCCCGGGCCAAGGCCCTCTATAAAGGAGTGTCGTACAGGGTGAAGTTCGGGCCAGGTTTGACGTCCGTCGAGAGCTACGACCCAGCCCGGAAGACCTGGGTGCTCGAAGAGCGTCACGCCGCCGAAGGGGTGTCGATCGAGGCCAACAACGCCCCCGTCTTCGGGCCGGACGGCGCGGTGTCGGGGCTGGCCACGATCCTCGTCTCCAACCGCTGGGGCGCTTACAAGATCACTCTGGCCATCACAGGAAGGATCAAGACGACGAAGATCGCGTGATTATTTCTTCGGCGGATCGCTCCGGCGCCGATAGACGATTTTCCCGTCGACGATCGTGTGTGTGACCTTGGCGTTGAGGATGTCCTCCGGCGCGATCTTGAGCAGGTTCCGGTCGAAGACGGTGATATCGGCGAGCTTGCCGGCTACGAGGCTCCCCCGGATGTCGTCCTCGAACGCGGCGTAGGCGTTGTTGATGGTGTAGGCCCGGAGGGCCTCCTCCACCGAGATCTTTGGCTCCGGGTGCCAGCCCCCCTCAAGCGTTCCTTTTAGGGCTTTCCCTGTTATGGCCGCGTAGATCAGATCCTTGGGTTGCGTTTGATCGAGCGTCGCGCCCGGGCCGGGCCAGTCCGAGCCGAATGACGGCCGGGCGGCGCTTTGGTCGCCCATGATTCCGTCGACAGAGCCCTTGAGCGCCCCGTAGCGGAGGCGGGAGCTCTTTTCCTTGGTAGCGGGATGAAGGCCCATCGCGAAGCCTTGCGCCTTGAGCTCAGCCCCGCGCGAGAGATCCGGCCAGAGCCAGACCCGGCAGCTGAGTTCGCCGTTTTTATCGAGCTCGATAAAGCGCTTCGTCTGTTCCGGCGTCTCGACGTCGTGGATCTCGGTGATGCCGGCTTCCCGAAGGGCGAGAAGGGCGGCCCGGCTTTCGTCGATCAGGCGCATTCCGGATTTCGGCTTGACGGCTTTCTTCACCTTGTCGAAGGCGGGGGAGGCCGGGAAGATGATCCCCGTCGGCTGCCCGTCGGGCCCGATTTCGAGGCCGGGGAGCCGCTGCTTGTCCAGGCCCGCCGCGGCGAGCGCCGCGGTGTTGGCCAGCCATTCCCGGCGATCGAACCGGCAGAGGAAGCAGGGATGGTTGGGCGTGAGGTCGTCGATCAGGCCGCGGTTCGGCCGCCAGGGCGCCTTCGTGTCCTTCGCGCCGCCGCCGGCATCGCCCAAGGCCGACTGCTCGGTGGCGCCCCACAGGCCGTCCGTGATCCATTCCCCGTCGTCGAGGAGGTCCACGACGCGCTGGATTTCCTTGCGCAGCCCCGCCGCGTCGGACACGGTCAGGAGATTGGCCCCGGCGATCATCGCCCCGGCCGCCTCGAAATGGACGTGGCCGTCGATCAGGCCGGGGAGCACGAATTTGCCGAGGAAATCGAAGACGCGCGTCTTGGGGCCGACATACCGCCGCGCCTGGCGGTCGGTGGCGCAAACCGCCGCGATCTTGTTGCCGTTGATCACGACAGCCCGGACGGTGGGCATCGCCGGATTCATGGTGTAAACATCGCCGTTCAGGAGGACGAGGTCGGCCGGGGCGGGCTTCTTGGCGCAGGCCGTGAGGCCGGCGAGCGAAAGGGCGAAGGCCAGGCAAATTCCCATAGAAAAAAGAGGGCTGGGGCGCATGAGGCTTCTCCTGGGGAAACCGGATCGGAAAGATTTGGATGAAATCAAGACAGAAGGATTATATTTTCGAAACGTCCGCATGTCAAAACATAGCCGGATGTCATGGCGAGCTCCCGAAGGGAGCGTGGCCATCCCCTCCGCCTCGACGATTGAATTCCGGCATTGACTTGAGATATAAAGAGTTCATCTTGTCCGATCGAGACGTTCGGATGCTCAAGGAGGATTCGTGAAAAAGCGCTTAACTCTCGTCATTTTGGTTCTCGTTCTCCTGGCCGGGCTTCCCGGCCTCGCCCAGGAGCCCTACAAACTCCCGCCGAAGGCCGTCCTCGACATCATCGACGCGCCGCCCACGCCCCGCGTCTCGATGAATCCGGCCCGCGACACCATGCTCCTGATCGATTCGGAATCCATGCCCGCGATCGCCTATCTCTCCCAGCCGATCTACCGCATCGCCGGAATCCGGATCACGCCCATGAACAACAGCGTCCAGGTGCTGTCGTTCAGCACCGGGCTCACTCTGAAGAAGGTCAAGGACGGGACGACGAAGAAAATCGCCCTCCCGGCCGGCATCAAGTTCGCCGCCCCCCGGTGGTCGGCCGACGGGCAATATGCCGTCTTCCCCCGCTACCTGGACAACGGCATCGAGCTCTGGGTCCTGAACATCGCCGCGGGCGAAGCCAAGGCCCTGACCCCGGCCGCCCTGAACATGGTCGTCGGGGGCGGGATGGGCTGGACGCCCGACAACCGCCATGTCCTCGTCCATATGGTCCCGGACGGCCGGGGCAAGGAACCCGAGGAGCCGCGCGTCCCCATCGGCCCCAACGTCCAGGTGTCGGGTGGCAGGGCGGTGAAGACCGCGACCTACGAGGACCTACTGAAGACCCCCTACGACGAGAAGCTGTTCGACTATTATGCGACGAGCCAGATCGTCGAGGTGGACATCACGACCGGCCAGAGCCGGAAAATCGGCGGACCCGGCATCTACACCGGCGTCAACCCCTCTCCGGACGGCAATTGCATCATCGTCAGCCGGATCAAGAAGCCCTATTCCTACAGCCTCCCTTACTCCGGGTTCGCTCGCTCCTATGAAATCTGGTCCAAGAACGGCGACCTGGTGAAGGTCGTGGCCGACCTTCCGCCGAACGAAGGCATCCCCATGAACGGCGTGCCGACCGGGCCGCGCAGCCTCGACTGGCAGCCGCTCAAGCCGGCCACGCTCCTCTGGACGGAAGCGCTCGACGGCGGAGACCCCGAGAAGGACGTCCCCTTCCGCGACAAGTTCATGGCCCAACCCGCGCCGTTCACCGCGGAGCCGAAGGAAGTCCTGAAGCTCCAGCACCGGGCCGGCGGCCTGACCTGGTTCGCGACGCCCGGCCAGGCCCTCGCCTCGGAGAGCAACTGGAAAAAGAGATGGCGCACGACATACCTGGTCGACATCGACCAGCCCCAGACGGCGCCCCGCAAGATCTTCGACCGGAGCACCCAGGACAACTACGCCGACCCCGGCTCCCCCGTTATGACCGACACCAAGACGGGCGACCGGCTGGTCCTCCAGGACAAGGACTGGATCTACCTTCAGGGCACCGGGGCTTCTCCCCAGGGCGACCATCCCTTCCTGGACAGGATGGACCTCAAAACGCTGAAGAAAGAGCGCCTGTTCCAGTGCCAGGACCCCTCTTACGACACGTTCATCGACTTCGACGGGGCATCGCGCAACAGGATTTTCATCAGCTCCGAGTCCAAGACCGAGCCCCCGAACTATTACATCCTCGACCTCAAGACCAAGAAGAAACAGGCCCTGACCGACTTCAAAGACCCGGCGCCCCAGCTGACGAAGATCAAGAAAGAGCTGGTCAAGTATAAGAGGGACGACGGGGTCGAGCTGTCCGGGACGCTCTACCTCCCCGCCGACTACAAGGAAGGGCAGCGCCTGCCCGTCGTCATCTGGGCCTACCCCTATGAATATTCCGACGCCTCGACGGCCGGCCAGATCCGCGGATCGGTCAACCGGTTCACGTTCTACCGCGGCACGTCCCAGCTTTTCTACGTCGTGGCGGGTTACGCCCTGCTCGACAACGCCACGATGCCGGTCATCGGCGATCCGAAGACCATGAACGACACCTTCATCAAGCAGATCGTGGCCAACGCCAAGGCGGCCATCGACAAGCTCGACCAGATGGGCGTCGGCGACCCGAAGCGGGTGGCCGTCGGCGGCCACAGCTACGGGGCGTTCATGACGGCCAATCTCCTGGCCCACTGCGACCTCTTCGCGGCCGGGATCGCCCGGAGCGGCGCCTACAACCGGACCCTCACCCCGTTCGGCTTCCAGAGCGAGCGGCGGACCCTGTGGGAGGCGAAGGACACCTACATCAATATGTCGCCCTACATGTTCGCCGACAAGATCAAGACCCCGATCCTCATGATCCACGGAGAGATGGACGACAATTCCGGCACGTTCCCGATCCAGTCCGAGCGGCTGTTCGCCGCCCTGAAGGGCTTCGGCGCGCAAGCGCGCCTCGTGATGCTCCCCTACGAGCGCCACGGCTACAGCGCCCGGGAATCCGTGCTCCATGTCCTGGCCGAGATGATCGGTTGGTGCGACACCTACGTCAAGAACAAGAAATAGCGTCCCGCCGGGCGGCCGGACACCCACCGTGGCCCGCAGTCGGCAACCGCAGGCCCATGCGCACGAATATTATCAGAACGCCGCTCCGGATTTCCTCTGTTGATTGCAAACGAAATGCGAAGACGCTCATCGACTCTCCCCTACGCCTTTGTCGACGAATTTGTCCTATCACTAATCGGGACATCGGCCACATTTCCACACAATATGTGCATAAGGCTGTGGAAAAGTGGCCTCCTCAATTGACTAACAAGCGACAATCTCATCCGTTACCATGGAATGCACACGATTTGGTCAAGGGACGAGCCTTCGGCTCGCCACTCGCCCGTGGCATATATCCACGGGCGAGTACGGCGGAAGTGGACCCCCGGGCATAGCCGGGGCCCCGGCCGACCCGGTCGTCGCGGACGCCGTTGATTCCGGATGCGCCCGAGCCCGGTGCGCGCCGCGGAAACGGACGCGGGGCCGCGTCCGGAATTTCGAATCTGATATTTCCGATTCCGGCGGCCGGGCCGCCGCTTCACACGGCCGCTGAGACGCTAAAAAACCTGCCCGAAGTTGAAATAGAGCCGGGTCCCTTCCTTGCTGAATCCGAAATCCACCCGGACGACGAAATCCGGGAGGTACAACCGGAGGCCGACGCCGTAGTCAATGGCCATGGTCTTGAAGCTGAATTGGTCGAGCGAAGGCCAGACCGTCCCCGTGTCGACGAAGAGGTTGCCGCCCAGACGCCAGAAAAGCGGAAACCGGTATTCGATGTTGGCCAGGAACTTGCCCTTGTCGAGGAAGCGGTTAAGGGCGTAGCCCCGCATCGCCGCAAGCTCCGAGCCGCCGCCGAGCGAGGACATGTCGAAGATCGGGATCTGGGACCCGGAGACGTATTGGAGCATGGCCCGGACGGCGAAAACGTCCTTATCGCCGAAGACGAGCGTGTATTTCCGCAGGTCCAGGGTCAGGCGGTTGTAAGAGGAGTCCCGGCTGCCGACGATCCTGCCGGCGATGTCGTCCTGGAGGAAGAACCGGACGCCTTTGGTCGGGTGGATCTGGCTGTCCGAGGTGTCGTAGCGCAAAATCAGGGAGGCGAACGGCACGAACTGCGCCCCGCGCTGCCGGATGAAATCCGTAAACGGCTTGTCGGCCTCGACGTTGCCGTAGTTCAGCCATCTGAGATTGTAGACCGCGGAGACGACGAACTCGGGCGTGATTCCCCGGCCGAACGTGAACTGGAGGGACTTCATCTCGTGGGTGAAGACCGTCACGTCCTCCGCCCGCGCATTGGGACCGAAGCCATAAAAGTTATATTTCAGGTACTTGTCGTATTCGGCCTTGAAGTCGAAGGACAGCGGATAGGTCTTTCCCTGCCGGATCTCGATGTCGGGGAGGGAAAAGGTGAAGACGTACCAGCGCTCGCCCTTGCTCGAATTGAAGAGGATGAGGTCGAAGGACTCCTTCTTGCCCAGGTAATCCACGAACTTGGCTTTTGCGCCGTAGCCGACGCCGATGTCGTTGTCGTACATGAGGATCGGCATGACGCTCAGCGATTTATAGGACCGGTCGGGGATGCCCTGGCCGAAAGCCCCGACGGCGCAGGCGAGGACGAGACCGGCCAGAACGGCCGATACGGGAGTGGTCCGGGTGAAACGCATGGGTCCCTCCTGCGAATTGAATACATCGGATGGCGCCGCGAAATCAAGGATATTCTTGGCGGCTCGGGTCGCGATCCGGAGAATCCGGGAGACTATTTCTTCGAGGCAGCCGCGGCGAGCCGCTTCTGCTCCTTCTTCTCGGCGAACGTCCGGGGGACGTGGACTTTTTCGCCGCTGAGCGGATCGATCCCGGTGTGGTACATGCACGTCGAGACCGTCATCGGCGTCGGGGTGAAGATCTGGACGCCTTCGACGGGCTTCTCCCCGTCTTGCTCCAGCCTCCGGATCTCCCGGGCCAGCTCCCGGGCCTCCTTCTCCCCGCTCCCGGGGTGGGCAACCATGAAATAGGACTTGAGGTGTTGGCCCCGGCCGGCGTTGATCCGCTTGAACATCGCCCGGAATTCGTCGAGCGGGCGCGATTCCTTGTTCATGCGACGCAGGACCTCGGGCGAAACGTGCTCGGGCGCGATCTTGAGCAGCCCGGAGATATGGTGCTCGCAAAGCTCACGGACATAGGCCTCGCTGTCCATCGCCAGGTCATAGCGAATGCCGCTCCGGACGAAGACCTTTTTCACGCCGGGAACGGAGCGCGCCTTGCGCATCAGCCGGATGAGCCGCCCGTGGCCGCGCTCGAGCCGTTTGCAGTCGAGGCAATTCCTCTCGCACCGCTCGCGCGCGGGGCAGTCCATGCCATACATGTTGGCCGACGGCCCGCCCAGGTCGTCGATATAGCCCTTGAAGTCGGGGTGCGCGGTCAGGCGCCGGATCTCGTCGAGAATCGACGCTTCGCTCCGCGACACGATCCGGTCGCCCTGGTGAAGGGCGAGCGAGCAGAACGAGCAGCGCCCCACGCAGCCCCGGTGGGTCACGACCGAGAACTGAGCCATCTTAAACTCCAGGAAATGGGCCGGGATGCGGCGCGAAAACGGAAGGCCGTAAACCCGGTCGAGGTCCGCGGGCGCGTATTCGGGCGCGGGATATTGCAGGACGTAGCGCATGTCGTGGCGCTGGGCCAGGCTCTTCCGGTTGGAAAACGCGTTCTGCGCCCGGCAGAACGCCTCCGGACCCGCCGCGACGTCCTCGTAGGACGGAATTTCGATGAATTCCGGCGGCATCTCGCGCGCCACGACGCTCGTTCCGCGAATGCCGGCCAGCGGTTCGCCCGCGGCGAGACGGCGGGCGATCTCGACCGCCTGGAGCTCGCCCGGACCGTAGACCAGGATGTCCGCCCGCGAATCGAGCAGGAGTCCGCGCCGGACGTTGTTTTCCCAGTAGTCGTAGTGGGCGAATCGGCGGAGCGAAGCCTCGATCCCGCCGAGAACGATCGGGACCCCGGGAAAGAGCTTGCGGACCTTGTTGGCGTAGACGAGAACCGCCCGGTCCGGCATGCCGGATGCGTAGGGCGCGTGCTCGTCCTTGGCTCGGGCCCGTTTGAGGGGCGTGTAGTTGACGAGCAGGCTGTCGATCGAGCCGGCCGTCACCCCGAAGAAAAGGCGCGGTGCTCCGAGCTTCCGGAAATCCTCGTCGCCTTTCCAATCGGGCCGCTCGATGACGCCGACCTTCCAGCCTTCGGCGTCGAGGACGCGGGCGATGACGCCCACGCCGGACAAGGGGTGGTCGGCGTAGGGCTCGCCGCTCACGAGAATGACGTCGAAGCCCGATCCCTTCTCGGCGATCATGTCTGTCCGCTCAATATTCGATCCTTCGGAAGAGGACGGCCCCGAACAGGGCGTTCAAGGCCAGAAGACCGCCGCAGATGATGAATGGATATTGAAGGCCGAATCGATAGCCCAGGGGCGAGAAGATCATGGCCCCGGCCATCTGCCCCAGGATCGGCATGGATTGGGCCAGGCCCGCGCTCCCGCCGATGCTCCGTTTTTCGAAGAGCCGGGAGGTGAACAGCGTGAGCAGGGCGCCCAGGGCGCCGTCGCCGACCTGGTGGACCACGTTGAAGATAAGCGACACGGCGGCGTTGCGCACCACCGCCATCAGGGCAAACCCCGCGCCCGAGAGGAACATGGCCAGGAGGAGGAGCCGCTTGTTGGCCCGGAGGTTGAACTTCAGGAACCCGATGAGGACGGCCGCGAACGAGAGGAAGAACAGGCCGATCGAGATGAACATCGACAGCCCAAGGTCCTTGAGCCCGAACGCCCGCTGGAGAAACGGGCTGAAGACGGTCCCTTCGACCCCCCAGTGCAGGGCCAGGATGAACACGAACAGAATGAAGAGCAGGGTCTTCTTCCGAAGGATGTTCCGGCCGTATTCCCGGAGCGATACCCGGTGGAATTTCACATGATCCAGACGACGGACCGCGGCCACGACGAAAAGCGTGGCCGCCGCGAGGACGGCCAGGTAAAGGCGGAAATCGGCGGCCCGGATCAGGAAGCCGCCGGCGAAGATCCCGACCGCCGGCCCGAGGCCGATCCAGAAGACGTAGATCCCGTATTTCCGATTCTGGTCCATGGCCGTCTCGTCCTTGTAATACAGACTGTTGAAGGAGACGTCGAGGACGTTGTTGGCCGTGCCCAGAAATAGAAAGGCCGCGGCCATGAGCGGAAAGCTCTTGATCCCGGCCAGGCCGAACAGGAGGATCCCCTGGGCGAGGAGCCCACCCCGGATGACGCCGGCCATCGACAGGCGGTCGTTGATCCAGCCCGTCGGAAAGGAGGCCAGGAGCGGGGCCACGGCGAACATGGAGACGATGGCCCCGATCTGCCAGCCGTCGAAGCCGAGGGCCAGGAACCGGAGCGGAAGCAGGAAGAGGATGGAGGTAATGGAGAGCTTGCGGACGAAATTGATCGCGTGGATCCGGGTCTGGAGCGTCATGGGCTGGTCGTCGTTGTCCTCGAGGGCCCCATTATAGCGTTTTTCCCGCCGGGGGACGAACATCGACTCGGTGTCAAAAAAAAAGGCGGCCGCGGACCGCGGCCGCCGGGAGCTCTGGATCGGACGTTATTTCTTCTTGATGCGGATGCTGCCGCTGAAGGTCTTCAGCCGGAGGGTCGCCCCGCCGTTGTTCACGACGCCGTGCAGCTCCTTGGGCGAGATCTTGCCCGACATCGTGATCGCGAACTCGGAGTCGACGTGGCCGCTGAAGGTCTCGGCGTTGAGCTCGAACGCGGCGTTCGCCGGAAGAGTGAGCTCGAGGCCGCCGCTCAGCGCCTCGAGGCTGATCCTCGCCCCGTGCGCGAGCTGGCCCTCGTAGATGATACTGCCGCTCAGGACCTTGGCCCGGACGGTTTTCGCCCCGGACACGTCGCGGAGCTCGATCCGGCCGCTCGTGGTCTCGGCGGCCACCGAGCCCTTGATCTGGGAGGCCTCGATGTTCCCCGAGATGGTCTTGAGGTCGATGTCGTTCGCCACGTCGCGGACCGTGATCCGGCCGCTCATTGTGCGGAAGTCCACGGGACCGGCCATCTTGGCGACGGTCGCGTTTCCGCTTGTGACGTCCGCCTCGAACGCCCCACCCACGGCCTCGGCGTTCACCGTGCCGCTCTTATTGCTCAGCTTGACGGCGGCTTTATCGGGGACCCAGATTTTATAGTTCACCGAGACGTTCAAATCGCGGTTGCGGCCCTCAGGATACTTGGTCTCGACCTTGAGGTTGTTGCCTTCCTTCGTAACCTCGATCGTCACGAGGGCGGCGTTCGCTTTGGCCTTGTCGAGCGAGGAGGCGTTCGAAACCTTCTCGGCCTCGATCTTCACCTGGGCCTGGTCCCAACCGCGGACGTCGATCGTGCCCGATAAGTTGCCGATAGTGACCCGGCCGTCCTTGGCCAAGCTTTCGGTCTTGGAGAACGGCTCCACATATTTTTCCGCAGCCCAAGCGCCCGCGAAGATGGCGATGAGAGCCAGGATGCCCATCACCGCGGCGAGATTTTGCTTTTTCATGGTGATCCTCCTTTTCGTCTGTCCGATCATATCGTCGCGCCGTTCGTCTTCGCGGACGGCGAATTCTTCTTGACCTCGATGACGTTGTCGAGGAATTCGACCTTGTTCTTGTAGACCCCCAGGAGATAGACCCGGGCCGCAAGGTCGGAGGGGGCCCGCGTCACCGCGGTCTGGCAGGCCAGGATAGCCGCGTCGATCTCCCGGAGGTTCTGCTCGAAGACGGCGGCCACCTGGGGATCCAGTCCGCTCTTGGGCGAGCCGACCGCCTCGCTCAGGGCCTGGATGGCGAGCTTGTAGTATTTTTCCGCCTCCTCGACCTTGGCCAGGGTGAAGCGGTCCGGCTCGGAGAGGCCCGCGTTCCCGTTCGCGGGGCGACGAGTGAGGACGAGGCCGCCGACCACGGCCAGGAGAAGGAGCGCGGTCGCGCCCGCATAGATCAGCCGTCCCGGGACGAAGATCGTCTCGAACCATTTCTTGCGGGGCGCGAGAGGGGCGGCCGCCCCGGTCCGGGCCTCGCGGACCCGCCACAGGATCGCCGGCCAGGCCGCGTCCGACGGCTCGAGCCGGGGCAGCTCGCGGGCCTGCTGGGCGATGTCGTCGAAGTCCTCGAGCAGCTCCTTGCAGTCCTTACAGGATTCCAGATGGTCCCGGAGCTTGCCGCTCTCTTCGGGGGCGAGGACCCCTTCCAGATAATCTCCCATGAGCTTATGCGCGTCCGAGCATTTCATGGCCATGACTCCTTAGCACGCCCTTCTCGCCTTGAGGACCTCCCGGATCTTGAGACGGGCCTTGAAGAGCTGGGACTTGGACGTCCCGACCGACAGGCCGAGCATCCGGGCGATCTCCTCGTGTTTGAAGCCCTGCACGTCGTGGAGGAGGAAGATCTCGCGCAACCGCGCGGGCAGGCCGGCGATCGCCTCATCCAGGGGCTTGCGGATGTCGTTTTCCTCGGCGTCCACCCGGGCTTCGTGCCGGGTGCCCTCGACGGCGGCCATGGGGACGGTTTTTTCGATTTCGACCCGCCTCCCCCTCAGATGGCTGTAGCAGGTATTCAGGGCGATGCGGAAGACCCAGCCGGTGAACGTCTCGATGTTCTGGACGTCGTCGAGGTGGGTGAAGATCTTGAGGAAGATCTCCTGGAGGAGATCTTCGGCCGTGGCCCGGTCGTAGGTGTATCGGTAAGCGAGGTTGAAAAGCCCGCTTTTATAGCGGCGGTAGAGGGCTTCCAGGGCGACGGCGTCGCCGACACGGCCCCGGGCGATCAGCTCCGCCAGGGGGATTTCGGGCGATGCGGTGAAGAAGACCCCGTTTCGTTCGTCCTTGGGGCGGTTCACGAAGGCATTATCCCTCAATTGAATCTTGTTTGCCAACGCGATCTCGGGATAGGCCATCTTGGGTTTCTTTTCACCCCTATAGATGCTGCGGCGTCCGAAAAGGTTGCCCTGGTTAGTGAAAATCCCTTATATTAAGGGAGAAACAAGGAGCGGCCATGAAAAAAGTCCGATTTTCCGTCGTCCTGGCGGTCTTGCCCGTTTCCATCCTCGCCCTTGCCGGCTGCCGGAAAGGGCCGGACAGCGACACCCAGATCCTGGTCAGCGGCGTCGTCGAAGCGGTCAAAACCGACGTCCAAGCCCAGGCCCAGGGCGAGATCGAGAAAGTCCTGGTCCAGGAAGGCCAGAAGGTGGCTAAAGACGACCTCCTGTGCACGATCAACGCCGACAAGCTCCGCATCCAGCTCGACCAGGTCCGGGCGGGGATCGAGGGGGCCAAGGCCCGTCGGCAGCTGGCCAAAATCGGGACGAAGAAGGAGCTCATCGCCGTGGCCAAGACCCAGGTCGAGATCGCGGCCAAACAGCTCGAAATCGCCGAAAAGGACCAGCAGCGCTTCGCCCGGCTGCTCGCGGAAGGGGCTGTCTCGCAGACCCAGAAGGAGAAGGCCGATCTCGCGCTCAAAGCCGCCCAGGAACAGGCCAAGGGTGCGAAGGAGAACTACGACATGGCCGTCCGCGGCCGGGAGAAAGAGGAGATCGACATGACCGTGGCCGACGTGCAGGGCCTGGAGGCCCAGGAGCAGCTGATCCTCCGGCAACTCCAGGACACCGAGGTCAAGTCGCCGGCGGCGGGCATCGTCGAGGTCAAGAACGTCGAGGTCGGGGAGCTGGCGACTCCCGGCGCCGTCCTCTTCAGCCTCATCGACCCGGCCCGGACCTACGTCAAGGCCTACGTCCCCGAAAAGTACCTGGGCCGGGTGAAGCTCGGGGGCGACGTCGAGGCGGTCTGCGACTCCTACCCCGGCAAGGTCTTCAAGGGAAAGGTGGACTTCATCTCGAACGAGGCCGAGTTCGCCCCCAAGAACATCCAGACCCGGGAAGAGCGGCTGAAGCTCGTCTACATGATCAAGTCCTATATCGACAACCCGGCGGGCGACCTCAAGCCGGGGATGCCGGTCGACGTCAAGATTATGTTCTTGAAATGAACGCCATTGAAGCCCGGGGCGTTTTCAAGTCATTCAAGACGACGCGGGCCATCCACGACCTCGACTTCACGGTCGAAAAAGGGACGATCGCCGGCCTCATCGGCCCCGACGGCGCGGGGAAATCGACGCTCCTCCGCCTCCTCATCGGGCTGCTTCGCGCCGACAAGGGAACCATCCACGTCGCCGGCTTCGACGTTGCCCTCCAGCCCTTCCAAGTGAAAGAACAGATCGGCTATATGCCCCAGCACTTCAGCCTCTACGGCGACCTATCGGTCGCTGAAAACATGAAATTTTTCGCCGATCTCTACGGCGTATCGGCCGGGCGGTTCGCGGACCGAAAAAAGGAGCTGCTCGGATTCAGCGCCCTGGGCCCCTTCGAGGACCGGCTCGCCCGGAACCTTTCGGGCGGGATGCAGAAGAAGCTCGCCCTGGCCTGCAATCTTTTCCACACCCCCGAGATCCTCCTGCTCGACGAGCCGACCACGGGCGTCGATCCCGTCTCCCGTCTCGAACTCTGGCAGCTTCTCCTCGAGCTCAACGGCCAGGGGGTCACGATCCTCATGACGACGCCCTACATGGATGAGGCCGCCCGTTGCCGGCGGGTCGGATTCATCTCCGAGGGCCGCCTCCTGGCCGACGACACGCCCGAAAATCTCGTCCTCGGCATGACGGACGAGATCGCCGAGCTCGTGGCGCCGCTCGAGCCCGCGATGCACGCGCTCCAGGGCGTGGCCGGGCTCAAAGGCGCCCACCCTTTCGGCGACCGGATCCACATCGTTCTGGGTCCGGAGAGTCCGGACCTTGCCGCGATCCGGGTCCGGCTCGAAGCCGCAGGCGTGGCCGTCGGATCGCTCCGGAAGATCCGGCCCTCGTTCGAGGACGTCTTCCTGGCCCTCGTCGAGGACCAGGGCAAGCGTCCCGCCGCGCAGCCGGGAGCGGGAGCGTAGCGCGATGGCCGGACCGAGCATCGTCGTCAAGGACCTGACCAAGACATTCGGGGCGTTCACCGCGGTCGACCATATCTCGTTCGACGTGGCCAAGGGCGAGATCTTCGGCTTCCTCGGCCCGAACGGAGCCGGGAAATCGACGACCATCCGGATGCTCTGCGGCATCCTGCGGCCCACGTCGGGCGAGGGCGCCGTCGGCGGATTCAGCGTCTCCACCCACTCCGAGGACATCAAGAAGATCATCGGCTACATGTCCCAGAAGTTCACCCTCTACAGCGACCTGACGGTCGGGGAGAACATCGATTTCCACGGCGGGATCCGCCGCCTTCCGCCGGCCCTCAAGGCCGAGCGGAAGCGGTGGGTGCTCAAGATGGCCGGGCTCGAGGGGCGGGAGTCCGCCCTCACCCGCGAGCTTTCGGGCGGATGGAAACAGCGGCTGGCCCTCGGCTGCGCGATCCTCCACCGGCCGGAGGTCCTCTTCCTCGACGAGCCGACGGCGAGCGTCGACCCGGTCTCGCGCCGCGACTTCTGGGACCTGATCTACGAGCTCTCCGGCCAGGGAACCACGACGTTTATCACGTCGCATTACATGGACGAGGTCGAGCGCTGCCACCGGATCGCGATCATTTACGCCGGGGCCATCATCGCCCTCGGCTCCCCCCGCGAGCTCAAGGTCCGGTTCGCCGGGACGGAAAGCGCTTCCCTGGAACAGGTTTTCGTCGCGGCCATCCGCCAAGCGAGGACCGCATGATCCGGCGTATCGTCCCCCTCGCCCGCAAGGAGGCGCTGCATATCCGGCGCGATCCCCGGAGCCTGTTCCTGGCCATCGGCCTGCCGATCATCCTGATCGTTCTTTTCGGCTACGCCATCACCCTCGACATCAAGCACGTGGCCATCGGCGTCGTCGACCAGGACCGGACGACGCTCAGCCGCGAGTTCACGGCACGCCTTCGGGCGAGCGCTTATTTTGACCTCCGTTACGTGCTCGACAATCCCGCAGGCGTGGAGAAATACCTGGACGAAGGCAGGGTGAAGGCCGTCGTCGTCTTCCCCGACGGCTTCGCCCGCGACGTGGCGGGCGGCCGGGACGCGGCGATCCAGATCCTGCTCGACGGGAGCAACAACAACACCGCCCTCATCGCCATGGGCTATATCTCGCGCCTCGTCCAGAAGCTCGGGACGGACATGCTCACCGCTCGGTTCGAAGGGGCGGGCCGGACCGGGGGGATCGGCGGCGCGGCAGGGTTCCCGTCCGTCGTCCCGAAAATGCGCGTCTGGTACAACCCCGATCTCAACAGCACGGATTTCATCGTCCCGGGCCTGGTGGCCGTGGTGATGATGGTCCTATCGGGCATGCTGACCTCGCTGACCGTCGCCCGGGAGTGGGAGAACGGGACAATGGAGCAACTCATCGCCGGCCCGGTCCGGGCCCACGAGATCATCATCGGCAAGCTCATCCCCTTCTTCGGGCTCGGCCTCGCCCAGCTCGCCCTGATCGTCGTCACGGGCACGGTCATCTTCGAGGTGCCGCTCCGGGGGAGTCTCGTCGCCTTGCTTGCCGCGGCGTCGGTCTTCCTTCTATGCGGCCTGGCCATCGGCCTCCTGCTCTCGATCGCCACGAAATCCCAGCAGCTGGCCTATATGCTGTCCTTTCTGACAACACTCCTTCCCGCGTTCCTCCTGTCGGGGTTCATGACCCCGATCTCGAGCATGCCCCGCCTGATCCAGTACGCCACGTATCTCTTCCCGGCCCGCTACTTCATGGACATCGTCCGGGGAATTTTCCTCAAAGGATACGGGTTCGGACAAATCTGGCCCCCTTTGCTCTTCATGACGGGATTCTGCGTTCTGGCACTCGCGGCCTGCGTGAGGCGCCTGAAGCTCCGGCTGGATTAGGACGGAACGATGCTAAGCGTCATCAGGACCATCATCCGCAAAGAATTCATCCAGCTCTTCCGCGACAAAAGGATGATCATCCCCCTCTTCGTGGCGCCGGTCATCCAACTCATCCTTTTCGGCTTCGCCGCGACCGTGGATATCAAGAACATCACCCTGGCCGTCGTGGACAACGACCACACCCTGGACAGCCGGGCCTACATCGCGTCCTTCGTCCGGTCGGGCTATTTTGAAATCAAGGCCGAGCCGGATTCGTCGAATGACGTGGACGGGCTGCTCGAAGCGGGAACCGTCCAGGCAGCGATCGTGATCCCATCGGGGTTCGCGGCGCGGATCGCGGCAAGAACCGCATCCGACGTCCAAGTCCTGCTCGACGGCACGGATTCGAACACGGCGACGATCATCCAGAATTACGTGGACCTCGTCTCGGCCAGGTTCTCGGAATCGCTGATCGTCCGGCTTCTGGGCCGCCGGCCGGGGGGCTTCCCCACGGTCGAACCGCGGATCTGGTACAATCCCGAGCTCAAGACCGCGTTCTGGATGGTCCCGGGCGTCATCTGCCTCATCCTCCTCGTGTCAACTCTCGTCCTGACGTCGATGGCGATCACGAGGGAACGTGAGATGGGGACGCTCGAACAGCTGATCGTCTCGCCCATCCGGTCGTTCGAGCTCATTCTGGGCAAGACACTCCCCTTCGCCGTGGTCGGCTTCTGCGACGTCCTCCTCGTCACGGCCAGCGGCCGGATCATTTTCAACGTCCCGATCCGGGGGAGCATCCCCTTTCTCTTGGCCATGGCCCTGGTGTTCATCCTGACGACGCTGGGAATCGGGCTGTTCATATCCACCATTTCGCGCACGCAGAGCCAAGCGATGATGTCGGCCATCTTTTTTGTCATGCCGGCGATGCTGCTCTCCGGCATCTTCACCCCGATCGACAATATGCCGATCGTCGTGCAGTACCTCACTTATCTAAACCCTCTCCGCTATTTCGGAAAAATCGTCCGGGATGTCCTGCTGAAAGGGAACGGCCCATCCATCCTCTGGCCGGACATGGTCTATCTGCTCGCCTTCGGCGTGGCGACGTTCGTCCTCGCCTCGTGGCGCTTCCACAAGCGCCTCGAATGAAATAATTACGTAATTATTGTGTCTCCGATTATTTGAATTCGGCTTCGAGAACCAGCTTTTCGCCGGCTTTGAGTATGAGCGGTTTGTCGAATTTCACCTTGACGGACGTCCCCTCGAGCGCCGCCCCCGCCTTCACCGGTTTCCCTGCCGCCTCGGCCTTGAACGCGCCAAGCTTTTTCGCGGACACGGAATCCGGCCGGTCGAAGCGGAACTCCTTGAGCGAGAGCTCGCCCAGGGCGACCGCAACCTCGGCCTTCTGGCCCTTGCCTTTTTCGGTCTTCTGCGAATACCCGCCCCAGGCCGTGCCCGTGCTCCAGAACGTCCGGAAGTCGTCCGGATAGATCTTGGGGGCGAAGGCCAGGATCATGTCGGGACCGCTGTACGAGTAGCCGGAGAGGGCGAGGACCAGCCCCCAGGACGACATGGCCCGGGCATAGTGGTGGCCGCATTCGATCTCGTCCCAGGGGTTGCGCTTCAGCCCGTCGTAGCGGTCGCGCACGGCCTTGGCCACGCTCAGCCCCTCGTCCACCAGGCCTTCGTAGATCAGGTGCGAGGCGACGTGGTATTCGATGCCCGTCCAGACCTCGTCCGAATAGACGAAGGGCAGCGGCGGCCGCCCGCCCTTCGGCCAGGTGCAGAGCACGAGGCCGCGCTCGTCGTTCAGGGCGTAAGTCCGCTGGCCGTTCGAGAAATCGCGGAAATCGGTCATGAAGTTGTACTTGTAGATCGAGCCGAGCGTCGTCTTGAGGCGGTCCTCGGGCAGGAACCGGCCCAGCCCGGCGACCATCGCCAGCCACTGGCCGAGCATTTGGTCGGACAGGCAGCCGTCGCCGTATTGGTATTTCTTTTCCATGACTTTATCGTACTTCTGGACGTAATACTCGCCGTTCCAGAGGAGCTGGTCGAATTTCGTCCGTCCCTTTTCGAACAGGGCTTTGTATGTCTTCGCCGCCTCCGCGTCTCCGACGGCCTCGGCCATCCGCGACCCGGCCAGGAGCGCGCCCAGGTAGAACGTCCCGATCATGCTGTTCGGGCCGTAGAACTCGATGTCATAGGTGTTGTGCTGCTCGCCCTCGATCAGCCCGTCCTTATCGGCGTCCCAGGCGAGCCAGGAATATTCGAGGACCTTCTTGGCCTTCGGCCAGACCTTCTTCAGGAAACCGAGGTCCCCCGACAGCTGCCAGTCGCGGTAGAGGTTGATGATCCGGCCGAGCGACCCGTCCGCGGCCGGACGGAACTTCCAATAGACCCCGCTCCAGAGCGGGAGCGACGTGCGGAAGACCATCTCCCCGTTGTCCTTGGTGTTGCTCAGGAAATCGACCTCGCGCATGAAGCGTTCGAGGCTCGGGAAGAGGAATGCCAGGGACTGCTCGTAATTCCAGACGTGGGCACAATTGAGCGGGCAGCAGCCGACCTTGTCGTTGCAGCCTTCGAAGGCGAAGAACTGCCCGCCCTCGAGCCAGAAGCAGGTCATCGTCCGGGCGATCGACGCCTGGCTCGAAGCGGCGTCGAGGATGTAGGGCGGCAGGGTCGAGGAGAAAAAGATGTCCTGGAACCGCCGGCTCTCCCGCTCGAGCCGTCCGAGGTTCGCCTGGAGATATTCGGCCGAGGCCCAGGCGTCGGCGAACCGCTCGGCGTAGTGGTTCTTGAAGATCTTGCCCCGCTGCTCGGGGACGATGTCGAAATCGTCGAGAAAGTTTGGGAAGTTCCAGGACAGAATGAACGGCAGGGTGACCTCGCCGAGGGGCTCTATGGTGGCGACGAGCCCGAGCGTTCCGATGTCCGTCCGCTTGTCGGGCGAGGGGGATTTCTCGTCGAGGTCCTTCAGCCGCCCGTCCGCGGCGAAGTCGTCCCAGAAGATCTGGAGGTCGTCCCACCAGTCGCCGCGAACCCAATGGGTCTGATACGTGAGGTTTTTCCAGGGCGTGGCCAGGGCGAGCGTCCCGAAGGCGGGGGCGTCGGGCTTGACCTTCTGCGACGACAGGAATAGGCCGGAGAGGGCGGGCCCGCGGCGGAGCTCGTTCACGTTCAGGCCGAACTTGTCGTGGCCGACGCCCTCGATCGTCCCCTGCCCCTCGAACCCAACGGGGTTGAGGACCGAGCCGGCGATCGTGATGCGGGCGGGCTTGGTGCTCAGATTCTTGACCTTGAACCGGATGACCGCGGCCGGAATCCCGGAATCCTCGGGATTAAGCGGGATGAACGGATTGAAAGCCTCCATCGTGACCTGGAGGGGCAGGCGGCTGTCCTCCATGTCGATCCAGGCAAAGGGGTATTCGCCGTGAAAGCGGGCCTTTTCCATGCGCGGCAAGCCGGGGACTTCGCCTCGGCGGTAGCCGTCCGGCCCGGTGAAGGGCGGCGTCAGAGAGCCTTCGAGCACGCGGACGACGGGCTTCTGCCCGTCCTGCTGGAAATGGAGGGCGAAGAAGGTGAACGGCAGGTTCACGCCTTTATCGGGGCGGTTGAAGATCTCCCAGTCGCGGAGATTTCCCCGGCCGCCGAGCGAGATCGTGCCCGTCCCGATGCCTCCGAGCGGAAACGCGACTTCCCGGAGCGCCGGGCCCTGGAAAACGCGGGGACGGCCGAGCCGATAGAGCTCCTGCGGCGTATACGCGCCTTTCGCCGGGGCTGCCGCGGCCGCGGTCAGGTCCGATGCGATGATGAGCGCGGCTAAGACGAGCGCGCCAACTCCCAAAGCGAATCGATGGCGGAGAACGCGACAGTGGTTGGACATGACGGTTACCTCCCCTCCGAAAAATTCTGTGCGAATGACTTTTTTCTATAGCAGACTATGAGAAATGTCAACTCGGCTGCACACGCATCCGGCATTAGGGTTGCCCCCGGCCCTCCGGGGGAACCAGTCCCGTCGGTTCCCCCCCACAGCCTAAGCCAAGAGGCTTAGGGTGGGGCCCCCCCTCCGCTATGAGGGCCTTGGGGCAACCCCAACGCCGGATGGGTCGGATTCGGGACGACGGGTATTAATTCCATAATCCGGGGGGCTTACCCCCCGAGCCGGTTATTTGAGGAGCACGGCCACCCTGGATTCCATGTCCTCGTAATGGGTCCCCTGCCAGAAGACGCGCCCGCAGACCGGACAGAGGGCGAAATCCCTCCCCTGCTCCAGGACAAAGGGGGCGACGAGGTTCGCCGCGTTTTCCCTGGACAAAGGCTTGATCGCGGCGTTGCATTCGACGCACCGGGAAAAGGGCCGCGCCGCAGCAAAGAGGTCGAACCGGCCCAGGACCTGGCGGATCTGATCCTCCCAGACCTCGCTTTCGATGAGGAGACACGTCACACCTTTAGCCCGGGCGGCAAGGGCGCGGTCGCGGGTGAGGAGCGTCCGCCCGTCGCGCCGGGCCACGGCCAGGAGATCGTCGTCTTCGGCCTTGGAGAAGAACAGGACGTCGAACCCGAGGATTTTCAGCCACTTGGCCGCCTTCCCCAGCATGCAATCGACGACGAAGGTCATAGGCGGACCGGGACGCGGGAAACCGCGAGGAATCGGAGGATGAGGATGGTGGACCGTGGGGGACTCGAACCCCCGGCCTCAGCATTGCGAACGCTGCGTTCTCCCAACTGAACTAACGGCCCACACGGGTCTCCGGAGCGTCCGGGGACCATGAAGGGACATCAATTTAGCACTATTTCGTCTTTTTTTCCACTCTCGGGGCGAATCGGGGATGCGCGCCGTCGCTCCTCAGGCGTCCCAGAGCGTCCCTTTGAAGAACCTCCGGACCCAGGAGAAGAACAGGCAGACGTATGCGTCCCAGATGAGGCCGACCCGGAAGATCGGAAATGGGTATTGTATCTCCGATTTTCATTATGTATTCTTTAAGCAAGATGGACCATCTCCGCAAACGGGCGATGATATGGGTTTTCGTGGTGCTAATCACCGCCATTCTGGCGCCCGCCGCCCGCGGGGGCCAGACGACCGCCCCGCAGGCCGCGGATAAGCTCGAACGGCTCTTCGCGAAAAACGACGTGACGATCGCGGTCATGGACTCCGGACTGGGCGGGCTGTCGATCATGGCCGAGCTCGCCGCGAGGCTGAAAGAGGCCGGGGTCTTCCGGAGCGTCCGCCTCTTATTCTTCAACGCCCTGTTTTCGAACGACAGCGGCTACAACAGCCTGAGGACGCGGGGGGAGAAGATCGCGGTTTTCAACAGCGCCCTGGAAAGTCTGGCCCGGTCGGGCCGGCCGGACGCGATCCTGGTCGGCTGCAACACGCTGTCCGTGTTCATCCCCGAAACGCCCTTTTTTCGGGCCGGGAAAATCCCGGTCCTCGGCATCGTTGAACCGGGCGTGGAGCTCATCGCCCGCGCCTTGGAGGACGCCCCCTCGGCCCCTGTCCTCATCTTCGGCACGGAAACCACGATCGGCGAGGATGAGCACCGGCGAAGGCTGCTCGGGTTGGGCGTGAAGCCCGACCGGATCGTCACTCAGGCCTGCCCGGAACTTGCCAGCTTCATCGAAAAAGCCCCCGGGTCGGAAGATAGCGGGCTCCTCATCGAATCCTATGTGGACGAGGCCCTGGCCAAGATCCGCGGGCCAAAATCCAAGGCCGTGGTCGGCCTCGCCTGTACCCATTACGGGTACGCGCTGGACCTGTGGCGCAAAGCGTTCGCCGCCCGGGGCGTCGAGGCCGTCATCCTGAATCCCAACGCCAGGATGGCGGAGGCCATGATCCCGGCCCGGTTCCGAAACCGCTGGCCCGCCACGACGATTCAGGCCGAAGCCTGGTCCATGGTCGAAATCGGCCCGGAAAAAATCGCGGGACTCGGGGCATGGCTGCGGAAAATTTCGCCGGAAACAGCCGCCGCGCTCGCCGGATATGCGCTGAGATCGGACCTGTTCGAGTGGCGGAAGTTCATTAGAAAGTGATTTTTTCCGCTCTAGGAAAAGCCTTCCAGGGGGTCCTCCGGAAAGTGAACCGACCCATGGGCATCACATTTGCCTAGTATGTCGACAATATCCCGACATACTATGTAAAATATGCTAACAATCGCCCGCCCCTCGGGCCCGTCTTAATAGATCGACACCCCGTGCGGGCCGGAGACGAGATCGCCAACGATGTAAGCTTTCTGGCGCATTTTGGCGAAGAGGGCGATCGTCTTCTCCGCGTCCTTCGGCCCGACCACGAGGACCATCCCGATCCCCATGTTCAGGGTCCTGAAGATCTCGTGTTCGTCGACGCCGCAGCGCTCCTGGATCAGGCGGAAGATCGGCGGAATCGGCCATCGCCCTTCCTCGATCACGACGGTCAACCCCGGCGGAATGACCCTCGGGATGTTGTCCGTGAATCCGCCGCCGGTGATATGGGCCATGGCCTTGATCTTGACGCTCTTCAGGACGTCGAGGATCGGCCGGGTATAGATCCGGGTAGGCTTGAGCAGCTCGCGCCCGATCTCGCTCCGGAGCTCTTTCTCGGTAAAGGCCTTCCGGGCGAGGGAATAGCCGTTGCTGTGCAATCCGCTCGAAGCCAGGCCGATCACCTTGTCGCCCCTGCGGCAGGTCCGGCCGTCGATGATCTTCCCCCGGTCCACGATCCCGACGCAGAAGCCGGCCAGATCCCACTGTTCCTTCGTGTAGAGCCCGGGAAGCTCGGCCGTTTCCCCTCCCACGAGGGCGCATCGGGCTTCGCGGCAGCCCCGGACAATGCCTTTTATGACTTCGGCCAGCATCCGCTTGTCGAGCCGGCCGCAGGCGATGTAGTCGAGGAAGAAAAGCGGCTCGGCGCCGGTCACCACGACGTCGTCGACGCTCATGGCCACGAGGTCGATCCCGACCGTGTCGTATTTCTTCTGAAGGTCGGCGATCATGAGCTTGGTCCCGACGCCGTCCGTGGAGGAAACGAGGACGGGGTCCTTGAGGCCTTTGAGGCGGGGGGCGAACAACCCGCTGAACCCGCCGATCCCTCCCAGGATCTCGGGACGGGCCGTGGTCTTGACCATCGGTTTGATGATCTTGATGAAGTCGTCGGCCTCGTCGATGCTGACGCCGGCGTTTTTATAGCTCAATGGGGTCATGGCTTTTCTCCTGTGGGGTATTATGTCAAAATGGCTCCGACATTTCTAGATTTTCCGGTAAACGGTTGGATCGGACCGAAACCCCGACGGCCGTCCCCGCGTATATCTAAATGACGTCGCTTTTTGTTCCGAGGAGGTACTTCTCATGAGAAAGTTCGCCCTGACCGTTTTCATCGCCGTTGCTCTCGTTCTTTCGGCCGCCGCCCAGACGCCGCCCGCGACCTCCGCGACGACCGGGTCGCAGGCCAAAGCCGAGGATTTGACCAAGACCCTGGTCAAGGTCGCCAAGCCCGAAGCCCCGCCGGCCGACATCAAGGCCGGGTTCGATACGATCGGAGCTAAATCCTCCCTATCCATGCTGTCCTTCATCGCCTCCGACCTGCTGGAAGGCCGGGAAGCGGGGACGCGCGGCTACCAGCTGGCGGCCGAATATGCCGCTTCGCTCTTCGGCCTCTGGGCCCTGACTCCGATCGGCGACATGGCGCCCCGTTCGTTCACCATGGCCCAGTTCATGTCGGGCGCAACGACCCCTCCCCGCCCCGCTGAAAAGACGTACTGGCAGGAATTCCCCTTGATGGAAACGCTCGAAACTTCGAGCCGGATGGCGCTCGAGGTCAGGAACGGCGGGGCCGTTCTGAATCGGGAGTTCCAGACGGGGGCCGACTATTCCTCGATTTCCGCGACGGGCGACGTCCTGACCGCGCCCGTCGTCTTCGTCGGCTACGGCCTCGCCGACAAGGACGCCAAGTACGACGACTTCAAAGGCATCGACGTCAAGGGCAAGATCGTCCTGGTTCTGTCGACTTCGCCGTCTTTCATCTCCATCAAACCTCAGCCCGCGGGCGCCGCGCCGGCGATGTCCATGACCGGGATGTCGCCCAAGATGGAGGCCCTGGCCAAACGGGGACCGGCCGCCATCTTGGTGGCCAACCCGGCCGGCCTGGACCTGTACCGCTACCGGTCCCTCCTCCCGGCCAAGAGCGTTCCCGACGAATCGCCGATCATCCGCAAACCCTACCGCCGGATGTCCATCCCCGGCGCCGCCGTCCCCCTGCCCTGGGACAAGCCGGCGGTGATTCAGATCAGCAACCGTACCGCTGACGCCATCCTGGCCGCCGCCGGCCGGACGCTCGAAGCGGCCAAAAAGAAAATCGACGACGCCAAGAAACCCTCGTCCTTCGACGTCCCCGGGGTGGCCTTGACCATCGCCTCCACTCTCAAGACCCAGATGGCCCGCGGCATCAACGTCGTCGGGATGATCGAGGGGTCCGACCCGGCCCTCAAGTCCGAGGCGGTCGTCATCGGCGCCCATCTTGACCACACCGGCCGGTTCGAGGATTACATCTTCAACGGCGCCGACGACAACGGCTCCGGCAGCGTCGGCGTCCTCAATCTGGCCCGGGCTTTCGCCGCCAACCCCAAGAAGCCCAAGCGGACGATCATCTTCGCCCTCTGGACGGCCGAGGAGAAGGGCCTTCTCGGGTCCGCGTACTTCGTCAAGAACCCGCCCCAGCCCGGATTGAAGACCGTGGCCTATCTGAACTTCGACATGATGAGCCGGACCTATGACGAGAAGAGCCTGGCCTTCGCCGCACGGACGATGGGCGTGCCGTCCTCGCCCGAGTTCCTCAAGGCCATTACGCCGGCCAACTTCATGCTCATCAATTTCAACGACGGGTCGGGCCTGGGCGAAGCGGCCCGGGACGCCGACCGGTATGTCGGGCTCGACCTCTATCTGCGCGCCGCCAAGACCGGGAGCCTCTCCTTCGGCGACAGCGACCACAGCTCGTTCAACGCCCTCAAGATTCCCTGGCTGTGGCCGTTCTCGGCCGTGACCGAGAACCTGCATCAGACGAGCGACAGTGTCGACAAGGCCAGCGGCGAGCTGATGGAGAAGGTTTCCAAGCTGATGTACGGGATCGCTTGGACCCTGACGGATAAGTAATCCGCCGGTTGCAAGCTGTGGTTAGCCAGCGTCATCGAATGGCTGGTTGAAAACGCGCCGCAAGCCAAGCCTTGAGCGTTTTGAAAAACGCGTAGAGATATTGTCAAATCTTGTGCACGGGCCGGAGTTGGGCATATCCCGTTGATTCCCGTTTAGGCCGCTTTTTCATGGCGCCATCGGCAAAAAGATCCAAGAGAAGCAGAAAGCGCCTCGCGGTCCTCCAAGCGTCATTGGTTTTGATCGGGCGGGCTTCACGGCGGCGGATAAAACCGATATAATGCCGGAGGAAGGATTCCCGTGATCGATTATAAGCGACGCATCTCGGCCTTTGCCCGACGCAATGGCCTGGAGACCATCTACGCCTTCGGTAGTCGGGCGAAAGAGCTCCAAGCCAGAATCCAGGGAAAAACGCCGCATTCGAGGCATCCTCGCTCAGACCTCGATCTTGGGATCAAGCCCCTTCGGCCGCTTTCGGTCAAAGAAAAAGTCCGGATCGCTATCTTTTTTGAAGATCTCTTCGATATATTCCGGGTCGACGTGGTTTCACTTCCCGAAGCTCCCGCGAGCCTCGGCGGCGAGATCGTATCAGGCGAGCTTCTCTATGCCGCGAATGAAAAAAGCGAGGCGGATTGCCAGCTATACTATATGCGACGCGCCGCCGACCTCCTGCCTTTTGAGCGCGAGCGTGCGCGCATGATCATGGGAGCCTCGAAATGACGCCCGCGAAGGTGAACGGATCGGTCATCGTCGAAAAAACCGCCTGGATCCGCAAAATGCTCGCCGACCTCCGGGATCTCGGACTGGACGACCGGGAAGAGTTCTTGGCCGATAAACACAAACAGGCCGCCGCGGAGTCCTACGTGCGCCGGGCCTTGGAAGCCCTCTTCGACGTCGGCCGCCATATCCTAGCCAGGAAATTCGGCGCGGCGGCGGCGGAATACAAGGATATCGCCCGGATGTTGTTCGAGAAAAAAGCGCTGACCAAGAAGGAATCCGACCTCCTGCGACTCATGGCCGGCTATCGGAACCGTCTGGTTCATTTCTATCATGAGATCGGTCCGGAAGAATTGTTCGAGATCTGCGCGAAAGATTCGGCCGATATTCAAAAAATCCTGAACCGTCTGATTGAGAAAGCCAAGGAACCTCGGGCCGGACAAGCCGCCACGAAGAACTCGGCGTAAACCTTGTTCAATAATGCTCCTTTCAGTTTTTCCGTTTCTCTGCCCAGCGCCCAACGTCAGTCCTCATGCGCGGCGCGGGTAGCAACGTCTCATGCAGGACTTGATTGGGTCTTTCTATAGAACCGCTTCGCCGTATCGGTCACCCGCGCGATGAATTCACTCTTGGCCTGCGTGTAGGCTACACGATCATGCGGGTTTGCGCCGGCAAGCTTCGTTTTAAGATCCCCATATTCGCGGGCAACGTCGGGATGCTCGATGAGGTAGTCTCGAAAGAAGAGCCTGTCCCAGTGCTCGAAATGGGACTCCACCATGTGGATGTGGTGCGTCCTGTTTCCGTCCTCGCCGCGCTTGATGAACCAGGCATAGAACGGCGGGCCATCATCCCCGAAGGTCGGCCTCCAAAAGTAGTCATACCCCTGGGCCTCGAGGATCGGAGCTATCCTTCGCTTGGTCTCCTCGAGGCTGGTGACCTCGACCAGAATGTCCACAATGGGCTTGGCTGCAAGGCCGGGAACGGCGGTGCTGCCGAAATGCTCGATCCTCTTGACCAAATCGGAGGGTAAGCAGGACAGCAAGTGAAGACGCTCCCGTTCGAACATCTCCGGCCAGTGTGAATCATATGGCGCGAGGGCCACTGGATCTTTCAGCACGCGGGCGACCTTCTCTTCAAGCGTTTCCACGTGTTCTTTCATAAACCTAATAAGGCAGCACCGGCTTCATTGATTTGTCCGGGAGAAGCCATGCTTTACGGCGTGAGGCGTTCATGTGGGTAGCTTAGCGCAAGTCCTTTGACATTTCTAGTTTGACCCATTTACCGCTACAATAGATGTAACCTTTTCCCCCGGCTTCGGTCTTTATTATAGAGCGTGAACGAAATGGCCTTGAAAACCTCGCATTTCCCGCTTTTCGCCGGGAGGCCGCGGTGACCGACGACCGGATCATGCAGGACGTCCGGGACGGCCGGATCGAAAAACTCGCGATCCTCTTCGAGCGCCACCACGTCCTCCTGTTCAATTTCTTCCTCCGGATGACGGGAAATCGGGCGGCAAGCGAAGACCTGGTCCAAGATGTCTTCACCCGGATCCTCAAGCACCGGGCGACCTACCAGGGGGCGGACCGGTTCACGGTCTGGCTCTATACGATCGCCCGGAACGCCCACGTCGACCGCGGCCCCCGTTCTCGCCCTGGCCCCGGGCATGTCCAAGGACAAGGACAAAGAAAAAGACCAGAAGGACAAGGCGGCCGGGATGAAGCGCATCCCCATCGAAAACACCGGCCTGACCGTCGAGGAAAACGACAACCTGGTCACGGTCCGGGTCGAATTCTGGAAGCGGTCGGTCGACATCACCATTAAGGTCCCGTTCGCCACGTCGTTGAAACTCCAGGGGACGAACCTCGAGGACGAGGGGATCTCGGTGGAGAACGTCACGGGCGAGATCGAAATCAATGGGACGATGGGCGACATCGTCCTGAAAAACGTCTCAGGCACGGTCGTGGCCAACTCGACGAACGGCGACGTCGAGGCGACGCTGTCCAAAGTGGCGCCCGACAAGCCCATGTCTTTCTTGGCCTTCAACGGCGACGTCGACGTCACCCTCCCGGCCGACACCAAGGCGACGTTCAGCCTCAAATCCGGCATGGGCGAGGTGTACAGCGATTTCGACATGGCCCTGAAACAGCAGCCGGTGAAGAGCGAACAAAGCACCAAGGCCGACAAAGGCAAGTTCCGGGTCAGCATGGACCGGGCGGTCAGCGCGTCGATCAACGGCGGCGGCCCCGAGTTCAAACTCCAGACTTACAACGGCAACATCTACATCCGAAAGAAGAAGTAAGAAGGGCCACCAGCGCGGGCGGCGGGCGCCGGATTTTCGAAAATCCGGGGCTCGCCGCCTTTTTTTTGGATAAGAACGGTAAAACGCCTAGCAGTAGCTAGGTAATGTTGCATTACTTGACATATTCATTACTTTCCTTTATTTTATGAGTTGGGAGGTCGAGATGCTTTGCAAAAGAACGTATAAAAATCAGATCACTCTTCCGAAAAAAGTGATGGAAAAGTTCGATGGCGTGGAATATTTCGAAGCGGATATTCGCGAGGGGAAAATAGTCCTCGAACCCATGAAGATCACGTCCCTGAACAATACCGTCCTTGAGCGAAGCCGGAAAAAGGTCGCGGCCTTGGGATTGACCGAGCAGGACATCCAGGACGCCGTCGATTGGGCAAGAAAAAAGTAACCGGTTCCGCAAGCCCGGGAAATCGCGTCGAGCCCGCCAAACCGAGGGTCGTTCTCGACACGAACGTCCTCGTCTCCGCCTTGCTGTTTGATGGCCCGCCTAACAAACTGGTGACACTATGGCAGGAGGGCCGGATCGTTCTATTGGTTTCAAGAGAAGTCCTTGTGGAATACTTTCGGGTCCTTGCCTACCCGAAATTCGGGTTGACCCAAGAAGAGATCAGGGAACTCATTGCCGTAAATGTCCTGCCCTATGTGGAAACGGTCACTGTAGGCGCGCATCCCCCCGTCATCCGCGAGGACCCCGCTGATGACAAATTCCTCTTCGTGGCCGACGACGGCCATGCCCGCCACATCGTTTCCGGAGACAAACACCTGCTCTCGCTGGAGAAATACCGGGGAATCGAAATTCTGCCTGCCCGGAGCTTTCTCGAATCGTTCCAGTAAGTTGCGGAATCGGAATTCGGTGACCGGAATTCAGGTGACACGATCCCAATTCAAGAGAATTGGGTCATGTCACCGAATTCCGGCTTCGGTATCCTAATCAATCTCGCCTCTTCAGTAATCCCTGATGATCACCGTCTGGATGGCGAAGGGCATGAGCGGCACGTAGATCGACGTCGGGACCACGGTCCGGGCGTTGCCCGGCCCCTCCGCGACGTCGGCCACAGAAAACGTCAGGGTCTCAGATTTGAAGAGCAGGCTTGTGACCTTCACCTCCGTCTCGATCCCGGCGATCTCCCGGAGCCGGAGGACGATCCCGTTCCCGTCCTCGGCCGTCTTCACCGCCTGGATGATGACGTTCGGCTTGTCCAGGCTGAACAGGCTCGCCCCGGCCGCGGGGAGCGGTCCGGCGTTCTTCGCCGGCAGCCAGGCCGCGACGAGGGGCGTATGGACTTCCCACCCGAAGCGGGTGGAGGCGACCAGGTCCTCGCCGCCCGGCCGGGACGTGATCGCGTACCTGAAGACGAATGGCCCGCCCTGGCCAGCCTTGAAGTTCGTGTGCCAATAGTTGTTCATCGCGTAGGAATAGAGGGCGGTGTTCGTCATCGGCAGCTTTTTTAGCCATTTCCCGGTGTTGATGTCGCCGAACTCGACGAGCGGCGCCTCGATCGGCGACCAGACGACGGTCTGCTTGGGACCGGCGATCTCGACCCAGTGCTGGATGGAATGCCAGTCGCGCGTCGTCCCGGGCAGCTGCTCCGTTTCCGGGGCCATCGTCCCGTCGGCGATCTCGAAGCGGAGCTTCCCGGCCTCCACGCCGAAGGGGAAGGCGAAATAGAGCCCCTCGGCCTCGCGCGTCTCGTCCTTCTTCAGGCGATTGACGATGTCGATCCGCTTCAGGCCGTCATAGAGGATGATCTCCTGCTGGATGTCGGGACAGGGCTTGGCCGTGGACTTGATCACGAGGCTCGAGGCGACCGGCCCCGACAGTCCCGGGCCGGCCGTGGCCGCGGCGGGGCTGACGCGGACGAATTCCGCGGGCTTGGCCATGTTGTTCACGGCGTCGCGGCCGCCGACGGGATTTTCGTAGATGTATTGGTTCAGCCTCGCCCGCGCCTTGGCGTCCACGAGCTCCCGGCCGGTCTCCTTGTCGACGACGCTCGAGAGGCCGCCCGTGACTGGGTCCGCCGTGACGCGGTAGTACCGGTTCTCGAGGACGTTGCCCGCCGCCTTCGGCATCGCGGGCACGTCCATGGGCGCCATCTCCGGGACGATCGTATAGACTGCGTATCCGAAGGCGGGCACGCCCGCCGCGAGGAACATCAGGGTGGATTTGTCCGGCCGCTGATAGCCGATCTCGAATCCCGACCGCTTGTCGAACAACTTGAACTTGGCTTCCTTGGCCTGGAGTTCGGCCGGGAGCGCGATCCGGACGACGTCCGTCCGCTCCCAGGACAGCGGGTTGAAGACCGCGACGGCGCGCGCTTCGGGGGAGGTGATGGCTCGCAGGAGGGCCTGTTGGCTCCGGGCGAGAACGGTTTTGGCGATCTCTCTCGCGCCGTAAGCGAACCCCGACTTGACGGCCCATTGGCTCCGGGCGAATTCGGAGTCGGGATCGCTGATAGAATTCCAGGCCCCCCAGGTATGCTCGTCGTACAGGGTCGTGTTCTCGTAGGCCTCGCGGATCTCGGCCGTCGGATAGACGAACGTCTTGTCGGCGAGCTTGGCCGCCACGGCCAGCTTTTCGGCCGTGAGGATGTCGCCGTGGGCCAGGCGGTTCAGGCCGGTCTCGAACGCGGTTGACCCGACACCGTCCGTCCAGTAGTCGGGCCAGCCGAGCTTGTACGTCGGGATCGCCTTGGCGTATTTCTTCTCGAGGGCGCCGAAGAACTCGCTCATTGTCGCCAGCCTCAGCTTCGGATAGGCCCAATGCGAATTCCACTCCCGGACGCGGTCCGAGAGCTCCTTCTTGGGCGGACAATTGTCGGTGACGTAGCCGCTGATGTGGAACCCGATCAGGTCATAGGGGTAGTCGCCGCGCTTCTCGAGCCCGGCGAGGTAGCCCGTGACCTTGGGGAAGCTCTTGTCATAGCCCTCGTGGAGGAGGAGGTCGTAGTTCGAGAACAGATAGTGTTCGCCGTTCCAAAGGAGGATCTTGGCCCCGTCCACGGACTGCCAATAGAACGGGTTCGGGCGGCGCAGGGGCGCCCGCGACCGGTCCTCGTTGATCCCGGTCGTGAAATACTTCACGCCCATCTGGCTGAAGATCTGGGGCAGCGCCCAGCTGAAGCCGGTCACGTCGTTGTTCATGGCCGCTTGGACGTTGAAGCCGTTCGCCCGGGAGACCACTTTGGCGTAAGCCGATGCCCGGATGAGCTCCTCGTGGGAGAAGCCGTCGGACATGTTGAGATAGTTGGCCGAAAGCTCGACCCGGCCCGACTTGAGCAGGTCCAGGAGCTCCTGGACCTTGTCGGCCGGACGAGAGCGGAGGTAATTCTGGAAGATCATCGAGGCCTCGATATTCCAGCGGAAGCGGGCCTCGTCGGGATACGCGTCGGTCGCCCGGCAGAAGTCGATGACCGAATCGAGGTATTCGAGGTGGTTTTTCAGGACGCGCGTCTGGAGCTCCGTATAGCCGATGTCGGTATGGGAATGGGGCATGAGGTAGAGCGTCCACTTCCGCTCGGGCGCGAGCGCGACGTCGCGCCGGACCGTCGTCTCGCCCGCTTTCAGCACGAAACCGAACTTGGCCGCGCTGGTGATTTCGGGCACAAAAATCTGAACGACGGATTTTCCGGCGGGAATCGAATCGAGGGGAACCGCGAGAGGCTTACCGGGGAACGCGATCTGGAGCTGGCCGGTCGTCGCCTCGCCGGGGTTGTCGAGCAGGATGTCCAGCCTCTGCTTGAGCGCGCCGTTCTCCTCGATGAAGAAGAACGTCGGCCGGATCTCGAAGCTCAATTTCGCCGGAGGAACCACGGGATGGGCCGCCGCGGCCGCGGTCCAGAACAAAACGAGGAGAAGGGCCGTCCGGGCCCAGGATTTCGGATACGCCATGCATCTTCCTCCTAATCAGTGTTCAGCTTTCTCCAATCTAGCACAAAACGCCGGCGGTGGGGAGGCGCGCCGGCGCGGACTACCGGGCCGAACGCGCATCATGTATAATTCCCCCCACGGACCGGGCCAAAGAGCCCGAAACAAGAGCGGCCTGATCGTGAAGATCGAATATTGACGGGGACGCAAGGGGGACATCGTGAAAAAGCTCAAGATCTTCGGCGGCGGGCTCCTGGCCCTCCTCATTCTGGCCTTCATCGGCGCGCTGATCTACGCCGGACACATCGCCCGCAAGGGGCTCCCCGATTACACGACCGACGTCAAGCTCAAGAACATGACCGACGAGGTCGTCGTCTACCGGGACGCCTACGCCGTCCCCCATCTTTTCGCCAAGACCGAGGACGACCTCTACCGGGCCACGGGCTACGTCATGGCCCAGGACCGCCTCTGGCAGATGGACCTCATCCGGCGGGCGACGTCGGGGCGGCTGGCGGAGATCTTCGGCGAGGGCCTGGTCGACGCGGACCTGCTCATGCGCGCGGTCCGAATTCCCGAGAAGTCCCGCCGCGTCCTGGCCGCGTCCGACCCGGCGATGGTCAAATCGCTGGCCGCTTTCGCCGACGGCGTCAATCAATACATAGAATCCCACCGAACCCGGCTCCCCCTGGAGTTCACCCTCCTCAACTACGTCCCCGAACCCTGGGCCCCCGAGCATTCGCTCAATCTCATCGGCTACATCGCTTGGATGGGGTCCGATCGCATCGGCATCGAGGGATTTTTCTACCGGGCCGGGCGGTTGTTGGGCTTCGATTCGCAAGCCTACCGCGAGCTCCTTCCCGACCCCGCCAGCACCAAGACGGTCATCCATCCCGACTTCAAGCTCCCCCCCACCAAGCTCCCGCTCGCCGCCTGGCTCGGCGAAAGGACAGGAGCGCTCGCGGAGCTCGGACTCGCGCCGTCCGCGGCCAGCAACAACTGGGCCGTGTCCGGGGACAGGAGCGAAACGGGCAAGCCGCTCGTGGCCAACGACATGCATCTCGATCTTTTTCTCCCCGGGATCTGGTACCAGATGCACCAGGTGGTCGAAGGCAAGCTCGACGTGACCGGGGTCGCGTTCGCGGGGAGTCCGACCGTGGTCGCCGGCCACAACGGCCGCATCGCCTGGGGCATGACCTTCGTCCACCAGGACGCCATGGATTTCTATAAGGAGACGATCAATCCCCGAAATCCGCTCGAATACCGCTTCAACGACGCCTGGAGGCCCCTCGAGGTCCGGCCGGAGTCCATCCGGGTGAAAGGCGGGAAGATCGTCGTCCGCGAGATCAGGTATACCCACCGCGGCCCCATCGTTTCCGACGAGAAGGACTTCGGAAAGGGCGAAGCCGTCTCCATGCGCTGGCTGGGAATGGACGACAGCAACGAGATGCGGGCCGTGACCAAACTGAACCGCGCCGGGAACTGGAACGAATTCTGCGACGCCGCCCGGGATTTGGTGGCCGTGGGGGTCAACGTCGTCTACGGCGACGTCGACGGCAACATCGGGATGTACACCTGCGCCGGCGTTCCCATCCGGGCTAAGGGCGACGGTCTGGCCGTCGCCCCCGGCGAGACGGACGAATACGACTGGAAGGGGCTCGTGCCGTTCGAGGAGCTCCCCCATACCTATAACCCGCCCGACGGCGCGGTCTCGTCGGCCAACAACAAGCCGGCCGACGAAACATATCCCTATTTGATCGGGCATTCCTTCGATCCCAACCGCATCGAGCGCATCCGGCAGATGCTCGCCGAGAAGCCGAAGTTCTCGGTCGAGGACTTCGCCCGGATGCAGGCCGACATCAAGTCCGTGCGGGCCGAGAAGATGGCCGCCCTCCTCGTCCCCGAGCTTCTCCGCATGACCGACCTGGCGCCGGAGGAGAAAGCGGCCCTCGATCTCCTCAAGGCCTGGGATTTCCGCTATACGGCCGACGGCGCCGCGCCGCTCATTTTCGAAAGGCTTTATCAGCGGCTGGCCCGGGACATCACGGAGGACGAGCTCGGGCCGGAGCTCGAGGACGATTTCCTGGCCACAGCGTCCGGGGATTTCATGGCGGGCATCCTGGAGCGGCCGGATTCAGTCTGGTGGGACGATGTCCGGACGAAGGACAAACGCGAGAGCGCCTCCGAGATCCTGCGCCGGAGCTACGGGCTGGCCGTCGCGTCGCTCGAAAACGATTTCGGCGGGGACGCCCAGAGCTGGTCCTGGGGACAGGCCCACAGCCTGACCCTGAAGCACCCCTTGTCGCAGGTGCGGCTGCTCGAGAGGGCTTTCCGCCTGAACCGGGGCCCGTTCAAACTCGGCGGCAACTTCGATACGGTCAATGCGTTTTCGTACCCTCGAAGCCGGCCCTTCCAGGTGACGGCCGGCCCCTCCCAGCGCCACGTCTTCGACACGGCCGACTGGAACCGGTCGCTGTCGATCCTCCCGACGGGCGAATGCGGCGTTCCCGCCAGCCCGCATTACGGCGACCAAGCGAAGCTCTACATCGAGGACAAATACCATCCCGATTACGTGGCCCGGGACCTGATCGAAAAATCGGCGAAATACAGGATGCGGATCGGGAAAGCGGAAACCCCATGAAGACTATCGGCCTGATCGGCGGAATGAGCTGGGAATCGTCTCTCGAATACTATCGCCTCGTTAACGAGCGGGTGAAGGAAAGGCTCGGCGGCTTCCATTCGGCCGAGTGTGTCCTCTATTCCGTCGATTTCGCGGACATTGAACGGATGCAGGACCGGGGAGACTGGGACGCGGCGGCGGACCGGCTCGGCCGGGCGGCCCTCGCTTTGGAGAGCGCCGGGGCGGATTTCGCTCTTCTGTGCACCAACACGATGCATAAAGTCTTTGACGCGATCCAAGGGAAGATCCGAATCCCGCTGCTCCATATCGCCGAGGTGACCGCCCGGGAAATCCGGGCCCGCGGGATCACGCGCGTCGGCCTCCTCGGCACGCGGTTCACCATGGAGCAGGATTTCTACAAGGGGAAGCTGTCGTCGGAATACGGGATCGAGGTCCTCGTCCCCGATTCCGCGGAGCGGGACGCCGTTCACGCGATCATCTACAACGAGCTCTGCCTGGGGCAGGTGAAACCGACGTCCCGGGAGATCTATGGGGCCATCATTCATCGTCTGGTCCGCGAGGGCGCGCAGGGCATCATCCTCGGCTGCACGGAGATCCCCCTCCTCGTTTCCCAGAAGGACTTCGAGATCCCGCTCTTCGATACCACGGCCCTGCATGCCCGGGCCGGCGCGGACCTCGCCCTATCCGACTAAGAAATAAAAACTGTCTCCTTTAATTTCGGCCGCGGAGATACGAGATCATCTTCGGGACGACGAGCAGCACGACGTCGGGCAGCATCTGGAGCATCAGCGTGTCCATGACCTTGGGCATGAGCTCCTGCATCTGCTCATTCATGCGGGGCGCCGAACCGCTCATGCCAGTTCAGCGGGGACTTGACAGGCGCCTTTCCCCAGATTATATTATTGGCATATGCCAATATTGGATCAACTGATCAGGCGTCCGAGAATCCTGATCGTAACCGAAGGAGAAAGGTCCTCGGCGTCCGGAGGCGCCGGGTTCTATCGGTGAGAAATGGCCCGGCCGCTTAAATGCCGACGGATCGGCGGACCCCCTCAAGCGGATTACTTCAAGCCGAGAGGAGTGTCCCTGGCGGATTTGCCGGAAGTGCGCCTCACGATGGACGAGTTTGAGGCCGTTCGCTTGGCGGATCTTCTCGGCTTGTACCAGGAGGAGGCGGCCAAACGGATGGACGTTTCACGGCAAACCTTCGGCAATATCATCGAATCCGCGCGAAAAAAAATCGCGGACGCGATCGTGAACGCCAAGGCTTTGAAAATCGAAGGAGGCGTCGTTAAAATGAGGCAAAGGCTTTTTTCCTGCGCCGATTGCCGCCACGATTGGAGCGTAGCCTTCGGCTCGGCCCGGCCGCCGGAATGCCCGAAATGCCGGAGTCGGGATTTCCAGCGGGCTCCACGGGATGGAGCGGGGGTCGGCGGGGACGGATTCGGCAAAGGACGCGGATCTTTTTGCAGGAGGATGAGCAAATGAAATTATGTATTCCCACAACAACAAAAGACGGCCAAGGCGCTATGGTCCATGAGCATTTCGGAAGCGCGCCTTTTTTCACGGTGTTTGACGCCGAGGCGAAGGCTTGGGAGGTCATCGATAATTCCCATGAGCATCATGCTCACGGAATGTGCCAGCCCCTGGCGTCCTTAGCCGGACGAAACATCGACGTGGTCGTTTGCGGAGGCATGGGCGCCCGGGCCGTTCAAAAATTCAACGAAGCCGGCATCAAGGTTTATCGGGCTGTTCCGGGAACGGTTTCCGATATGGCCCGCCTGCTCTCTGAAGGCGCCCTTGAAGAGATCACTCTCGCGGGCTCCTGCGCCCATCACACCTGCCGCTGATCCCCGGATCGCCCCGTGTCGGAAGGGATGTGGTCCAGAACGCCAGGAGATAAAGTGTATCTTTTATCCGGTCAACCCATACCGCTTGGGTGCAAAGACACGATCGGGGTAACAAGGATCGGAGGATAATTACTGTGCAAGCGGTCACAACGAATTCCGGCGTGGATATCCACGCTTGATGACGTCAACCGCAAACGGCCCCGACATCGCCTCCGCGACGGTTGCCGACACTCTCGCGGCGCTCCACGTAGATCCCGAGACGGGACTTGCGCGCGATGAGGCTGACGCCCGCCTGAAGGTGCACGGCCCCAACGAAGTGGCCGAACAAAAATCGCGCCCGTTCCTCCGGTTCCTCGGAAAATTCTGGGGCTTATCGGCCTGGATGCTTGAGCTAATAATGATTCTGTCGGTGGTGCTCCGGAAATACTCCGATCTTGCCGTGGTGAGCGGACTGCTGGTCGTCAATGCCGTGCTAAGCTTCGCCCAGGAGCACCGGGCCGCCGGCGTCGTCGAGAATCTGCGGCGACGGCTGCAGGTCAGCGCGCGCGTGTTGCGCGAGGCAAGTTGGCGGATCATTCCCGCCCGGGAACTGGTCCCCGGCGATATCGTCCGCCTCCGTCCGGGCGACATCATCCCGGCGGACCTGAAACTCTTGACCGGAGCCTTGAGCATTGACCAGTCCGCCCTGACCGGCGAATCGACCGATGTCGACAAGGCGCCCGGCGACGTGCTCTCGTCGGGGTCCGTCGTCCGTCAAGGGGAAGGCAACGGTGTGGTGATGCTGACGGGGGCGCAGACCTACTTTGGCCGGACCACGGAGCTCGTCCAGCTCGCGCGCCCCAAGCTCCATATCGAAGCGGTGGTGGCCCAGCTCGTCCGGTGGCTCTTCGTCATCGTCGGCGCCCTGCTGGGGATCGTGGTCGTGATGTCCCTGATCCGCGGGGCGTCGCTTATCGAGATGATCCCGCTCCTGCTTGTCCTGCTGATGAGCGCGGTGCCGGTGGCCCTCCCGGTGATGTTCACGGTCAGCATGGCCGTCGGCGCGAAGGAGTTGGCGAAGCGAGGCGTGCTGGTTACACGCCTCAGCGCGGCCGAGGATGCCGCCACGATGGACGTGCTCTGCGTGGACAAGACGGGCACGATTACGATGAACCAACTGGCGATTATGGGCGTGATCCCGCTCGATGGCTGGACGGAATCCGACGTGCTATTCGCGGGAGGGCTTGCGTCACAAGAGGCCAACCAGGATCCGATCGACTTGGCGTTTCTGGCCGCGGCGCGAGAGCGTCGCCTTTTCGACGCTGGCCCCGCGGTCACGAACATCTTCTTCAAGCCGTTCAATCCGCAAAGCCGGCGGACGGAAGCCGTGGTTGAACAGAACGGAAAGCGTCTGCGGGTCATGAAAGGAGCCGTGCGGGCCGTGGCGCAGGCCTGCGGTCTCCAGCCCCCGGCGATCGAAGCGCTCGAGGCTCGTGTCGGCGAGGCCGCACTCAAGGGATACCGGGTGCTGGCCGTGGCGCGCGGACCAGAGACGGACGTCCCCGAATTAGTCGGCTTGGTGACGCTGTACGATCCGCCTCGGCCGGAGGCCAAAAAGCTCGTCGCCGCTCTCCGCGATCTTGGAGTCGGGGTGAAGATGCTCACGGGAGACGCGCTTCCGGTTGCGCGCGAGATCGCTCAAGCGGTCGGGTTGGCCAACATTCGTCGCGTGGCGGATTTGAAGGCTGCCGACCCTCAGGCCGGTCACGAGGTGGTCGACCTGTTGGCGGACGCTGACGGGTTCGCCGAGGTGTACCCGGAGGACAAATACATCGTGGTGCAGCGCCTGCAAGCCGCGGGACACGTTACCGGCATGACGGGTGACGGCGTCAATGATGCGCCCGCCCTGCGCCAGGCCGAAGTGGGCATCGCCGTCAACACCGCAACCGACGTGGCCAAAGGGGCCGCGAGTGTCGTCCTGACCGAAGCCGGGCTCACGAACATCGTCGCCTTGGTCGAGCAGGGGCGGACCATTTACCAGCGTGTTTTGACCTGGATCATCAACAAAGTCAGCCGGACGATCCTGAAGGCCGCCTTCGTGGCCATCGCCTTTCTCGTCACGGGGAAGTTCGTCGTCTCCGCTTTTGCCATGCTGCTGCTTGTCTTCCTGACGGACTTCGCCAAAATCGCCCTGGCCACCGACCACGTTCGACCGTCCCGGAAGCCGGAGACCTGGAACATCGGGGGCTTCCTGACGGTGTCCGTGGTACTGGGCGTGGCGATGGTCATGGAGGCCCTCGTCCTTTTGTTTATCAGCTGGTCACGCTTCGATTTAGCGTTCAACGACAATGCCCTCTATACCTTCAGCTTCTTGACCTTGCTTTATTTTGCCGCGTTCTCCATCGTATCCGCGAGAGAGCGCCGGCGGTTCTGGACGACGAGGCCCAGTCAAACCCTCGTGATCGCTCTCGCGCTGGACGTGCTCGCAGGCACCATCCTGACGCGCCTGGGTCTCCCGGGTCTCATGCCCTTACCGTGGGGACAGACGTTTGCGATATTCGCCTATTCCATGATCGCCTGCCTTGGCCTGAACGATACCCTCAAGGTCGCGATGATCAAACGGCTCGTTCTCAAGACATCTGACACCACATCATGAGTAAGGATAAAATATTTCGCGACATCGAGCGTCTGCGTGATCCCCGGCGCCTGGCCTTATTGGAAACCGAACGGGCCGTATCCTTAAGCCTTCAAGGACATCAAATAAATCGGGTCCTCGACATTGGAACGGGCAGCGGCGTTTTCGCCGAAGTCTTCGTCCGCCTGGGTTTGAAGGTGACCGGAATCGACTTTCAAGAGCCGATGCTCGAATCCGCGCGAAGATTCGTTCCGAAGGCCCATTTTCAGATGGCCGATTCGGAAGCCCTTCCTTTCGGCGATGATTCCTTTGACTTATGTTTTTTAGGTCTTGTCCTCCATGAAGCAGGACGCCCACTTCGGACCCTTCAGGAAGCTCGCCGTGTTTGTGCGGTGAGGACAGCCGTGCTGGAATGGTCCTATGCGGAACAGAATTTTGGCCCTCCGCTAAAAGATCGATTGGAATCCGACGAAGTTCTCCGCCTGGGGAATTCCTCCGGCTTTTCTCAGATAAAGACGATTCCGCTGGAACACTTGGTTCTTTATATCCTGGAAAAATAAAAATGAAATTCCCCTCCTCCCCTCGCCCGTCGGATTTTGCCCCCTCTATGTCCCCTTCAGAATCTCGATAAAGAAGAAAAGCGGTAACGCCGCTCCGCATCAATTATAAGCTTCCATGACGGCTCGGTCCTCGGCAAAAAGCTCGGCCGCCAGGTCTTCCATATGGGCGTCCTTCCAGAAAGGAAGCTTCTCGTGGACGGACATGTATTTGAGCGGGATGGGGTGGGTCCCGACGACGACCGGAAGTCCGTAGCGCGTTTCGATGAATGTCTTGAATTCTCTGATGCGGGGACAGGGCGGATATCCGACGATTAGGCCGGTCGCCAGATGGATGACTTGGGCGCCGTTCTTCTTCATTTCCTCGGGAACGGATTCGATGTTCCCTCCGGGACAGCCCCCGCAATACGAGAAGCCGACGATCTCGACCGGGTCCTCTTTCGGATAGCGGGCGAAGGCGCCGGCCCGCTCCCTCAAGGCCCGAAAACATTTGCCTCCGCCACAGCTCTGATACCGAGCGCAGATAATGATCCCGAGTCGCGTCATGAAATGACCTCCTTCGGACAGCCTCGAGGGAATTTCCCTCCCATCCATCACTCTCGCTTCCCACCTAGATGAAAAAGAATTATAATATTAATGGAAATAATTACCATTATCATTAAATACAAATTCGGGATCCCGGGGGTCCCATCCATGGTCAATCCAGGAGGAAGCCCATGACCATTGTATCACCCGACGGAAAGGTCGTCGATGTCAACGAAGAAGGTTTCATGAACCGGCCCGAGGAATGGGACCGGATCGTGGCCGCGGCCTTGGCCAAGGACCAGGAGGGAATCGAGAGCCTTTCCGAGGAACACTGGACAGTCATCGAGTTCATCCGCAGGTACTATCTCGAACACGGCAACGCGCCCATGGTTCGGAATCTCTGCCAGTCGACCCACTCCACGCTCCGCAGGATCTATGAGCTGTTCCCATCCGGGCCGGCTAAAGGGGCCTGCAAACTCGCCGGGCTGCCCAAGCCCGACGGATGCGTTTGAAAGAGAACGCTGCGTGAATCTCCTTCGGTGGTTCGTCCTCGCGGCGGGCGCGGCTTCCCTGACAGCCTTGGCCGTGCGTGCCCGATGGGCGGCGGCGTTCGGGGGTCCCGAAACGTGCGCACCGGCGCGGGGAAGCGCCCGGCGGGGCATCGCTTATGCCCTGGGCAGAGGGCTTCTCCCCTGGGAAAAGGAGAGCGCCCGGCGCCATCTCGCATCTTATTTGGCCGGAATTCTCTACCACGCCGGCATCTTCTGTGCCTTCGCCGTTCTCGCGGCGCTGGCCGTCGGCTTTTCCATTTCGCACCTGATCGTCCACCTCCTCCGCCTCGGCTTGGCGACGGGCTTCGTAGCGGGGGGCGGTCTCCTGAGTAAGCGCGCCGCCTTGCCCCTCTCCCGCGCCTTAAGCCGGCTCGATGATTACGCGGCCAACCTATTGGTGGACCTGTTCCTGGCGTTCGCTCTGGCAGCCTCCCTCGACGCTCGCGCGGCCGTTCCCTTCATGGCCCTGTCGGTGATTCTGCTTCTCTATATCCCCATGGGAAAAATCCGCCACTGCCTTTTCTTCTTCCGCTCCCGGATCCATTTCGGCCGGTTGCTGGGAAGACGGGGCGTCTTGCCGCCTGGAGCGGCGTCGGCGAGCTGAGTCATGGCAGAAACGCCGACGCGAAAACGATCCTGGGCGGAGCGGCTGGGCGATCTTCCTCCCCAAGACCTCAAGACGGCCATCCAAACCTTGGCCGACATCATCGACGCGCCATCCGCCGACGGGCTGGAATCCTGCGTCCGGTGCGGACTTTGCGCTGAATCCTGCCATTACTTTCTCGACGACCGGGACCTGCGTTCCATCCCCGCCTACAAACTGAACCTGATCATCCGGGTCTTCCGCCGTCAGATCGCCGGCTCCGGCCGTCCCCGCCGCCTCGCTCCGGGCCTGGACGCTGCGACAATCCGGGAATGGGCGGACGCTCTCTACGGCCGCTGCACGCTCTGCGGACGCTGCATGATCAATTGCACGATGGGCATTCAAATCCCGGCGATCATCCGCAAAGGGCGGGCCGTCCTCGCTTCGCTCGGCCTCGTTCCCGACGGCCTCGACTCCACGGTGGCCACGGCTCGGGAGACGGGCAACAACATGGGCATCACCCGGGAGGACTGGGTCGAAACGGCGGCCTGGCTGGAGGACGACCTCCGCGCCGAAACGGGCGATCCCCGGATCCGCATGCCTATGGACGCGGCGGGGGCGGATTTCCTGTATGCCGTGAATCCCCGCGAGCCGAAGTTCTATCCCCTGACCCTGACGGCCGCGGCCAAGCTCTTCCACGCGGCCGGGAGAAGTTGGACGCTGTCGTCCCGGGCGTTCGACGTGACAAATTACGCCTATTTCACCGGGGACGACGCCCTCGCCGCCCTTTTCGCCGGGCGGCTGAGGGAGGCCATGGACGAATTGAACGTAAAGACTCTCGTCCTTTCGGAGTGCGGCCACGGGTTCGCTTCGAACCGCTGGGAAGCCGCGGCCTGGCTGGCCGAGCAGCTCGGCCGCGAGGTCAAGAGCGTTTTGGAAGTTGTGGCCGAAGACCTCCGGGAAGGCCGGATCCGCCTCGATCCCGACCGCAACCCGAAGACCGTCACGCTCCACGATCCCTGCCAGCTCGTCCGGATGGGGGGCGTCATCGAGGAACAGCGCGAGATCCTGAAACGCTCCGTTCGCCGGTTCGTCGAAATGACCCCCAACCGCAAAGACAACTATTGCTGCGGGGGAGGGGGCGGACAGCTGTCCATGACCGAATTCGCGCCCCGCCGCAAAAGCGCGGGGCGGATCAAGGCCGACCAGATCGCGCGCACCAAGGCCCAAGTCGTCGCCTCGCCCTGCCACAACTG
>JADGNV010000161.1 GCA_017883285.1 Candidatus Aminicenantota bacterium | reverse complement strand
ATGATGATTCTCGACGGTTACTTCGTCTTCAACGCGACATTGTCGCGGATCCAATGTTCATCCCACCATTCCACCGGGTTGACGAATACGCCCTGAACGATCATGGCGAAGTGGAGATGGTCGCCGCCGGCCATGCCGGTCGAGCCGGTCAGGCCGATCGTGGCGCCCCGGGTCACGTCTTGTCCCGCCGCGACATCGATCCGGCCGAGGTGGCCGTATAAGCTGAAAACGCCCAGCCCATGGTCGAGGATGACCGCCTCGCCATAGATGCCGAGCGAACCGGTGAAGGCGACCCGGCCTGCGTTGGCGGCCGGGACCCGGCTTTGGGCCAGAGAGGCCAGGTCGATGCCCAGATGAATTTGTCGGTCGATCTCCTTGCCGTCGTGGAAATAGGTCCGCTCGTCGCCGAATCGGGCCATCGGACTGGAATTCGGCAGACGAAGAAAGACCCCCGACCATAGCATCTTCGGCGCCGTTTCGCGGCAGATCGCCCGGATCCGATCGGCATCTCGGGCCCGCTGATCGCGGTTGAGGGTCAGGAAGATCTCAAGATCGCTCCCCTGAAGCTTCGCGTCCCGCTCCTTGAAATACGGCAGAACGTCGGCTAGGAACTTATCGGTGATCTCGATCTTGTCCCTTCTGAAGGCCTTTTTTTTCACGTTCGGCCGGAAGGCCTGGCTCGCCCGGTTGCCTGCGGCGTCGGTTGCGACGGCTTGGAAGGAGACGTCCGCCGGCACGCCGGATCCCAAGGCAAAGAAGGTCAGGATGCGGCCCGATTCCACGGGAAAACCGGCGAACTCGGCGTCCCCGACCCGGATCCCGCTCGAAGCCGGAGCCTCGTCTGAAGTAAGGGCGACGCATCCCGTCCCGCCTTGGTTGACGTAATGCGGACCGCCCAGGATGGTCAGTCGCGGCGGTTTGGTGTCGATGATCATCTTCTTCTCGAGGACCGTGACATTGCCGCCGTTCCACGATCTGTCCTCGGCCGTGATCCGGATGAGGACCTCACCGTCCGAAAGTCCGGAGGGGAGCGGACGGAGAGAGATCTTTTGCTCGGTTTCGCGGGTCGAGGGCGGGAACGATCCGGACCAGAGCTCGGCGGACTTTCCGGCTTGGACGGCCTCGACGCGAAGCCTGTCCAGGCCGCTCTTCGCGTCCCCGGCCCGGAAAACGAACTCGGGACCCAGCATAGCGGTGTTCCCCGACATCCGGACCCAGGGCTTTCCGGACTCAAACTTGGTCAGCTTCAGTCCGACGCCCCCGCCGATCAGGACGAGGAGGACGGGGACTGCAATCGTGATCGCTTTCTTCATGAATCCAGCCTTGTGATCAGAATGGCGTCTGACGCTTCGACGGCTCGGACCGCCTCCCGGACATAACGACTGACTGACGAGCTCTCGCTCGTCGGAAAAACGGCCAGCTCGGCGATGATCATAGTCCTCTCCTCGTCCGCTGATCGCGGCGAGGAGGTCAGGATATCATAGCCGAGGCTGTACGGACAAGGCGTCCCCGTTTTCCCTTTTGCGGCGACAATCCCGCCGGAAATCGACCGCACCTCGCCTTCCGAGCTTGGAGTCAATCAGGGAAAGTATCCGACCAGGGGTCGGCGACCCATAACCTGGAGGGTCATCGAGGAGGCTTTAAGGCGGGCGGGTAAGCGGCGAACTCCTCGGCAAACCGGCAGCCGCGGAATCGCCGCGGTGGATGTGGAGGCGATAGCGGAGGGTCACATACTTCCCCGTGATCTGCTCCCCGAATCTTGGTCCATTCCGGATGCGGCTTTTTTGAGAAGCTTCAGCAATCAGAAAAGGCTTAAACAGATTACGACAATTGCAGAGCTTGATTCATTTCAAAAAGAATATTTCTTAAAAGCCGGTCGAAGAAGCTCGAAAGCTTCGCTAACGGGTTGTGAGGCGGACCCCAAAGACGGGACAGGGAAATAAGTTGGGAAACGATCGAGAGGATCAGACAATGGGAATTCTGCTTACCATTGCCCTAACAATTCAGTTTACCATTTCCGACCGAGGAATCCTGTACTCCACCCTGCGACTGGGAGGCTGAAGAACGATATCCTCATACCCGCTTGCTCTCCTGAACCACAGTTTGATTTGTTCCATGGAACCCGTGAATACCAGGAAGATCCCCTTTAGGATCGCCCCCGGGCCGGCTCCGCCAAGGACTTTCTTATACAGTCTCATCGCATTCCAGGCCTTCATCCTGGAAGCCCTGTTGGGTGCGAACAAGAGGGCGGGAAGCAGGACGGGGCGCAAGTTCAAGGCGATCTTCTGGAGACGTCTGATCCTCTGGCGCATGAACACGTCGTCAGCAGGATGGTCGCTCTTCTCGTATTGCAGACTCTCGGGGTTCCAGACAAGCGATTCCGCCTCCCTCCGTGTTCTATTGGCCTCGGCCTTCGCATAGCCCCGGATGGCGGTGATGGCCATGTTGAGGATGCCGGGGCCGCTGCCCTCGTACTTCCTCCTGAATGCTTCTTTCAGCAGGTTGGCCTGTTCCTTTGGATCAACGATGTACGGGTGATTCCAGTTTAGTTCTCCCGCGCCATGGTGGAAGCGAAAGTGGATGTCCTTGAGCCTTCCCTCCCCGGCGAGCCTTGCATACAAGCCGGTGCATGGGTAGGGTGTGTAGTTCATGAACTGGGTCATGTCGGAACCGAGACCAATGATCCACTCGATATCTTCCCTGATGGTCTCTTGGTCGTGGTGGTCAAGGAAAAGGATGCCGGATGTTATCACCGAGATGCCATTTTCCTGGAGCTGAGCTATCAGGTTGCCGATGTCTATGTCCTTAAGCTTCGCATGGGTGTTCGCCCTCGACTCGACACCGATCCAGATCACGTGTATGCCGAGTCGCACGAGGAAATCGATGCCTACATCGGTGATCACCTCGGCAGAGGAGAATATGTCGAAGACGTAGGCCTTCTCCTGCGCCTCCAACTGGGCAAGAAGTTCCCTGGCCCGTTGGGGCTTCTTGAGAAAATTCTCATCGATAATGGCAAATCCCCTTGAACCCAGTTCCTTTTCGGACTTCAGACAGGCATCGAACACCTGGGCCCCGCTCGACATGAAGGGCACATACTTCTTGCCGAACTTGAAGGAGGTGGCGCAGAACTCGCAAGCATTGTTGCATCCCACCCCGGTGAGCAGGATCGACCCCTTCGTGGGAGTCCTTGCCCCATAGATGTACTCGTAGGCTGGGCCGAAGATGGCAGGATGCACGATGGGCGCCGACGTGTCTTCCCCAAAGTACCGCCTCAGCCACTCCACCCCTTCGCCATCGCATACACCGTCGTGGGGAACGATGGTCTCTAGGGCAGGGACCATGGTGCCGAAGCCGCCCAGTATTATCTTAATCTCAGGGTGCTTCGATCTGATGTGCTCGGCCATCCTTCGAGCTTTCAAGATGTTGGGGACGATGAAGGTGATGCCCACGTGAGTGTAACCATTTTCCAGTTCCCTCGTGAATTCTCCCCAGGTGGGAAAATCGAGAACGGTTGCAGGCACCGAGACATTCTCCGCGAGCAGGTACAGCGGGAAACTCCAGTAGGACTGCCGGGGCGAGTGGACTCCCTGCTGCCTCGTGATCTGGTTGTTGAAGAGTTCCATCTGCATTCCATTTCCCTCGGCGTAATCGTCCCTCACCCCGAAGGGCCCGAAGACAGAAACCAGGAGGAGTTTTATCGAGTTCATGTAAATTCATCCTCGTCATCGACGGATCACTTTGAAAAAGCAATCGACCCATTAATAGAATACCAAGGTAGGAATGTCAAATCACCGATCTCGATGGCCGCCAAGTTGGCGAGGAAGAAAGCCCAAGCTTCTGGCACCTTCAGGTGGCGAGGCTGTGAGGGACCCCACTTTGTGGGTTGAACCTATTAAAAGGCGGACCTGCCCCTTTTGCGTCGCTTCAGCTATAATGGGACAAGCATGGGGCGTCTGAAATGGCTGAATATCTCGAGGGAAGGATCGAAATCATAGAAGGCGACATAACCCGGCTGGCAGTTGATGCGATCGTCAACGCGGCAAATAAGAGCCTTTTGGGTGGAGGCGGCGTGGATGGCGCCATCCATCGAGCGGCCGGTCCCCGGTTGCTGGAAGAGACGCGGACTCTCGGAGGATGTGAGACGGGGCAGGCTAAGATATCCGGCGGCTACCGCCTTCCCGCCAAGCACGTCATCCATACCGCGGGCCCGATCTGGAACGGCGGATTGAAACGCGAGCCGGAACTCTTGTCAGATTGTTACCGGAACAGTCTGGCCCTGGCGATGAAGCACGGGCTGAAGACGATCGCCTTTCCTTCCATCTCGACCGGGGTTTTCGGCTATCCCATCGAAAAGGCCGCGACCATCGCTCTACGGACAGGAAAAACATTCCTGGAAGAGAATCCGTCCATCGAAAAGGTCGTCTTCTGCACATTCGGGAAAAGGGATTACCAAATCTATCTGGATACGGCTCAGGAGCTCTTCTGATTTTTCCAAACGGACTCCCCAATCCATGACATGGGCCCCTCATTTTCCAAGTTGATTTTCTCAACGATTCGGCATTAAAGTATTTTTGTATTTGCGGAAATGGGACGATGAAATACAGTCTGAGTCTGACGTTGATCGCCTGTGTTCTCGGCAGCGCGCTGAACGCGGCCCAGACGCCTTTGGAGGAGCGGTTGACGCAGAACGTGCGACGGCGCTGGCCCGACGCCCGGCTAGTCACGCAGGGCGAGTTCGGCGAGGCCTGGCGGCGTGAGCATCCGGACAATAGCGGCTTGGACTACCGGTTCGTGCAACGCGGTACCGGCATTGGCGGCTCCGAGCCCAATCTGGAGATCCGCTGGTTCATGAATACCGCCTTTCGACTAGCGATCCTGCGCGACTGGCAGAAGGACGAGCCCGGCAAGGTCATCGACTTCACGCGGTACGATTTGACCGCCCATGAGCCCGCGGATCCCGTGGTCGGGAAACCGTCGCGGAACTGGAGCTTGATCAACCGCATCAACCAGAAGCAGCGCCGTGTGGAAGATGCGCCGGTGCTCCTGTCGGCCCTCACGGGGAAAGAACAGACGCTGATCCGGAAATATTATCCGGAGCTGTTCTAGGTAGAAGGATTTTGAGAATATTATTTGAGGCCCCCCTCGCGCGAGTCAGCGCTTCGGCACGGGAGGAGGCCCGTCGGGAATAAACGGTTTGTAGACCACGCCCTTCGTTTTCTCCCGGAACTCGGCTTGAATGGCCTGGAGGGACTTAGCGTCATCGAAAAGGTCCACCATCGTCGCCGCCAAGACCTTGGCCGCGTAGACAAGCCCTTTATGTCCGATCGACATTCCGCCGCAGGCGACCACGGGCCAAGCGTGCCAGGGAGTGTCCTTCGGCGCGGTTGTGGCGTTCATGCTCAGCGTGGGAACGATCCAACTTACATCGCCAACATCCGTCGATCCCCCCTCGGGATCGGGCTTCGGCGCCGTCCACGGCTGGACCGCGCCGTCGAGGCCCTTGGGATCTACGCCCGTCGCGCGCTGGATCTCTTTGGCGAATTCCTGTTCCTCGGGCGTGAACGGGATCGGCCCGAGCCACATGAGGTTCGCGAACATCACCTTTTCCCCGGCCATGTTGACGAGGGTCTCCCAGTCGCCCCCCTGCACCGTGATCTTCGATTCGACCTCGGCCATCATGGCCGCACCCGCGGCGATCCGCCGCGCGCGGCCGAGCAGCTGATCGACTCCGGCGCCCTTCGAATCCCGGAGCCAGCACCAGAGCTTGGCGTAGGCCGGCACCACGTTCGGCACGTCCCCCCCGTTTATGATCGCATAGTGCATGCGGACCGTGGGCTTGACGAATTCACGCATGCGGTTCAGGCCCGTGGCGAAGAACTCCAGAGCGGCTACCGCGCTGCGCCCGTTCCAGGGGTCGGCCGCGGCGTGCGCAGTTTTGCCGGAGAATTCGACGATGAAGTCGACGATCGCTTGCGAGCCGTCGACGGAGACCCGGGTCTGATCGTCAGGGTGCCAGGTCAGACAGACGTCGAGGTCGTTGAACAGACCTGCGCGGGCCATGTAGATCTTGCCGCCCAGCGCTTCCTCGGCGGGCGTGCCGTAGAAGCGGATCGTGCCCTTGAGTTTTCCCGCGGTCATCAGGTCTTTGACGGCCAAGGCCGCTCCGAGGGCGGCCGTTCCCAACAGGTTGTGCCCGCAGCCATGGCCCGGCGAGCCGGCCTGCAGAGCTTCCTTCATGGACTGGGCTTTCTGCGACAGGCCCGGCAGGGCGTCGTATTCGCCGAGGACGCCGATGATCGGCCGGCCCTCACCGTAACTCGCCACGAACGCGGTCGGCATTCCCGCGACACCGCGTTCGACCGCGAAGCCCTGCTTTTCGGCATAGTCCGCGAGCGCCTTCGACGATTGAGTCTCGAGCAGGGCGGTTTCGGCGAAGCCCCAGACCCGATCGCTGAGATCGATGATCTCGGCTTTGTGCCTTTCGATGGAGGCGACGGCTTCCTCTTTCTTCTTGACGGTTGCGCCGGCCGCCAGCTGGGAAATAATCAACAGACCGGCGAAAAAGACCGCGGCCCTCGGGAGGCGTGTTTTCATGATTATCCTCTCTTTCGTTTCAAGCCGGAATTCTAAAGGAATATGAAGTGACCCTGTCCTTTCCGAAGAGACTATTTAGCCCCGTTCGGAAGACTCTGTCAAGAAGACGAAGAGGCACGGGAAGAATCCGTGTTTCTTGTCTGCTCCGCTTGACACCGGTCCAAAGCCGAGACTATGCTCTGCCCTGGAAGGAAGAGTGAGTCATGCCAAAATTCCAGCCTTTCATTATGGAACGGATGATGTCCAAGTTCGAGAAGACAGTCGATTACAACCTCTCGGAAAGCGGCGTGCATCCGCTGACCTTGAAAGAGCTCCTCCAGGACGATCCGGACGGGGTGGCCAAGCTGCTGGCCATCGAATTGGACTATCCCCACGCCAACGGCATTCCGGAGCTGAGAGCCAACATCGCCGCCTTGTATCCCGGCGCCGGCCCGGAAAACGTCCTGGTGACGGTGGGGGCGATCGAAGCCAATTACGACATCCTCTGGAGCGTGCTTTCAGCCGGGGACGAGGTCGTCGTCATGCTGCCGAATTACATGCAGATCTGGGGTCTGGCCAAGAACCTGAATCTTGGCCTCAAGACCTTTTCATTGGATGAGAAGAAGGGGTGGGCGCCCGATCTCGACGGCCTGAAGAAGGCGGTGACCGGGAAAACGAAGCTGATCGCGATCTGCAATCCGAACAATCCGACGGGCTATATCCTCAAGAATGAGGAAATGGATGCGGTGATCGAAACGGCCCGCCGGGTCGGGGCTTGGATCCTGGCGGACGAGGTCTACGCCGGAGCCGAGCGTTTGACCGACGAGCAGACGCCTTCGTTCTACGGAAAGTACGAAAAGGTCCTGGCCGTCGGCAGCCTGAGCAAAGCGTACGGCTTGCCGGGGCTCCGAGTCGGCTGGGTGGTCGGCCCGGCACCTGTCGTCGACGAGATCTGGGCGAGGCACGAATATCTGACTTTGAGCGCCCCCATGCTCTCGAACCACCTGGCCGCTTACGCCCTGTCCCCCCGCGTCCGGCCCCGCCTCATCCAACGCGCCCGCGGATATATCCGCCGGGGTTTCCCCGTCCTGGAGCAATGGATGAGCGAACACCGGGAAATTCTCAGCACCACTCCGCCGCAGGCGGCGGCGATCGCCTTCGTCCGTTACCGCCTTGACATCCCATCCACGCAATTCGCCGAACAGTTGCGCGAGGAGAAAAAAGTGCTCATCGTGCCCGGCGATCATTTCGGCCTGGACCGTTTCGTCCGCATCAGCTTCGGCTTGCCGCACGATTATTTGACGCCGGCGCTCGGCCGGATCCACGACCTGCTCATGGAATTGCGAAGAAAATAAACTCCATTCCTCAAGGAAGCCCGTGAAAATCGCGACGCTGGCGCAGATCAAGGAAATCCTTCCCGCGCTGGATTTGATTCCGGCCATCGAAAAAGGCTTCGCCGCCTATTCGTCGGGCAGGGCGACCGTTCCTCCGGTCGGAGAATTGATACTGGACAAAGGCGAAGTCCACATCAAGTCCGGTTATATCGAGGGGGAAGAGTTCTATGTCATAAAGATCGCCTCCGGATTCTACGGCAATCCCTCGATCGGCCTGCCGTCGGGCAACGGCTGCATGCTGCTCTTCAAGCAGAAAACCGGCGAACCCGCGGCCATCCTGCTCGACGAAGGCCATCTGACCGATGTCCGGACCGCGGTCGCGGGCGCCGTGGCAGCGAAATACTGCGCGCCCCGCAAAGTCGAGCGTATCGGCATCGTTGGCGCCGGCGTCCAGGCCCGGCTCCAGCTCGAATGGTTGACACGCGTCTCGCCGTGCCGGGACGTCCTGGTCTGGGGGCCCCTAGCGGAAGAGCTCGAGAATTACGAACGGGACATGGAGTCCCGCGGTTTTTCGGTGGAAACCACCTTGGATGCCGCTTCGATCCTGAACACTTGCAACCTCGTCGTCACGGCGACGCCCTCGAAAACGCCTCTCCTCTCGGCCGCCGACCTGCGGCCGGGAACCCATATCACTGCCGTCGGATCCGACACTCCGGACAAGCAGGAGCTCGATCCGGAAATCCTCGCCAAGGCCGACGTGGTCGTGGCCGACAGCCTGTCCCAATGCCGGCTCCGGGGAGAGATCCACAAGGCGCTCGAAGCGGGTCAAATTTGGGAAAGCCGATGCGTCGAGCTGGGGGCCATCATCTCCGGCAAGGAAAGAGGCCGGACCTCGGAAAGCCAAATCACCGTCGTCGATCTCACCGGAGTGGCCGTTCAGGACATCGAGATCGCGACCGCGGTCTATCGCACCCTTAAATAGAATCGGAGACGCAATACCTATTCCCTGATTGTTACATCCCGGCCGCGCGGAAAACGGTCCATCAAGGATATGGCCGCCTCGGCGTTATGTGCGGAAGCGCCCAGGAAGCGCACTTTACCATCCTCGCGTGCATTGAGGAACGTCTCCGCGGCTCCCCCGCCGGCAAGGATTTTTTCCACATCGTCCAGGCTCGACACAGCGTGAAATTGGTAGAGATCAAAGTGGTCGGTCTTCAGCCGATCCAGGCTTCGCTCCAGCTATCCTCTTTTTATGTCCCGACGCTGGAAAGAGCGGACACTCGCAACATCACCGGTCCCAACAGCCCTGACTCCACCGGCGCCTCACCCCTCTTCCAGAGCCGCCAGCTCGTGAACGTGAACCTGCCGGAGGGACTCGGCTTTCCTTCCTGGACCCACCGCGGCCATGCTTTGAGAGTACCGTCGGGATTCCGGTCGCTGTCCTCGGGCAACTGCTCGTCGCCGATCATCCGGTTGATCCAAAGGTTGGCTACGCTGATCTCGAGCGTGTTGCCGCCGGCCCTCAAGGCGCGGGTGACATCCAGGCGATAGGGCGGTTTCCAGAGAATGCCGAGGTCCTTGCCGTTGAGTTTCACCTTCGCAATGACCTGGACCTTGCCCAGATCCAGGGTGATCCGTCGGTCCTTGCCGATCATCTCGCCCGGCACGGTGATCGTCTTGGTGCAAGTCGCCTGGCCCGAGAAGTACTTCACGCCGGGGTCACCGTGCTCGCTCCACGAGATCAACTTATCCAGCGCCACCCGTTCGGGCGCGCCCCAGTTCGGCGGGAACCGCAGCTCCCACGGGCCGGAGATCTCCAGCGGCGGCGGCAGCGCCGGCGCCTGGGCTCGGAGGAGGCGGCCCGACGCCGTCTTCAACTCATAGCGACCCGCCTGCCACGCTTCGACAAGCAGCTTGCCGTTTTCGCCGTAATGGACCTCGGCCTCGGGCTCGATACCCGGGGCGATGGGAAAGCTTATGGTCTCAGGGTCTTTGGCGCTCATCTTGAAGGATTTCCCACCGGCGGTGTACTCCGCCTCGAGCGTCTTCACAACTCCGTAGGCCGGATCATCGCCCGCGGCCAGGCGCGACACTTGAAAGCTAGATTCGCCGCCGTCGACGATCGCCTGGAGCTTGGCCCGCACGTCGCGCGAGCGCTTCGGGGCGCCGGGCAGGCCATAGACGGCTTTTTCGATACGGACATCCCCTTTCGGCTCGGGCCCGTGAGGTTGGTTTCTGTCCAGACAACCTTCTGCATCGATTGCTCCGGCTTGATCCAAGGACCGCCGCTCCCGTTCCAGCCGGCGTCGTCGTTCATGTTCACTTCGAGCCCGAGCCGCTTCGCCTCGGCGACGGCGTGTTTGAACAATTCCCGCCACGGCAGGCTCATGAACGCGGCCGGCCCTAGGGGCGCGCCTTGGTCCACTTCCATGATCAGCACGCCCCCGATACCGACGCGCTTCATGGCCTCCAGGTCAGCCGTGATCCCCTCGCGCGTGATGTTGCCGTTCAGCCAGAACCAATACACCCAGGGCCGCGCCGAGTCCGGCGGCCTGACGAAGCTCTTCGCCAGGTTGTCCGCTCCCCTCACTGCTCCCGCCAAAATGCAAAGCCCCAGAATGGCGGTCAGGAATTGCTTTTTCATGACTTGTTACCTCTCCTCTTGATCAGCCGGAAATATATCGCCTCGCCAATCCTTGTGTCAAATATATTTGGCACGTGTCCCGTTTCTTGCCATGAGGCTTTGTTCTCTTCCTTCAGCGTCACAGTATTGCGTTTATCCCATTCTAAAGGGATAGGAGTTTCCTTTTTCCGCGACGCGGCGAATTCCCGCTCTGGGCACGGTACCCCACCTAAATCCCCCTATGATTTGCTACAAAATATGATTTGCAGGAAAATAAGGAAGAGCGGCCCGCGTCCCCCTGCTTGTTTAGCCGGCAATTGCCGCCCGAAATCATGAAAAATAAAGGCTATAGTTATCCAGATCGTGTCCTCAAATCGGACGAAGGCCTCTCGGTTGCGGCCTTCTATGCTCTTCATTACACTCACTCGACCCAGGAAACATGGCAGCAACGAATCAATACGGGGCAGGTTTTGCTCAATGGACGGCCGACATCGCCGGACGATACTCTGACTCGGGGCGACCGCCTTATCTATGATCGTCCTCCATGGGAAGAGCCCGATGTTCCAAGGAATTTTGTGACTCTGTTCGAAGATGGAAATGTTTTAGTCCTGGCGAAACCTTCCGGACTGCCTGTCCTTCCCGGCGGCGGGTTTTTGGAAAATACACTGCTTTACCTGGTCCGTCAACGCTATGATGTCGAATGTTCGCCTCTTCATCGGCTTGGGCGCGCGACTTCAGGGGCCATTCTGTTCACCCGGAATACCCGAACCGCTCGTTTTTTAAGAATGGCCATGGACGAAAGACGAATCCGCAAGGTGTATCTGGCCTTGGCCTCCGGAACCGCCATGCCGGACGCATTTACGGTCGATGCGCCCATTGGGCCCGTTCCGTTTCAGCGACTGAAAACCATACACGCGTATTGTCCCCACGGTCGGCCATCGATAAGCCATGTTCGGGTGATCCGTCGACTCCCCCATGACAACGCAACACTCCTGGAAGTAACCATTCCCACGGGACGTCCCCACCAGATCCGAATCCATCTCAGCTATGCGGGATTCCCTCTGGTGGGCGACCCGCTCTATCAATCGGGTGGAATTCCTTTTGACGGCAGCGGGGAGAACGAATGCGCCGCGCTGCCCGGCGACAGCGGCTATTTCCTGCATTCATGGAAAATCCGATTTCCTCATCCGGAAACGGGCGGAGATATGGAAGTCCTTTGTCCTCCCCCACCTGACCTGCCCCCGCTCATTGAACCATCTGTCAGGTGAAAGTTTGAGGACTATAAAATTCGCAGATTGTTGAAAGAGATTCCGGCGATTCGCTTTGCGGCCAGGGCTCCGGTTGAGAAGGCCGCCTGAAGATTATATCCGCCGGTATCCCCATCGATATCCAAAACTTCCCCGACGAAGAAGAGACCGGGAACGAGTCGGGATTCCATTGTTTTCGGGTTGATCTCATCCAGCGAAACCCCGCCCCGGGTCACCATCGCCTCATGAATCCCACCGAGGCGGCTGACAATAAAAGGACATCCGGTCAGGAGGTCCATAAGGGCGGAGCGGGCTTCCCTGCAGAGGTGCGCTCCGGTCTGATCCTGTTGAATCCCGGCCAAGTCGAGGAGTTTTCTGACGAAGCGGTCCGGCAGATCATAGACTGCAAGAATTTTCT
>JADGNV010000160.1 GCA_017883285.1 Candidatus Aminicenantota bacterium | reverse complement strand
CCTGCCTGCTGCGGGCCCGCGCCTTCGCCCAGGCCGGCGTTCCCGACCCGCTGCTCGTTCGATTGAACAAAGGAGGCCTCCGATGAGCTGGACCCTGCGCGTCCGGGACAAATTCCAGGCCGCCCACTTCCTGCGCGGCTATCAAGGCCGGTGCGAGAACATCCACGGCCACACGTTCGAGGTCGAGGTCGCGATCGACGTCAAGGCGCTCGACGCCATCGGCCTCGGGATCGATTTCGCCCTGATCAAGAAGACGCTGACCGAAGCGCTTCCCGACCACACCCTCCTCAACGACATCTACGAGTTCAACCCCTCGGCCGAGAACATGGCCCGCCGCCTGTTCGAGGAGCTCGGGAAGTACCTGCCGGTCAAAGAAGTCACGGTCTGGGAATCCGAGGATGCCTCAGCCACCTACTCTGAAGATCTCTGAGATCTTCCCCTCGGTCCAGGGCGAAGGCCTGCGCCAGGGCGAACCGACGATCTTCGTCCGCTTCGCCGGCTGCAACCTGCGCTGCGCGTTCTGTGACACGAAATACGCCCGGACCGGCGGGACAAAAATCACGGTCGAGAGGATTGCGGCTCGGGTCGCGGCCGTGGGCAAAAAATTTCCGGCTTCGTGGGTCACCCTCACGGGAGGCGAGCCGTTGGTCCAATATTTGGGCGCCCTGATCCGGCGCCTGCGTGCGGACGGCTTTCGCATCCAGGTCGAGACCAACGGGACGATCTACCGGCCCTGGCCGGTGGACTGGCTCACGGTTTCGCCCAAGCCCCGCCGCTGGTCCTATGACCCCCGCTTCCGGCGGAGGGCCGACGAAGTCAAGCTCGTCGTCACGAAATCGCTCACGCCCGCCGTCGTGGCCCGCCTTCGCCGGGAATTCCCGGCGCGCGTGCCCATCCTTCTTCAGCCCGAATCGAACGCCGCCTGGAGCCGGACCCGGGGACGCCGCCTCCTCGAGGAAGCGCTCCGGGACGGCCTCGAGAACATCCGGGTGACGGTCCAGCTGCACAGGATCTATGGGCTGCGCTGATATTATGACCCTCACCCCCCTGGTAAGCGCGCCGACGGGCCGGCCGGGAATCACGGTCGCCGGCCTCGTCCTCGGCCTGGCCGCGGCCGGGCTCCTGATCGCCCTGGCCGTCCCCGTCCATGAAAACGCGCGGAACGCCGCCGCCTTCAAGTCCACGCTCTCCGATATCCGCCTCTGGGACGACGCGGTCAAGGCCTACATCGCGGCCCAAGGCGCCGCGCCGGCGAATCCCAAAGGTCCGATCGTCTTCAAGAAGCCCATTGTCGCTGAGCTGGCGCCCTTCATGAGCCAATTCCGGACGCTCGACTGGTGGGGCTATAACTACCAGGTCTGGACCGGCCCGGGAAATCGCGAATACGGGATCTCCCTGACCGCGGCCGAAGACTACCTGATCGTCTCCACGGGCAAGGGCGGGGTCCGCGAGACCTGGGCTTACGATCCGGCGCGGCCCGACGCGGGGCTCTTCGCCGTCGAGGTCCCCGGGGACTACGAGAAGGACATCGTCATCTGGAACGGCCGCCTCGTCCGCGGACCGAAGGGGGCCCGGTGAGCTTCGGGAAGATCGGGACGCTGGCCCGGACGCGGATCGACGGCCCGGCCGTCCGCGCCGTGCTCGATCGGATCGCCACCGGCCCGCTCCTCCGAAAAAAGATCGTCATCGGCACGGTCGCGGCCGTCGGCCTCGCCGTGTTCATCCTTCAGACCATTTCGTTCGTCTATCTCTGGGATACCGATTCCCCGTCCTATTACATCGCCGCCCAGGGCCTCCGCCGCCACATCAACATCTATGACGACCGCGCCTTCCAGGACCTGGCGGCGGACGTCTTCGGGAAGAGCATCATCGTCTATCCCTTTATCTATCCGCCGCTTCTGGCCCAGGCGCTCCTGCCGTTGGGCCTGCTGCCGTACGGAGATTATTTCCTGGTCGTTTATATCCTGAACCTGCTCCTCACCCTGCTCTGCCTCACCCTCATGGCCGACGTGCTGGACTTCGGCCAAATCGGGTCCGTCCTTCCGGTCCTCTTCCTCTTCGTCCTGCTCATCGCAAACCATCCGCTCGAGATCACCATCCACCACGGCCAGATCAACCTGCTTGTCTTGGCCTTCATCCTCCTTTCCCTCAAATTCCAGAAATCCGGCAAATCCGTCCCGGCCGCACTCTTCCTCAGCCTGGCCGTCTTCATCAAGATCTATCCCATCCTGCTGGTCCTCCCGTTCCTCTTCTATAAGAAGTGGAAATACGTTTTCGCCTTCGTTGCTTCGTCGGCGGGGCTCTTCCTGGCCTCGCTCCTGGCCTCGGGGACGTCGATCTGGTTGGACTTCGGCCGCTCGACGCTCGACATGGTCCTCCGGAAATCCGCCTCCGTCACCATCCGCGGCTTCCAGAGCTCGCCCAACAATCTTTCGCTCAAGGGCTTCCTCGGCCAGGCCGTCGCCCTCTTCCGCCTGCCGCCCGGGCTGGCCGAACCCGCCTACCTGCTGACGGCCGCCGTCCTGTTCCTCTTCGTCCTCCTCGCGGCCCGGCGGATCGGCCTCAAATCCGACATCCCCCTCCAGGGCGCGCTGCTCCTCATCCCGACGCTCGTCCTGGCCCCCCTGACCTGGTCCCACCACTACACGATCATGATCTTCCCGCTGGCCTACGTCTTCGGCCGCGCCATGAAGGAGCGCCGCTACGCCGCTTTCCTGCCGTTTGCCCTGGGAGGCGCCCTGATCCTGTACTATCCGGTGGGCGGCGGCTTCCCGTTCAACCAGGTGAGGCTGTTCGCCGCCCTTGGCTTCTTCATCGCCCTCCTTCTCTTTGCCAAACCCCGCCGCGAGGCCGCCCATGCCTAAGACCAACGTCCGGAGCCTGATCATCATCCTCCTCGTCGGGATCTTCCTCCTGGCCCTATACTCCAGCGACGTCCTGTTCATGCCCAAGCTGCTCATCTTCGTCTTCATCCTGGGCGCGGCCGCCGTCTTCAACAAGCTCGACGACCTGGTGCGGAACTGGTTCGTCTTTCTGGCCTTCGTGTATCTCACCGACGGGATCCGGGGGCTCATCTATTACGTCACCTGCAAGCTCCAGCTCCCGGTCCACGCGCTGTATGTGCTCCGCGGGGAGCAGGCTCTCTACGGGCCGACCATCCCCTCGGTCACGCTCCAGCGCGCCGTGCTGGGGCCCTCCGCCGGCGGGATTGGCGAATTCACGGGCCTGCAGAAATTCCTGACCTTCATTCACGGCAGCCACTTCGTCGTCTTCCTCCTGATCGGCCTCGCGCTGTGGCTGCGGCGGTCGCGGTTCTTCCGATCCTACAAGGCGTCGTTCTACGCCCTCTTCTCGCTGGGGCTCACCGCATTCTTCCTCGTCCCCACCGCGCCGCCCTGGATGGTTTCGGAGCTGTTCGGGCTCGTCCCTAAACTCCTCCATTTCAATGTCGCCCTGTACAACGCCGCGGCGCCCGGCCTGACGACCGGCTTCAACACGAATCCCATCGCGGCCATGCCCTCGCTCCACGCCGCGTTCCCCGCGCTCTGCAGCCTCATCCTGTGGCGGCTCGGCCGCTGGAAATCCCTCCCCTTCCACCTCTATACGCTCCTTGTCTTCTTCGTGATCGTGGCCACGGGCGACCATTACACGCTCGACATCCTGGCCGGCATCCTCCTTGCCGCGATCGCCTATGGGATCGGGTTCCGGCTCATCAAGCCGGGGCTCCCCGACGATGGGCCGGCCGCGGAAGGCTCGCGGAGGAAAAGGGCGCTCGCCTTGGGTTGCGCCCTCTTCGCCCTGGGCATCGGCGTCGGCATCTTCACCCGCAACGGGTTCCGGAGCGCGCCCGAGGCCTACGAATACGGCGCGGGGCCGCGCTTTGCCGACATCTTCGCCCGCGAGTTGGAGTTCGTCGGCAATTACGGCGCCCAGTTCTATTTCGGGAGCTACCGCCTGGTCCACGGCGACACGAAACAGGCCCTGGGGTATTTTGAGAGAGCCCTACCGCTCGCCCGCAGCTTCACCGAACGGAAGTCGACGGAGATGAGGATCAAGGCGTGCCGGGCGAAGCTTCAACGCTAGCGGACGAAAAACCGATAGCCCGACCGCGTCAGATAGACACCCGTCAGGAGGACCGCGGCGCCGATGAGCTGCCGCGAGCGGAAACTCTCGCCCAAGATGAGCGTCGCGAACAGGGCGGTGAACACGGGCGTGAGGTTGTTGTAGATCGCCGTCTTGGCGTTCCCCACCTTCTTCACCGAGTTGTACCAGATCAGGTATCCGAGGACGAACCCGAACAGGGACGACAGGACAATCATCGCCCAGGTCCGGACGGAAACGCGGGCCCAGGGCACGGCCAGAACGTCCCCCGCCGCGAAGGGAAGATAGACGAGCGCGCCGGCCCAGACCGTGAAGGCCGAAAATTTGAGGGGCGACATCCGCTCGAGGAAAGGCTTGGAGAACACGGTATAGCAGGCCCAAAGGATCGTCGCGCCGAAAATGGCAAGATCGCCCTTGAAGTTCGCGGTCGAGAACCGGAGGCCGCCGTTCCCCCCGGCGATGACGAGATAGATCCCGCCGAACGAAATCAGGATGCCGAGCCAGGCGGCCCAATGGATGCGTTCGATCCGGAGGACGGCGCTCAGGAGGGCGACGAAGACCGGCGAAACCGAGAGGATGAGCGAGGTGTTCGAGGCCGTGGTCAGGCTCACGCCGTGGATGAAGAGGATCTGGTAAAGCGCGTTGCCGGCGATGCCGACCGCGGCCAGCCCCAGGATGTCGCGCCACTCGATCCGGAACTTGTCGCGGGAGAGCGCAACCAAGATGACGAAAATCGCGGCCGTGATGAACAGCCGCATCCCGTTGAACCCGCCCGGCGAGAGCTCGCGCAGGCCGATTTTGATGATCGAGAAGTTGATCCCCCACATCACCACCGCGGCGAGCATCAGGGCGTCGCTCGGGCCGAAGGCCGAGCCGTTGGCGCGGGGACCGGGGGCGGGATCTGTCATCGGTCCGTCAATAAAGGATGGGGACGCGTCTCCGGGAGAGGTTCGGGACGACGACCTATTTCGACGCCTTCCGGGCGCGCGGGTACCGCGCTTCGATGACGGACGAGATGCCTCCTCGGGGACGGAATGAGCCGACGACGGACGCACGGACGGGCTTCGAGGCCCGGACCACGTCTTCCAGGATCCGGTTCACGGCGTTTTCGTAGAAAATGCCCAGGTTGCGGTAGGCGAGGGCGTATTCCTTCAAGGACTTGAGCTCGAGGCAGCGGCCGCGGGGGACGTAACGGATGACGATCGTCCCGAAGTCGGGCAGGCCCGTCTTGGGGCAGACCGAGGTGAATTCCGGGATCTCGACCGTGATTTCGTAGTCGGGAAACTGGTTGGAGAACGTTTCGAGGGCCGGCAGGCGGGCGTCGAGGCCGGCCCGGGCCTCTTTGACGGAATAGCGGCTCATGATCTTTTCCTCCCGCAAAAGTTCGGCTATAGTATAGAAGGATCGGCCCGAAATATCCAGCCGGGACGGGCCGCATCCCGAAAGGAGTCCGCCGTGTCCGAACGCCGATCCAAACCGACCTATCTCTACGGCCCCGTGCCTTCGCGGCGCCTCGGCTACTCGCTCGGCGTCGACATCCTCCCCTTCAAGACCTGCTCCCTCGACTGCGTCTACTGCCAGCTCGGGGCGGAGCCGAAAACGACCGTCCGGCGCGCGGAATTCGTCCCGGCCCGGGCCGTGCTCGCCCAGGTCCGGAAGGCGGTCGCCTCGGGGCAGAGGATCGACGCGATCACGTTTTCGGGCTCCGGGGAGCCGACCCTGAACTCCGGGATCGGGACGATCATCCGGGGCATCAAGCGCTCGACCCGAATCCCGGTCGTGGTCCTGACCAATAGCTCCTGCCTGGCGAGCCCCGGCGTCCGGCGCGATCTGCGGCAGGCCGACATCGTCGTGCCGTCGCTCGACGCCGCCGACGAGGCCGTCTTCCGGAAGGTCAACCGCCCCCATGCCGGCCTGACCGCGGCCAAGATCGTGGCCGGGCTCGCGGCCTTCCGCCGCGAGTTCCAGGGCCAGATCTGGCTCGAGATCATGCTCGTCCGGGGCGTCAACGACGGGCCGCGCCACCTGCAGAAGCTGAAGGCCGCCGCCGCACTCATCCGGCCCGACCGGATCCAGCTCAACACCGTCGTCCGGCCGCCGGCCGTGAAATCGGCCCGGCCGCTCGGACCGGCGGAGATGGAGAAAATCCGAAAGGTCTTCGGCGAAAGCGCGGAGATCATCGCCGATTTCAACGCTACCGCCCGGCCCGGGGCCCCGGTCGCCGTCGACGCCGAGGCGGCCGTCCTGGCCGTCGTCGGCCGGAGACCGGTCACGACCCGGGACCTCGCCCTTTCGCTCGGCGGGTCGGTGGAAGAGGTCGGGGATTTGCTCGAGGGGCTGGGGTCGGCCGGAAAGATCAGAGCCGTCGTCCATCACAAGAAAGTCTATTGGGAGAAGGTCTAATCTTTTATTTTCCGGGCAAATGTGATAACAATTATCCTTTAATTAATTCTTTCGCCGAATCCGAAATCATAGCCGAGCCGTGCGGCTCGGGCCGCGAGACCGGCGGCGCCGCGCGAAGCTCAAAGGAGTCGAGAATGCTGGACATGACCCACTTCCCCAAGGCGACGAAATACTGGCACCAGGGGAAGATCCACGACTGGTCCGAAATCATCGTCCATCCGATGGCCCACGGCCTCCACTACGGCACCATCGTCTTCGAAGGCATCCGCGCCTATCCCACGGCCAAGGGGCCGGCCATCTTCCGCCTGCCCGAGCACAACGAGCGGTTCTTCTATTCGGCCGGCGTGGCCCGCATGGTCCCGCCCTACGACGCCGCCCAGGTCACCGCCGCGATCAAGCAGACCGTCCGCGAAAACAAGCTCGACTCGTGCTACATCCGGCCGCTGTTCTACTATGCCTACGGCAACATGGGCCTCGTGCCCAAGGCCTGCCCGGTGGAGCTCCTCGTCGCCGCCTGGGAGTGGAAGGCCTACCTCGGCGAAAAGGCCGACGCCGGCACCTCGGTCTACATCCTCCCCCAGCGCCGGATCCACCGCAGCCAGGTCGACATGAAGGCCAAGCTCGGGGGTATGTACGTCCTGTCGACCATCGGCGGGATGGAAGCCCGGGCGGAAGGCTGCGACGAGGCCGTCTTCCTGAACCTCGAGGGCCGCGTGGCCGAAGGCCCGGGCCAGAACATCTTCGTCGTCAAGAACGGCATCGTGAAGACCAACGACCGTTCCGAGTCCATCCTCGAGGGCATCACCCGGACGAGCATCCTCGAAGCGGCGGCCGACATGGGGATGAAGACCGCGGTCGGGCCGATCGCCAAGGAGGAATTCCTGGGCGCCGACGAAGCCTTCTTCACCGGCACGGCCGTCGAGGTCATCCCCATCACCAAGATCACGGACGCCTCCGACCCCAAGGCCGGCAAGAAGGTCAGCCCCGTGTCGATGGGCAAGACCGGCCCGCTGACCGCGGCCCTCCGGGCCCGGTTCTTCGAGATCGTCACCGGCAAGGTGCCCCGCTTCGAGAAGTGGCTGACGTATGTGAATGACTGACGCCCGGCCCGTCCCCTTTTCTACGTGGGCGCGGCGGGGTGTTTTGGCATCCCCGCCCACGCCGATGAGGAGGAGAGCAAACCCATGACCAAATTCATCCCATTGGCCTTGGGCGTCGTCCTGGGCCTTGCGGTCCTGGCCCGGCCGCAGCCGCCCGTGGCCCCGGCGGCGGCCGTCTTTCCCTACAACGCCAGGATCGAGACGCTCGAGAACGGCCTGAAGATCGTCTCCGTCCCCCTCGACAACCCAAACATCATCTCGTATTACACCATCGTCCGCTCGGGGTCCCGGAACGAGGTCGAGCCGGGCAAATCCGGCTTCGCCCACTTCTTCGAACACATGATGTTCAAGGGGACGAAGCAGGTCCCGAAGGCGGCCTACGACGAGTTCCTGAGCCGCCTCGGCGCCGGGACCAACGGCACCACGACCGACGACTTCACCTGCTATTACGTCGTCTTCGCCGGCCGTGAAAATCTCGAGAAAGTCGTGCGGACCGAGGCCGACCGGTTCATCAACCTCGCCTATACGGAGGACATGCTCAAGACCGAGGCCCCGGTCATCGAAGGCGAATATTACGCGAGCGCCTCCGACCCCGACCGGCGCCTCTTCGAGACGCTCCGCGACACCGCCTACGAGAAGCATTCCTACAAGCACACGACCCTGGGTTTCCTGAAAGACATCCAGGACATGCCGAACCAGTACGAATACAGCCTCCTCTACAAGAAGCGCTTCTACGCGCCCGACAACACGATCCTGCTCGTCGCCGGGGACTACGACCACGCCCAGCTGGCCGCATTCGTGAAGAAATACTACGGCGGCTGGCAGAAATCGAACTACGACCTCGTGACGCCGGTCGAGCCGCCCCAAACCCAGGCCAAGCGGAGCGCCGTCGACTGGCCGTCGCGGACGCTGGCCCGTCTCGCCCTCGGCTACCACGGCCCGGCCTTCTCCGACACGGCGATCGACAAGGCCGCCCTCGACCTGCTGGCCGAGGTCTCGTTCGGCCCGGCCTCGCCGCTCTGCCAGAAGCTCGTCAATGTGGACCAGACGTGCCAGTCCCTGTCGGCCAGCTTCGCCGACACGCGCGATCCGTCGCTCCTCGTCATCGCCGCCGTCGTGAAGAACGACGCCGACCTGCCCGGCGTCGAGGCGGAGATCCTCAAGGAGCTCGAGCGCGCCAAGACCGAGCCCCCGCCGAATCAACGGCTGGCGGACATCAAGTCCAACCTGAAGTATGCCCTGGCCCGGTCGCTCGAGACGACGGACGGCATCGCCGGCACCCTGGCCTTCACTCTCAACCTCACCGGCGACCCCGGAACGCTGAACAGGCTGTTCGACCTCTACGACAAGGTCACGCCCCGGGACATCCAGGACGCGGCCCGGAAATATTTCAAGCCGTCGAACGGGACGGTCGTCACCCTGACGGGAGGGACGGCGAAATGAGAGGCCCCCTGAAAACGATGGCGATCGGTCTCGCGGCCCTTGCCTTGGTAGTATTGTCGGCCTCCTGCGGCAAGCCGGCCCCCCAGAAAATGGTCCGGGACCTCCTGCCCATCGACGGCCACCCGCTCGTCAGCGTCCAGATTCTGGTCCGGATCGGATCGGCCAACGACCCCTCGGGCCAGGAAGGCCTGGCCCGGCTCACGTGGAGCATGCTCGCCCAGGGCGGCTCGCGTCTGATGAGCCTCCGGGAGATCACCGAAAAATTCACCCCGATGGCGGCCGACCTCACGGTCGACGTGGACAAGGAGATGGCCGTGTTCGCCGGGACGGTCCACCGCGACAACCTGGACCGCTACTACGCCCTCCTGAGGGACATGCTCCTCGACCCCGGGTTCCGCGAGGAGGATTTCGCCCGCCTCAAGGCCGACCAGCTCGCTTTCCTCGAGAAAACGCTGGCCCACAACATGGACGAGCCGTTCGGGAAGGAGATCCTGAATCTGATGCTCTACGACGGCCATCCCTACGGCCATCCCGAGACGGGGACGGCGGAATCGGTCGCCGGTCTGACGCTGGAGGACGTCAAGGCTTTCTACAAGGAGTATTTCGTCCAAGGAAATATCGTCCTGGGATTGGCGGGCGGATATCCGGCGGACTTTCCGGACAAGGTCGCGGCCGATTTCACGAAGCTCCCGGATCGGTTCACGCCGCGGCTGGCCCTGCCGCCGGCGCGCGCGCCCCAGGGGCTCGAATTCGCGATCGCCGACAAGACCACGCCCGCGACCGCGATCTCGATGGGCTTCCCGGTCGCGCTGACCCGGGCCGACAAGGACTTCTTCGCCCTCTGGGTCGCCGGGGCCCATTTCGGCGAGCACCGGCAGAGCCTCTCTCACCTCTATCAAAAGATCCGCGAGGAGCGCGGCCAGAACTACGGCGACTACGCCTACATCGAGCATTTCGTCCAGGGCCGCGACAAGTTCCCGGCCCCGAACCACGCCCGCCAGCAGCAGTATTTCTCCATCTGGATCCGTCCGCTCGCGAATGCGAACCGGCACTTCGTCATCCGCCAGGCCCTGCGCGAGCTGAAGAAGTTCGTCGAGGACGGCCTCACCGAGGAGCGGTTCGAGCTCGTCCGGTCCTATCTCTTGAACTACACGAAGCTCTACACCCAGACGCTCGGCGAGCGGCTCGGCTGGCAGATGGATTCCCGCT
>JADGNV010000159.1 GCA_017883285.1 Candidatus Aminicenantota bacterium | reverse complement strand
GGTTCTACCACGCGGCCGAGGACGACAAGGTCAAGACCCTCGACCAGCTCCTCGACATCTATGACACCTCGGTCGGCGGCAACGCCCAGCTCCTCCTCAACATCCCGCCCGACAAGCGCGGCCGCATCCCCGAGAACGACGTCCGCCGGCTCAAAGAGCTTGGAGACCGGATCAAGGCCGCGTTCGCCGAAAACCTTGCCGCGCAGGCTACAGCTTCGATGACCAATGTCGTGCGGGCCGTCCATAAAATCGGCCCGGCCCCAGTTGCCGGGTATGAAGGGGAGCCTGGCCATGTTCTTGAATGTGACCTAAAAGGTCCTAAGGTTTTTAATGTCGCCATGCTTAAGGAAGACCTCCGCGAGGGGCAGAGAATAGAAGCCTTTGCCTTTGATATTTGGGACGGAAAGGAATGGAAGGAGACGGCCACGGGAACGACCGTGGGCTGGAAGAAGCTTCTGCGTTTCCCAACGGTCGAATCCCCGAAGGTTCGGGTGCGTTTCTTGAGAACACGTGGCGGGAACTTTCTGTGGACGCCTGACCGGTTCGGCCTCTTTTTTGATCCCGGCAGGTGATCCGTCCATGGCCGGCCCGGGGTCTCTCTCCTGGACAAGAGGGACAGCCCCCTTCGGGGACAGTCCCCGCACGCCGCCCCTCCGGAATGCCCGTCCAAGGGCAGTCCCCATGGGGGTTGCCCGAATAAGCTTCCTACGAGGGTAGTCCCTATTTGCTGTTGCTGACGAAGGCGACCTTCTTGCTGTCCGGTGACCACGAAGGGACGTTGATCGTGCCTTGCCCGCCATAAACGTAGGCGATGACCTTGGGCCCGCTTGAGCCGTCTGTCGGCATCATTCGGATATAGACTCGCTTATAGAATGGATGGTCGTCCGCCGCGACGTCCTTCCCGAACGATAAGAAGACGATCCGCCGGCCGTCGGGAGAGACGTGGGGGAACCAGTCGTGGAATTCTCCTGAGGTCACAGGTTCCTGGCCGCTCCCGTCCGGGGCCATCCGCCAGATCCTCATGTCGCCCGTCCTGGCGGAATTGAAATAGATGAAGCGGCCGTCCGGCGTGTATTCCGGTCCGTCGTCGAGGCCCGGGGCATCGGTCAGCCGGACCTCGTCTCCGCCTTTGACCGGGATCCTATAGACATCGAAATTCTCGCCCCTGCCGCCTGTGTAGACGAGGAACCTCCCGTCCGGCGACCAGCCGTGGAGATACGACGGCGCTTTCGTTGTGACCCGTCTCGGGGCCCCGCCTTTGACAGGCAGCGTGGAGATGATCGATTCGCCCACATCGACGGCGCTTTGGTGGCTGATGCCGAGCCGCTTCCCGTCGAATGACAGGACGTGGTCGTTGTTGTTGGCCTCAGCAGATCCCGCATCGATCTTCGAGGTCCTCCCGGTGGCCAGCTCGAGCCTCTCCAGGCGGCCGTCGACGTTGTAGATCAGGAAACGTCCGTCCCTCGTCCAGTTGGGTGCCTGGATCGGCCGGTCCGAGCTGTACACGGCCGTACGCTTCCCCGTGCCGACGTCCAAGAGCTCGATCGTCCCGCCGATATAATCCTGATACGGGACGAAATTCTCCGCCGCCGGGATGGTGATACGGACGTTCGTGAACCGGGCCTTCTCGACGACCTCGGCATTATGAGAGCAGACGAAGAGGCCGACGAGGATCTCGTTCCCGAGGCCGATGCCCTCGACGCGTTCGCTCGCATACGGCTCGCCGAAGTGGGTCGCCGACATGATAAAGGTACCGCCCCTGCGCTCGAGCTGGATCTGGTCGGCGCCGGAGAAGGGGAGCTTGATCTCCTCCGTATCCGTGCCCGGCGTCCTCCGGTACTGGAGCGAGGTCAGCCCGTCGCCGTGGACGACGGCGCTGGCTTGGGCCGATCCGGGGTCCATGGTCGAGCGGGCCATCCAGCCGATCTTGCGATGCGCCTCGACGCCTTGACCCGCGAACCCGACCCTGGCGCTGACGATGAAGTCGCCCTTGATGCGCTTCCACACAAAGAACCCCTCGTCCGTCGCGAACCACATGTTGGCCCCGCCGCCTTCGATGATCAGGGCCCCGGCCGCGGGGTCCTCGACGACCGCACCGGGCTTCAGGACGGCCCCGATATCGCCGTGCCCGTCGAAGAGGGCCAGGGGCTTTTCCAGGGTCGGGGCCGGCGGCCGGGGAGCCTGACGGCAGCTCGCGAAGACCGCAATGACCGCCGCCGCCAGGGCGGTCACCAGTATCAGGCGTCGGGACACGAGGGGGCATTTTCTGCACATGGCCGCATGATAGACGCCCTCACGCCCTCCGGTCAAGCGCCCTTCTCAGAGGTTTTTCTGAACCTCCCGGCCCGTTTGGCGTATAATATCGCGGAAACCCGCATGCGGGTTTTCTCATATTTCCGTTCGTTCAAGGGAGGCCGGCATGCTCCGAGACATCATCAAGAAAGAGATACTGGACAACATCACCAGCCCGAAATTCGTATTCACTTTTCTTCTTTGCACCATCCTGATCCTGCTCTCGGTTTATACCGGCGTCTCCAACTACCGGGCCGAGAAGAAGGAGTACACGGCCTCGCTGGCCCTCAACAAAAAGAATATGGAGGCCCAGCCGAACTACCAGTCGCTCGCGGGCATCGGCATCAAGATCAGTAAGCCGCCCCAGGTCCTGGGGACCGTCGTCACGGGCATCGAAGAGGCCGTGGGCCGCGTCGCCCCGGTCAACATCGCCGCCGATCCGAACCTGATCGAGTCCAAATACAGCAGCAACCCCGTCTTCGCCGTGTTCGGCGAGCTCGACCTGATGTTCATCGTCAAGATCGTCCTCAGCCTCTTCGCCATCCTCTTCACCTACGACGCCATCG
>JADGNV010000158.1 GCA_017883285.1 Candidatus Aminicenantota bacterium | reverse complement strand
GTCAAACGCACCTTTGGCTTGCACAAATCACGCGGCGTGGTGATCAAGCTATCCTCGTTGTTCGCGCTGGATGCCTTCGCGGGCGGCTTGATCATCCAATCGATGATGGCCTTCTGGTTCCACATCAAATTTGGTATCGACACTGGCACCATCGGCAGCATCTTTTTCGGCGCGAATATTCTGGCTGGCATCTCTGCGTTACTGGCGGTGCCTCTCTCAAAGAAGATCGGCCTGATCAAGACGATGGTTTTTACGCACCTCCCCTCGAATATCTTGCTGATTCTTGTTCCGCTCATGCCCAATCTGCCGCTCGCAATTGCCGTGCTGCTGGCGCGTTTCAGCATCTCGCAGATGGATGTGCCCACGCGCCAATCTTACACGATGGCCGTTGTTACGCCAGATGAGCGTTCGGCCGCTTCGGGCGTGACATCGATTGCGCGATCGATTGGCGCGGCCATTTCTCCCACGCTGACAGGCCTGTTTCTCGGAGTCCCTGCCTTGATAAGCGCGCCCTTCTTCCTATGCGGCGGATTGAAAATCGTTTACGACCTTCTGCTGTTCCGCGAGTTTCGTGCGGTTAAGCCGCCGGAAGAGAAAGAATCCTAGTCTTTATCGCCGCCTTTATTTCGAGGCCTTCCCTCCCTACGACCCCCTTATCGATCGTCGTTCCTAGCCCGAAATTCATGCGAAAAACATGTAGGATTTTGGATGAGAATGGTGGGTCTGAGAATACCCTCCCGGATCCGACCTGCGCAGCCTGAGTCGCCCTTGTCAAACGGAGCCTCACCCTGACGCCTTTTAGGCTGATTGTCATACAAGCGCCCAAGCGGCACGAAAGGCGAGAAGTGGCGGTATCGTTCGATAACTTCTTTATTACCGCCAGGACGAGAATTCGATCTCGATCCGGTCGAGGATGCGGCGGCATTCGGCCAGCCCGAGCGGCCCCGTCGTGCCGCGATTCATTCTCTGCTCGAACGGCCGGCCGTCGCGGCGCATCCTGCTGAAATCGCCCTGCATCCCGCCCAGCCGCATCTGTCCTTCGAGCTGGCGGAACGAGGCCGCCACATAGCGGGAAGCGCTGTAAAGGTTGGTCCGCAGGGATTCGAGGCGGAAATAATTGGTCTGGTTCTGGGCCAGCTTGCTGAACAGGCGGCAGGCAGCGGTGAACTCCTCGGACTTGAAAAGAATGGCCTGCTCTTGGTCGGAGACGATCCCGTTCCAGCCCATGAAATATTCAAAGCTCGACTGGGATAGATATTCGGCCTGCCGCACGAGGTCGACGCTCAATTGGCCGACGAAGGAGCGGCGGTCGCCGCGCATCTGGTCGTTTCTCTGGAATCGGGGATCGTTCTGCCGGTTCTGGGGATTGTTTCCGGGGTTGGGCTGCTGGGCGCCGGATTGGACGCCGAACGCAAGCACCAGAATCAAGGCCGCGATGAAAACGATGGATCTACGCATGGGAACCTCCTGGGTATCAAAGCTCTTTGATGGCCATTTTACCACGATGGCCTGCCTTTGTAAGATTAAAAGTTAAGGAATGCAATTTTCGATGTCGAGCCGAAGGCTCGTCCTTTGACTTTTATGACGTGTTTAGGGCGGAATTGGACGGAAAGCGGCGGAAGTAAACTCGCGGCAAGGGACCCTTCGGTCCCCTTGCACGCTCGCATTCTCGGGCGGGGCAACAACCTAAGAAATGGCGGAGTCCGCAGGCATTGTTCATTGCATGGATGGACAAAGGAGGCTCGATTGTTTAGAATTCTCGACATCACGACACGGCAGAAACATAGGAGACGAAAAGGTGTCCAAGCGGCGGAAAGAAATAACCAGAAAGGACTTTTTGAAGACATCATGCATGGGATTGACCGGATTCATCGCTTATGATGTCCTCAAGAATAACCCTCTGAATTTGCTGGGCCAGGACAAGCCCCGTCTCCAAACCCGCGTTCTGGGTCGGACCGGGATCCGCACTCCGGCCCTAGGTTTCGGCGCTGCACGGACTATGGAGCCTTCTCTCCTCAAGGCCGCCCTGGATTACGGGATGACTTTCATCGACACCGGCCGTTCCTATTTCAACGGCAACAACGAGCGCATGGTGGGTGAAATCGTCAAGGGGATCCGGAAGGATGTGATTATCCAGTCCAAGATGAGGGTCAATCTCCGGAAGGGCGGTTCCACGGTCGAGGCTGCCCAGGCTTTGCGAAAGGAGATGGGATCCACTTTTGAGGCATCCCTCAAGGCTCTTCAGACGGACTATATCGATATCATGCTCATCCACGAAGCGGGCGGTCCCGAGGTTTTGAAAAACGAGACCATAATGGAATTTTTCTCCAAGGCCAAGAAGAAAGGCCAAATCAGGGCTCACGGGTTTTCCTGCCACGACGAGATCGAAATCCTGCAGGCCGCCAACGAGTCGGCGTTCTGGGACATCATCATGCTCCCCTTCAATCACAAAGGATCCTATGTGCATATGCTCTCCGGAGCTTCGAAGGAATGGGATCAGCCCCGCGTCGAGATCGAGCTAGAGAGGGCGCATAAGAACAACCTCGGCATGGTGGTCATGAAGACCTGCTCAGCGGGCCCCTACGCCCCTCAAGGTGTCGGCCAACCGACCTTCGCTGGAGCCATTCGCTGGGTCCTCGACCACGCCTTTATCGGCGTCGCGGTTGTGGCCATATCCAGCTTTGATGAGATGGTGGAAGACCTCAAAGCCCTCTGAGCGCTTTCCCAATTAGAAAACAAACGGACGACCAAAACCCTGTGTCTACAGGGGAAACAGAGTGCCGGGGACGGGAATCGAACCCGTATACCCCTTATGGGGCGAGGGATTTTAAGTCCCTAACGTCTAATTGAAGACAGACCTGTCACCGTGTCACCGTGGTGTAACAGAAACCGCTTAATCTCGCTTAAATTTGGTTAATGGCACTTAAAGGAAGATCGGGATTTTCCCCGAGAAAACGAGAGCCAGCGAGAGGAATTGAACCTCCGACCTACTGATTACGAATCAGCCGCTCTACCGACTGAGCTACGCTGGCGCCTGGCGATTCAGGGCCATAAATTAGCCTAAATCGGGCCGACTGTCAACTCGGCCCCGTCCTAAGCCCTAGGGGCATAGGGCAGGATTGGCGCGGGGTCGACGGGCGCAACGAAAGCCCACACACAGCGAGTGCCACCCATCAACTCACCAGGGATTAGACATGGCGGGCGTGGCGGACCATCTCTTCGCGACACCGTCCCAATATCTCACACCCTTCCCCAGATTTTCAAAATAGGCGTCGTCAAGCACACTTCGGACCTTGCCTTCGTCGAAAGCTTTCTTGTGCATGACTAGGAAACCGTGACTTCTACGGATGCGGAGAAATTCAAGGCCATATGAAAACTCATAATACAGCTTGCTCCTCACACTCAGCACGGAAATTTCCTTGTTTTTAGTCGACTCGATGCTGGCCGTGGCGTCCACGGGATAGCCGTCCTGGAGGTCCACGTCCGTCCGGGGAATCAGAATGTAATATTTTTCGGATCCGGGGCCTATGTTCTTGAACTTCCTTTCGGGGTCGGGCTGGGGGGCCGCTCCCGAGAGGTTCAGAGGATTAAAAACCAGGACGAAGGCCTTCCCGTAATCGTTGTTCACGCCGCCGGCGACAATTTCGATCCGGCCGTCGCTGTCCAGGTCCTCATAGACGAATTCGTTGAAATGTCCGGGATTCCAATACTCGCCAAGCTCCTTGCCTGCCGGGTCCAGGACGACGAACTGCGAGGGATAATCCGGATACTGCGTCGCATAGAAAATGACTTCGGGCTTGCCGTCCTGGTTCACATCAGCGAGATCGAGGCCGCCGATGCGGTAGTCCGCCGAAAAGGGTTGTTTCCCGATCTGCTGTGCTCTCCCGGACTGGAAATGCCATTTCTCATTGCCGCGGTCATCAAAGCAGTAGATCAGCCCTTCGCCCCGCTGGTCTTCGGTCTTGACGACGAAGAGCGTTTCTACCTTTCCATCCCGGTCGATGTCCTCGAATTTCAACCATGGGAAGAACGCCATCCTGTCGTCGTTGTAGATTTTTCTTTGAAACCGGGACCGGTAAGCGGTGTCGTCCATCAGGTTCTGGATCTTCGTGTCGTGGCGCCAGATGGGATTCTTCTGGGCGTCGAGAACGGTCAAGACGGAACCGTCGACCATGAAACCGTGGGGAACATGGGAGACCGGCTTATGGCTGACGATGATAAAGAGGCCTATGATCAGGGCGAAAACCACCAGATGAAACGGGATTAAAAAGACGGGATTGTGCAAAAGCCGCCGTTTAGTTTTCGCGCCCGGTGCGCCGGGAGTGCCCTCCGGAAACTCGCCTTCCGAATTTCCCTCTCCTGAATGGTTGGCCGGTCCATTCCGGCCGTTCGGTTTGGACCTCTCCGTAATCCACCGGTCGAGTTCTTCTTTGTAGGCGAAAATGGTCCCCTTGGATCCTCCTTCGACCCGGTGGACGGGCAGTCCGAGATTCTTCTCCCAGCGGAGGCAGGTGCGGATGTCGCAGCCGAGATAGGCCGCGATTTCCTTCCAGGACCGGAATAAATTACCGTTTTTCACTTCGAAATCGCGCCTTGAAGAAGACCAAAACCAACCTTTATTCTATTCCAACTCGTCATATTCCTCAAGGCTCGCGGGAATTTTAGGCCCGTTCCGTTTGGACAATAAGCGACATGAAGCGACAAATCGCGACATTCGGCCAAAAAGCATTGACAGACTTGAATTTTTTGTTATTTTGGATATCTCCAAAAAGGTGGGGGCTTCACCAGCCCCGAACAAAATGGTGGGGGATCAATCCAGAGAAGACGCTAGGGCGTCTTCTTTTCTTTCTCGGTGGCGTACGACTCGAGCCACTTCGCGTAGCCGATATCCAGCAATTTGTACTTGATGAGGTCGTCCATCTTGCTGATCTTGATCCCCACATCGGCGCCCGGCGGCCGGTCCTCCGAAGCGCCGGGCGGCCGCCTTTTTTTCCTTTCAAAGCGGGGCGGTTTCGACTACAATACTGCCTCGGAAAAGCGCATCCATCATGATCATCAAGAGACTGGAACTGCAGGGTTTCAAAACGTTCCCCGAACGGACGAAAATCGTCTTCCACCCCGGGATCACGGCCATTATCGGACCGAACGGCACGGGCAAGAGCAACATCGTCGAGTCGATCCAATGGGTCCTCGGCGGACAGCGGGTCAAGACCGTCCGCGGCGAGAAGGCCGACGACGCCATCTTCACCGGGAACACCAAGAAGCCGGCCCTGGGCATGGCCGACGTCACCCTCGTCCTCCAGGGCGAGGGTGAGGAAATGCAGATCAACCATCGTGTCTTCCGGACGGGCGAAAGCGAATACCGGCTCGGGGGGAAGGTCGTCCGGCTCAAGGACATCCAAGACGAGCTCTGGAAGAAGTCCATCTCGGAGAATAAATATTTCGTCATCGAACAGGGCGCCATCGGCACCTTCGTGACATCCAAGCCCACGGAGAAGCGGGCCCTGATCGAGGAGGCCGCCGGCACGGCCTTCTACAAGGACAAGAAACGGCAGGCCGAGAACAAGCTCGAGGATTCCGCGCAGAACCTGGTCCGGCTCGAGGACATCGTGGCGGAAGTGGCCAAGGCCAAGAACTCACTGGCCCGCCAGGCGGGCGCCGCCGAGCGATACCGCAAGCTTCGGGAGCGGATCCGGGAGCTCACCGCGCTCCATTTCCGCCGCCGGAGCGAGCAGCTTCTCTCCGGCCAGCAGGAGGTCCAGGCCCGCTACGACGAGCTCCTGGCCGCCGAGCGCGAGTTCCTGGCGTCCATCGGCGTAGAGGAGAAGGACGTCAACCTCCGGCGCAAGGAGGCCTGGGAGCTGGAGCAGTCCCTCAAGCTGGGGCAGGAGACGCTCTACGCCCTGAAGTCCCAGATCGCCCGCCTCGAGGCCGAACGGGATCGGGAAGCCAAGCGGATCGAATATTTCGCGGAGCGGCGGACGAAGGCCGCCGCCGACACCGACGAGTTCCTGGCCGAACTGTTGGTCCTCGAGAAGGACCTGATCCAGGCCCGGGAGGACCTCAACACCCAGACCGAAGCCCAGGCCCGGAAGGAGCAGGAAGCCGCGGACCTCGAAGCCGCCCACCGCAAAACCGAGGCCGCGACGGCGCCTTGGGCCAGGAAAGTCGAGGCCGCCCGCGAAGAGTATCTCCAGAAGTTCGCCGAAGTCACTGCGGCCAAGAACGAAGGCGCGAAGCTCGAAAAGGAGCTCGAGATCATCCGCCGCCAGGAAGAGCGGATCGGGCAGCGACGGGACGAGATCCGGAAACGCCTCGCGGAGAAGGACGCGGACATCGCCGGCCTCGAGGAGCGCCGGCTTCAGACCGAGCGCGAAGCGGCCGACCGGGAGACGACGCTTCGCGGGCTGCAGGCCCGGCAGCGGGAACTCGCCGCCTCGCTCGAAGGGCTGCAGGAGACCATCCGCGGCCTTAAGGAGAAGCGGGACGAGGACGCCTACCACCTCCAGGCCCTCCGCAAACTCGAGGAAAAGGAACGCGGCACCGAGCCCCTCTACGACGCCGAGGGCGCCCTCGGATTATTCACCGACCTCATCGAATCCGACCCGGCCGACGCGCCCCTCATCGACGTCTTCTGGAAGGAGGAAGCCCGGGCGACGATCATTTCGGCCGAGGATCTCCTCCGCAACCTGGCCGGCCGCGAGATCCGGGGCAATTTCCTGCTCGTCGCGGAGCTCCCCCCCGAGCGGACGCCCGAGGATCTCCGTCACGCTCCCGAGGTCGTCGGCGTGCTGGTCTCGCGCCTCCGGCCGAGCGCCAAGCTCGCCGGACGCATGCCCCGCCTCCGGGACGCCGTCATCGTCGATCAGATCCGGGCGGCGATCCCCCTCTGGCTCCGTCATCCTTCCCAGAACTTCGTTTCGCTCCAGGGCGACGTGCTCTTCGCCTCCGGCCTGCTCAAACTCGGCCAGCGGAAAGAAGGGCTGTTCACCCTAAGCCAGGAGATCCGGGACCTCGAGCGCCGGATCGGCCGCCGCGACGAGGAGATCCTTCCCTTCGCCGCCCGCCTCGAAGAGGGCCTGCGCGAAAAAGCTCGGCTCGAAGCCGACGCCGCGGCCGCGGCCACGCTCCTCGAGGAGGGCCGGAAGGCCGCCGTCCAGATCGAGCAGGAGACGGTCCTCGCCCGGGCGGAGAAGGACAACCTGACAAACGACCTGGCCCTCTCCGCCCATGAGATCGAAGTCCTCGGCCTCGACCGGACGGGATTCACCGCCCGGGACGACTCCCAAGCCCAGGTCATCCGCGGCCTGGAGGAGGAGGCGCAGGCCCTCCGCGCCCGAGCCGACAACGAGGAGGCGGAATTCGCGCGCCACCGGGAGAAGAGCATCCGCGAGGCGAGGCTCGTCCTCGAGCTTCGCGGCACGCTCGACGTCATCCGGGAGCGGATCGGCAACCTCCAGGCCCTCGAACGCGGCCTCGCCCAGAGAAAGGAGGGCGCCGAGGCCAAGATCAACGCCTTTCAGGAGGAGATCCGGGCCTCCGAGGCGGAGGAAGCCCGCCTGCGTGAGCTCATCGTCGAGCTCGGCGACAAGGCCGTCGGCCTCGAAGGCGAACGGAGCCGGCAGGAAACCGCGATCGCCGAAAACGAGGCGCGGCTGGAAACGGTCCAGAAGGACGCCGCCCGGGCCGAGGCGGGTCTCTCGACGCTCCGGGAGGGATACGAGCGCAAGAAGGACGAACGGATGACCTGGGAGGTCCGCAAGGCGGAGATCGACCGCGACCTGGTCAACCTCGAGGAGGCCTGCTGGCAGGAGCTCAAGAAGACGATCCAGGAAGTGAAGGCCGAGACGCCCGCGCCCGCGCCGGGCCCCGCTCCGGAGACGAGCGAACCCGTCGACTTCGAGGTCGAGCTCGAGGAGGCGCGGGAGCGGCTGCTGCGCTTCGGCGCCGTGAACCTCATGGCCGAGGAGGAACACGCCGCCCAGAAGGAGCGCTACGATTTCCTGATGCAGCAGAAGGCCGATCTCACCTCATCCATCTCCCAGACCAAGGAGGCTATCTTCAAGATCGACGAGGAAAGCCGGATCCGCTTCCTGACCGCGCTCGGCGAGGTCAACACCTACTTCCAGGACCTGTTCCAGCGGCTCTTCAAAGGCGGCACGTCCGAGGTCAAGCTCCTCGACGAGGGAAATCCGCTCGAGAGCGGGGTCGAAGTCATCGCCCAGCCGCCGGGGAAAAAGGTCCAGAACATGGGCCTCCTCTCGGGCGGCGAGAAGTCCCTGACCAGCCTGGCCTTCCTCTTCGCCCTGTTCCGCTACAAGCCGACACCGTTCTGCATCCTGGACGAGGTGGACGCCGCCCTGGACGAGGCCAACCTGGCCCGCTTCCTCGACCTCATGCGGACCATCAAGTCCGAGACGCAGTTCATCATCATCACCCACAACTACAAGACCATGGAAGTCGCCGACTACATCTACGGCACGACCATGGAGGAGCCCAACTGCACCCGCGTCTTCTCGATGAAGCTCGAGAAGAAGGGCGGGCCGGAGAAGACTGATTAAAGTCCAGCTCTACGTCCCGCCCGGCGGCTATTTCGCCGAGCGCTGGTCCCAGGGCTCGTCCATGCCCCCGCTCGGGCTTCTCTATATCGGGGCCGTCCTCGAGCGCGAAGGGATCCCGATCGAAATCGTCCCGACGAACGTCCTGGGGATGGGTTGGAAGGACATCGAGCGGAAGATCCGGACGGAGAAGCCCGACATCGTCGGCGTCACGATCACGACCGAGAACCGGTTCCAGAGCTTCGCGCTCATCAAGCTCGCCAAGCGGGCCCATCCCGGGGTCCTGACCGTCCTCGGCGGACCGCACGCCTCCATGGCCGCCGAGGACTGCCTGGCGCACATCGCCGCGCTCGACGTCGTCGTCCGGGGCGAGGGCGAGTTCGCCATGCTCGACATCTGCCGGGCCTGGGAAAATTCCCCAACGCTCGCCGCGCTCGCCGATATTCCGGGCCTCGTCCTCCGGGTGGACGGCCGGCCGCTCTCGAACGCCCTGCGGCCGCCGATCCCCGACCTCGACGCCCTCCCCTTCCCCGCTTTTCACCTCGTGCCCTTCGAGAAGTACAACTTCAAGTTCCCCGTGCCGGGCCACGGCGATCTGCCCGCGGTCAACATCATGACCAGCCGCGGCTGCCCATTCGCCTGCAACTTCTGCGCGACGCCGATCAACTGGGGCCGGCACGTCCGGATGCGGAGCCCGGAGAACGTCGTCCGGGAGATCGAATTCCTGAAAGAGCGGTACGGGATCCGGGTCATCTTCTTCTTCGATGACACGTTCAACGCCAGCCCCAAGCGGGCGGAAGCCATCTGCGACCTGATGATCGAGCGCAAGCTCGACGTCTTCTTCAAATGCGACGTCCGGATGGATGTCATGAGCCGCGAGCTCGTGGCCAAGATGAAGCGGGCCGGCCTGTTCCACCTGTCGTTCGGCCTCGAAGCCGGGTCCGACCGGGTCCGGAACGAGATCGTCGGCAAGAAGATCGAGATGGAACACTTCCACAGCCTCGTCCGGTGGTGCAACGAGCTCGATGTCATCCCCAACGTCTTCTTCATCTTCAGCCATCCGAGCGAGACCTGGGCCGAGGCCCAGGAGACGATCCGGACGATCGAACAGTACCAGGACCGGATCGAAGGCTCGATCGCCATCCTCCACATCTACCCCGGCACGCCCCTCGAGGCGCTCGCCCGCGAGCGCGGGATCCTCCCCCAAAATTTCTCCTGGACAAAAAAATATTTTTCCAAAATAATCACCTTGCCCATGGCTCAAGGCGATGTCCCCCTCTTCGTCGACCGGCTGACCTGGAGCCAGATCAGCGAGCTCGTCCTCCGCTGGTCGTTCAGCGCCCGACGGACGTCGATCCTGCGGAAGGTCCCCCAGGCGCTCAGGCACATCCGCTCGTTCGGGGACCTCAAGCGCCACCTCGTCATGGGCGAGGTCTATCTGAAGCTCAAGGCCGGAAAGAGAAAGCGGGACGCCCTCCATTCCTCGGTCAAGAAATGAGGGTCCCTCCCGCCCGATAAGCGCGCCGAACAGGAGGACCGCATGTCGTTCTATGTGTACATCATCCTCGGCTATCTCCTCGTCCTGACGGTCTTCAACTTCCTCCGGGCCCGGAAGGTCAAGAGCCAGGACGATTTCCAGGTCGCGGGCCGCAGCCTGAAGTGGCAGGTCATGGTCTTCACCCTGATCTGCACCTGGATCGGCTCCGGGACGTTCATCAGCGGCGCGGAGTTCGCGGCCAAGGCCGGGATCTCGGCGGTCTGGCTGGCCGCCGGTGCCTGGGTCGGCATCGTCCTGATCTACTTCCTCGCGGCCAAGATCCACACCTTCGGGCAATACACGGTCGGCGACGTCCTCGAGGTCCGTTACGGTCCCGCGGCCCGCCTCTTCGGGGCGATCGCTTTGATCGTGTCGTTCATCTCGATCGTGTCCTACCAGTTCGTGGCGGGCGGCTTCATCCTGAACGTCATCACCGACGGCAAGATCTCCGAATCCACGGGCACGCTTCTGGCTGCGGCGTTCGTCATCTTGTTCACGGCCGTCGGGGGGATGGTGGCCATCGCCTACACCGACCTGCCGAACGGGATCATCATCGTCCTGGCCTGCCTCCTGGCCGTACCCTTCGTCGTCAGCGCCGCGGGCGGCCTGCCGGCGGCCAAGGCCGCCCTGGAGCCGGGCTACTTCGCCGTGGTCAACAGCCAGTTCGGCGCCCATCCCTGGCTCAAGGCGATCGGCTACGCCCTCTCGACGATGTTCCTCCTCCTGGGCGTGCAGAGCATGTACCAGAAGTTCTACAGCGCCAAGTCCGCCCGGGACGCCAAAAAGGCCGTGGCCTGGTGGACGGTCGGGACGATCATCGTCGAATCGATCGTGGTGGTCATCGCCGTGTTCGCCTACAGCAAGCTCAAGGGCCAGATCGACCTCTCCATCCCCAAGGCGGGCGGGAAAGTCGTCCTCATGGCGGCCAAACAGCTCGTACCCGCGCCCGTCGGCGTGCTCTTGCTCGGCGCGGCCTGCGCCGTCGTCATCTCGACGGGCATGAACTACCTGCTCTCGCCCTCGACGACGCTCATGCGCGACATCTACCAGCGGTTCCTGAAGAAGAACGCCGACCCCAAGTCCTTGGTCGCCCTGCAGAAAGTCCTGGTCGTCGTGATCGGCGTCCTGGCCTTCCTGTTGGCGACCCAGCTGAAGAGCATCCTCGAAATGAGCTTCTTCGCCTACACGATCTACGGGGCGGCGATCACTCCCGCATTGATTGCGGCCCTGGCCTGGAAACGGGCCACGAAAGCCGGCGGCCTGGCCTCGATCATCGCCGGCTCGGTCGCCTGCATTTTCTTTTTCTCGATGTCCAAGCTCCTGCCCGCGGCCCAGGTCCCGGACGGCGACCCCTGGGGAATCCCGATCATCTACCCGGCGCTGATCGCGTCCATCGGCGCGCTCGTCATCGGCAGCCTGCTGACCAAGCGGCAGACGCCGGAGGAGCTGGAGAGATTTTTCCCCAAAAAATGACCGGACACGCAAAACGGGGACCGACGGGCATCGTCCAGGACCTCCGCTTCCTCGATCACAACTATGGGGCGGGCCACATCGAAGGCCCGGAGCGGCTGGAGAGCGTTTATGCCGCCCTCCGGACCGATCCCGTCCTCCCCCTCACGCCCATCGAACCCCGTCCGGCGACCGTCGAGGAGATCGGGTACATCCATTCCCCCGAATACGTGGCCTTCATCTCCCGGACGGCCGGGAAGCGGTATTTGCAGCTCGATCCGGACACGTCCGTGACGGCCCGGTCGTTCGCCACCGCGCTCCTGGCCGCCGGGGGGACCATGAAGGCGGCGGACATGATCATGGCCGGCGAAATCCGGAATGGCTTTTCGCTCGTGCGGCCGCCGGGCCACCATGCCGAAAGAAACGGCGCCCGGGGATTCTGCCTCTTCAACAACATCGCCATCGCGGCCGACCACCTGGTCCGGGGCCACGGGCTGAAGAGGATCCTGATCGCCGACTGGGACCTCCACCACGGCAACGGCACCCAGCACGCGTTCTACGAGCGGGCCGACGTCCTCTATTTCTCGACCCATCAGTTTCCCTACTATCCCGGGAGCGGCTACTGGGACGAGACCGGCGCCGGGGCGGGCGAAGGCTTCACGGTCAACGTCCCGCTCGTTGCCGGCAAGTCCGACGGCGACTATCTGTGGGTCTACCGGCATATCCTCGGGCCCGTCGCCCGGGCATTTTGCCCGGAATTCATCCTGGTTTCGGCCGGTTTCGATATCCTCGACGGGGACCCTCTGGGCGGAATGCGCTTGACAAGCGCCGGGACGGCCGCGCTGGCCGCGGAGGTCATGGCCTTGGCCGGGGAGCTCTGTGGGGGACGGCTGCTGTTCGTCCTGGAGGGAGGCTACGACCTCCGGGGCCTGGCCGAAGGGGTGAAAAGCGTACTCGCCCAGCTTTCGGGCGAGGCAGGGCCGCCCGCCGTCCGGGCGGAAATAGGGCCCGCCGCCCGACTGGAGATCGAGCCTCTGCGGCATTTCCATGGGGCGCGCTGGCCGTTGGCCTTCTGACAGCCAATTTGGAGGGGAAGACCCCTTCCGACGGGTGCCGGGAAGACCCGGGGCATAGCGCCGCTCGTCAAAAAGCTCGTTTATTCAAGGAAAAACGCCCACTCGGGCCCCGGGATACAACCGTCCCCTTTCGAGGACAAAAAAAGCCTGCCCGACACGAAAAATCAGGCGGGGAATTTGGTATATTTATTGCAGAGAATGGGAGCGGAAGGAGAACGAGGATGAAAAAACTAGCCCTCATAACGATAATCCTCATGGCGGCCGCCCTGGCGGGAGCGGCCCAGGAAGGGGCGAAGACGCCCGGCCAGAAGCCCGCCGACGTCAAATACACCGACAATTCCTTCGCCCGGCTGAGTTTCCTCGAGGGCAAGGCTTTCGTTCAGCGCGCTGCCGACTTGGCCTACGAGGACGCCCAGATCAACATGCCCATCGCCGCCGGCGACAGAATCGGGACGGCCGACGGCCGGCTCGAGATTTATCTCGGCCTGAAGAACTATCTCCGGCTCGACGAGAACTCCAAGCTCGATTTCCTCGCCCTGCCCAAGAAGGACGCGAACTTGACCCGCCTCCGCGGCTGGACGGGGAGCGTTTATCTCGACGTCAAGGGGATGACCCGGGAGAAGGAGATCGAATTCCTGACGTCGGACGCGACGTTCTACCTCCTGGAGAACGGGGTCTACCGGATCGACATCCGCGAGAACAAGGAGACCGAGATCCTCGTCTTCTCGGGCGTCATCGAGGCTTCCGGCGAAGAGGGTTCGATACTCGTAAAGAAGGACCAGCGGCTGACAGCGTCCGAAGGACGGTTTCAGGGCAAGCCCTCCCCGTTCTTCGCCGCGGCCGAAGACGCGTTCGACCGTTTCAACAACGGACGCGGGGCCAAGGTCGACCGTCAGTTCGCCAAACGCTATCTGTCCGGCGACCTTGAGGCCTACGAGTCCGAACTCGACGAGAACGGCGACTGGGTCTCCGAAAACCCGTTCGGCTATGTCTGGGTTCCCCGCGGGATGGGCGCCGACTGGATGCCGTATACCTACGGCCGTTGGATGTGGCTGCCGATGGCCGGCTGGAGCTGGCTGCCCTACGAGCCCTGGGGATGGAGCACCTACCATTACGGCCGCTGGCACTGGGGCCTGAACCTGGGCTGGTATTGGATCCCCATGTCCGGCTGGGGCCCCGGCTGGGTCAACTGGTGGTGGGGCGACGATTACTACGGCTGGGCGCCGATGAGCTATTGGGGCTACCCGGGGGTCATCATCGACAACTTCTACTACGGCCGCGGCTGGCGCGATTACCGCGACTATCCGCGGAATTCCCGGGCGCTGACCGTTGTCCGCAAGGACCAGCTCATGGCCCGGGACGTCCGGAGCGTCGCCCTCAAGAACGATGCAGTCCGAGCGATCGGCAAGATGAGCCTCAATGAACGGGCCCCCGAAGTGCGGCCTGCCTCGAGCCCCCGAATTTCCACGGAATCCCTGGGCGGCGGCAGCCGGGTCATCCTCCGGAAAGGCGACGAGACGGGCGATCGGTCTACAGCCGGCGGCGCGACCGGGCAGGTGAACCCGCGCGGCCGCGATACCCAGACGACGACGGGAAGCGACGAGCGGAAAATCGACCCGAAGACCGTGTCCGATGGCGGACGGAAGGTCGAACCCCAGAAGAAGAGCGAATCCGCTCCACCGGCGAAATCCTCGCCTCCCCCCGAGCGCCGGATCCTGAAAAAGATCGGGGAGGGCGGCGACGCGATCGCCGGCAGCACGGGCCGGAGCGACGTCCTCGGATATCCTTCGCGGATGACGAATCCGCAGGGCTCGGTCAGCCGGAGCGGCGCCCGGACGGATTCGGGCTCGGTCCTCGACCGGCTGTACCGGTCCATCGCGGGAAGCGGCGGATCGACAGTGTCCCGCGGCACCGTGATCCGGGGATCGGGCTCGAGCGGCTCGGGTTCGGTGTCGGTCCCCCGATCGATGCCCCGGATTTCCTCCTCATCCTCCGGGTCTTCCTCGTCATCCTCGTCTTCGAGGTCCTCATCGCCGGCGCGGTCTTCATCGGGGAGCTCCTCGAGCGGGGGCGGCGTCCGCAAGAAGTGAGAGATTGGGTTAGGCTTCTTCTTTCATGAATTAGGGGACGGCCGCGCGGCCGTCCCCGATCACCGTTCCTACGGTTCGTCCTTGATTTTCCCGCCCGTCGCGTAATTGTAAGTCAGCATGTGGTCTTCATACGAACAATACCGCATGGGCTCCGTCCCCATGAGGAAGGCCTCCATGAAGCGCCACTTGCAGAACGGCGCGGCCAGCAGGCCGGTCAGGCGGTCGATCGGGACGAAGACGATGTCGGACGGCACCTCGAACTCCTCGCGCGGCACGTCCGTTCCCGCCTTCTCGGCCTTCTTCTTCTCATCGGCGATCACGGCCTTGAAAAAATCGATCCAGGCCGGGAGGGCGGCCACGGCGCCGGTTTCCTCGTTGCCGCCGAGGGGCTTGTTGTCGTCGTAGCCCATCCAGACGCCGGCGCAGAGGGAGGGCGAGAAGCCGATGAAGCGGGCGTCCGCGTTGTTGTCGGTCGTGCCGGTTTTGCCAGCCAGGGGCTTGTCGTTGAGGAGCGTCGAGGCCAGGGTCGCCGTGCCCCGCTCGACGACGCCCTGGAGGAGATAGGTCATCAGGTAGGCGGTCTGCGGGGAAACGACGTCGTCGGCCTCAATTTTATTCTCCTCGAGGATGTTGCCGTCGCGGTCCTCGATCCGGTTGATATAGTAGGGCTTGATCCGGACGCCCTTGTTGGGGAAGGTCGAGAAGGCCGAGACCATTTCGAGGAGGCTGACCTCGAAGGTCCCCAGGGAGAGGGACAGATAGGGGTACAGAGTCGAGGTGATCCCGAATTTCTTGCAATAGTCCACGCCGACCTGGGGCGAGATCCGGTCCAGGATATTGGCCGTGACGACGTTCCGCGACTCCTCGAGGCCTGTCCGGAACGTGACCATCCCCTTGTATCTGCGGTCGTAGTTGCGGGGCGACCAGGTGGTCTTCTGCCACTTGTCCGCGAAGTCGGTCGGCTGGTCGGAGATCCGGCTGGAGGCGTTGAACCCGTTCTCCAGGGCGGCCGTATAGAGCAAGGGCTTGATGGCCGAGCCCGCCTGGCGGAACGTCTGCGTCGCCCGATTGAGCTGGCTGCGCTGGAACGAATACCCGCCGACCATGGCCTTGATCATGCCCGTCCGCGGATCGATGGCCAGGAATGCGCCATCGACCTTGGGTTCCTGATCGAGGGAGACCTGGACTTCCTTCTTGTCCTCGTTCTTGCCCCTGATCCGGACGAGGACGATGTCCCCCGTCTTGATCAAGCGGTCGAGGTTTTTGGTTCTGTCCCGGTAATCGTTGAACGCCCAATCGATGTCGGCGTTCGTCATCTTACCGAGGAATCCCTTGACGCGGACCTGCGCCTCCTTCTTGGTCACGGACAGGACGATGGCGTCCAGGAGGTCGTCCTTCTCTACCCGGGACGTCGTCCAGGATCGCAGCCAGTACGTTTCGAGCTTTTCTTTTTTCTGCTGGAAGGTCTTGTCCTGGAGCAGGTTGGGCCGGTCCATGCGCCAGCCGTGCCGCCTATCGAGCTCACGGAGAGCCTTTGTCAGGCCGGCCTCGGCGAATTTCTGATAATCGGCGTTCAGGGTGGTATCGACCTTGAGGCCGCCCCGGTAGAGGACGTCCTCCCCGTATGTGTCGACGATGTGCTTCCTCACCTCCTCGAAGAAGTACGCCCCGAACTCCGAGCCATCCCGGCTCAGGGGGAGGACGGCGAGGGGCTTCTTCTTGGCCTCCTCGGCCTGGGCCGCCGGGATGAATCCCTCGGCGACCATCCGGTTGAGGACATGGTTGCGCCGGTCGACGACCAGGGCCGGATTCTTGTAGGGCGAATACCGGGTCGGGCCGCGGAAGATGCCGGCGATCAGGGCGGCCTCGTCCAGGCTCAGTTCGGCGACCCCCTTGCCGAAGAACAAGTGCGCCGCGGCCTCGATCCCGAAGGCCCCGTTCCCGAACTCGAACTGGTTGCAGTACATCTCGAAGATCTTCTGCTTCGTGTATTTTTTCTCGATCTGGATGGCCAAATACCCCTCGACGAGCTTCCGTTGGATCGTCTGCAGGGGGTGGAGGAAGAGATTCCGGGCCAGCTGTTGGGTGATCGTGCTCCCGCCCTCGGGCTTCCGGCTGCTGAAGACGTTGAGGACGTTTTCCTTCACGGCCCGGAGGATCCCTTGGACGTCGACGCCCTTATGCTTGAAGAAGCGCGGGTCCTCGGTGGCGATGATCGCGTTTTTTAGGACGTCCGGGATCTGTTCGAACGTCAGGACGATTCGCTTCTCCGGGCCGATCTCCTTCAAGACCTTTCCGTTGTCGCCGTAGATTGCGGTCAGGATGGCGGGCTCGTATTTCTCCAGGGCGCTGAAGTCGGGGACGGTCTTCCGGACGGCGAGGTACGTCCCGGCCAGCCCGCCGAAGATGAGGGCGGTCGCGAAAAGGAGAGCCGCCAAGAGGATTTTGAACAGACGCTTCCGGTTCGTTTTCAGGATCCGTATCTTGAAGATCTTCGGCGCGGCCATGAACCATCAATATAGCAAAAACGCGCTTCGAAACCAATAAGGAGCGGGGGCTCCCGGGCGGGGGACGGGCTCGGAGGGGCGGTTCTGCGCGGCTCCCGCCCCAGTCGCTCTCGCGTCTCACCCATCTTCGAAGGGTCCCCGCCGCTTCGAGCGACCGGGGCTCGCGCCGCGCCCACGTAGGGAAGCTAGGCCGAAGATCGGTTTTCGAACCGCGCCCTCCTCGCCCAGATAGGGGATCTTCTAAAGTCCTGCGTTTTATTTGAGCTGGGGGCGCGAGGGCGGTGGGGCGGAGAAAGGCATACCGAGGCACAGCGGGCACGGACCGCGATCCGGCGATGCCGGATCGCGGGAGCAAGCCGAGGGAACGAGCCGATTTTCCTCGCCGGGGAAAATCGGCGTACTTTCGGAGCCCCCGCCCGGGAGCCCCCCTCCTTATATGGATTTAGGCGACTGGGGCGGAAGCCGCGCTCTCAACTCCTATTGATTAGCCAGTCTGGAATTCACGACGCGCAGCGATCGTTCGAGAATCTCGGCGGCGATGGCCCGGCGATCCCTGCGGGCGTCGATCGGGACGAAAGCCCGGCCGCGGAACGAGCGAAAGATCTTCCGCACCTTCCGGAGATAGCCGGTCCGCTCGAACAGGACGTCCTGGGTCTTGCGCCCGGAGATCCGGGCCAATCCGGCGTCCGGGCCGATGTCCAGAATGAACACCAGATCGGGCCGGGGCGCGAATTTCTCGTTCATCCGCCGGATCTTCCCCGGATCGAGCCCCTTCGCTCCCTGGTAGGCGATCGTGCTGAAATAATATCGGTCGAGGACCACGACCTCGCCCCGGCGCAGGGCGGGCGCCAGGTTGCGCTCGACGTTGTCCCGCCGGTCCTTGAGGAAGAGATCGAGCTCTTGCTCGGGGGTCAACGAACCGGCGACTTTGGCCTGGCGCTTTATCTCCCGGCCCCAGCGGCCCCGGGAGGGCTCGCAGAAATACGATGCCGCGAATCCGCGGGCCCGGAGCCTCCGGACGAGGCCCTTGGCCTGGGTGGACTTCCCCGCCCCGTCGATGCCTTCGATGACGATCAAAACACCCGGGCCGCGCATGGGTCCGATGTTAGTCCGAAGTCCCTCAAAAATCAACCGACCCCGGAGGCCCGCCCCCGGAAAAAGGAAGATTCGGGGGCTGCCCTGCAACGATTTCGGCCCCCCGGCGTTTGAAATAAGTCGGCGTTTATGCTAAGTTATTTATTCGATTTCAACAGTATAAAACGCTACGAAAAGTCGCATCGGAGGTCTTGATATGAAAAAGGTTGTCTGGATATCGCTGGCCAGTTTCCTGCTCGGCATTCTGCTGGCCGGATACGTGTTCGTCTATCTCCCCGAGAAGAAGGCCCCCCAGCGGAGCTTTCTCGATAATCCCCAAGCCCCCTTGGGCTCCGGCCTCTACGCGGATGTCCCCCAGGTCAAGCCCGACCTCGACTTCGTCAAAGTCTCGGACAAGGTCGGCCCGGCGGTGGTCAAGATCGAATGCGACAAGGTCGAACGCCAGGGCATACAGGGCTTCGACGGCGGACCGGGCGACGATTTCTGGGACCGGTTCTTCGGCAATCCCAGCAGCCCGCGCCAGAAGCCCCCGTCGCAGAAGGTCACCGTCCAGGGGACGGGCTTTTTCATAAGCGCCGACGGCTATATCATCACCAACAACCACATCGTCGAAAACGGCCAGAAGGTCAAGGTCTTCACCGTCCAGGGCGACGAGTTCCAGGCCAAGATCATCGGCACCGATCCCAGGTCCGATGTGGCCTTGATCAAAGTCGAGACCAAGGCCATGGCTTACGCTGAGCTGGGCGATTCCTCCCAGGTCAAAGTGGGCGAATGGGTCCTCGCGATCGGCAATCCGCTCGGCATGGAGCACACCGTGACGGCCGGCATCGTCAGCGCCAAGGGCCGCCAGCTCGGCCTGGGCGGCGAGGTCCAGACCTACGAAGACTTCATCCAGACGGACGCGGCCATCAACCGGGGCAACTCCGGCGGCCCGCTGGTCAACATGCGGGGCGAGGTCATCGGCATCAACAGCAACATCCTGACCCCGTCGGGCGGCAATATCGGCATCGGGTTCGCCATTCCCTCGAACATGGCCAAGAAAGTCGTCACCCAGCTCAAGGAGAAAGGCCGGGTCGTCCGGGGCAAGATCGGCGTTTCCGTCCTGAACGGCCAGCCTGTCGACGAGGACACCCGCAAGCTCCTGAACCTCCCCTCCCGGAAGGGCGCCCTGATCAACTCGGTCGAAGCGGGCGCGCCCGCCGAAAAGGCCGGGCTGAAGCAGTATGACTTCGTGACCGAAGTCAACGGCCAGCCCGTCGAAAACAACAACGACCTCCGGATGAAGATCGCCGATATCCAGCCCGGGGCGATCGTCACCCTCAAGCTCATCCGCGACGGCAAGGAGAAGACTGTAAGCGTCACGGTGGCCGAATTGGAAGACACGCGTCAGAAAGCGACTGCGGCTGGGCCCGGCAGTGACGTCGGGATCCAGGTGACGGCCCTCACGCCCAACATCGCCCGCCGCTACGGCATCCGGACAACGACGGGCCTGCTCATCACCGAAGTCGATTCCTCGAGCGACGCCGCCCGGAAGGGCCTGCAGCCGGGCGACATCATCCTCGAAGTCAACCGCCAGAAGGTCGCCACCGAGGACGAGTGGAACGCCGTGGTCGGCAAGAAGAAATCGGGCGACGCCCTCCTCCTGCTCATCCGGCGCGAGGCCGACGGCCAGGCGCAGGACTCGATCGTCACCATCAGGATCCCCTGAATGAAATTCACTAAATTCCACTCGCTGGGCAACGATTTCCTGATCGTCGATCAGGATGAGGTCGCCGAAATCGAGGGCTTCGAGGACCTGGCCCGCAAGATCTGCGACCGCCATACCGGTGTCGGCGCCGACGGCATGCTCCTGATCTCGATCATAGACCGGGCCCGGGGGCTGGTCCGCTTCCGGATCTTCAACGCCGACGGCTCCGAGGCCGAGATCTCAGGCAACGGCCTGCGCTGCGCCGCGGCCTACCTCTTCTCCCAGCAGAAAGTGGACGCCCCGCGCGTGCTCTTCTCGACGCCCGCGGGCGACCGCGAGTGCGCCCTCATCGAGCGCCGGGAAAGCCTGTTCCTGATCAAGATCGAGATGGGCGTCCCCCGCCTCTCGTCGCGGGAGATCCCGTTCGACGACGGGGCGGTCCACGACCGAATCATCGACTATCCCCTCATGATCAACAACAAAGTCTATCCGGTGACGCTCGTCTCCATGGGCAATCCCCACTGCGCCGTATTCGTGGACCGGTTCCCCGCCCGGATCGAGTGGCGCCAGGCGGGCCGCGAGATCGAGTCCCACCCGTTCTTCCCCAACCGGACGAACGTCGAGTTCGTCCGGGTCCTGAGCCGGGAGGAGATCGAGGTCCTGTTCTGGGAGCGGGGCGTCGGCGAGACCCTCTCCTCCGGCAGCGGCTCATGCGGCGCGGCCGTGGCGGCCATCCTCAAGAACCAGACCGAGCGGAAGCTGCGGGTCAAGACGAGCATGGGCACCGTGCTCGTGGAGTGGGACGGGGAGAAGGACAGAGTCTTCCAGACGGGCCCGTCCGAATTCGCCTTCGTGGGCTCGTTCCTGTTCAAATAAGTCAAGGGACGAGCCTTCGGCCCGCCCGGGCGCGTCCTACCTCTTCTTCATCGCGATCGCGAACACCTGGTTGATCTCGTCCACAAAAAGAAACTCCATCTCCTTGGCCACGACCTTGGGAATGTCGATGAGGTCCTTCTTGTTGGCCGCGGGCAGGATCATCTGCGTCACGCCCGCCCGCTGGGCGGCCAGCACCTTCTCCTTCACGCCGCCGATCGGCAGGACATTGCCCCGGAGGGTGATTTCCCCGGTCATGGCCACGTCCCAGCGGATCTTCCGGTTGGTGCAGACCGAGATCAGGGCGGTGGCCATCGTGATCCCGGCCGACGGGCCGTCCTTGGGGATCGCGCCCTCGGGAATGTGGATGTGGAAATCGTTCCGGCTGAACATCTTGGCGTCGATGCCGAGATCCTTGGCGTGGGCCCGGGCGTAGCTCACCGCGGCTTGGGCGCTCTCCTTCATGACGTCGCCCAGCGACCCGGTCAGGGACAGCCCCCCCTTCCCCGGCATTTTCGTCGCTTCGACGAACAGGATTTCCCCGCCGGCCGCGGTCCAGGCTACGCCCGTCGCGACGCCGACCTGGTCCTTTTTCTGGACCTGGTCTTTGAAGATCTTGGGCGGCCCGAGCATGGTCTCGATGTTCTGGGACGTGATCCGGTGGAGCTTGCGCTTGCCTTCGGCCACCTTGCGGGCGATCTTTCGGCATACCGAGGCGATCTCGCGCTCCAGGTTCCGCACACCCGCCTCGCGGGTATAGCCCGATATGATCCGCTTGATCGCCCCCGTCGAGAACTCGATGAGCTTGGGCGACAGGGCGTTCTCCTGGACCTGCTTCGGGACCAGGTGCCGGACGGCGATCTGGAGCTTCTCCTCCTCGGTGTAGCCCGGCAGCCGGATGACCTCCATCCGGTCGCGAAACGCCGGCTGGATGGGGTCAAGGAGGTTGGCGGTCGTGATGAACATGACCTTGGACAGGTCGAAGGGGACGGCCAGGTAATGGTCCCGGAACGAATAGTTCTGTTCGGGGTCGAGGACCTCGAGAAGCGCCGAAGACGGGTCGCCCCGGAAATCGGCGCCGATCTTGTCCACCTCGTCCATCATGAAGACGGGGTTGTTCGAACCGGCCCGCCGCAGTCCCTGGATGATGCGGCCGGGGAGGGCGCCGACATAGGTCCGGCGGTGGCCCCGGATTTCCGCTTCGTCGCGGACCCCGCCCAGGGAAATGCGGATAAACTCCCGGCCGAGGGCCCGGGCGATCGACCGGCCGAGCGAAGTCTTGCCCACGCCGGGCGGCCCGACGAAACAGAGGATCGGGCCCTTGATCTTCTTCGAGAGCGACCGGACGGCCAGGTATTCGAGGATTCGCTCTTTGACCTTCTCCAGGCCGTAGTGATCGTTGTCGAGGATCGACTTGGCCTTCTTCAGGTCGAGGTTGTCGACCGTGCCCTTGTCCCAGGGCAGGGAGAACATCCAATCCAGGTAGTTGCGGACGACCGAGGTTTCGGCCGATTCCGGGTGCATCTGGGCCAGGCGGCTGATCTGCTTGTCGAGCTCCTCGCGGACCTCGTCGGTCACCTTGAGCTCCTTGAGTTTGTCCTGATAGACCTTGAGTTCTTCCTGGAGCTCGTTGCCCTCGCCGAGCTCCTTCTGAATGGCCTTCATCTGCTGGCGGAGGAAATACTGCCGCTGCAGTTTGTCCATCTCCCCCTTGGCCTCGGTCGAAATGCGCGACTGGACGTCGAGGATCTCGAGCTCTTTGGCCAGGAGCTCGTGGACCTTCTTCAGGCGCTGGACCGGATCGGTGATCTCCAGGATGGCCTGGGCTTCGGGAACCTTGAGTTCGAGGTTGGCCGCGGTCAGATCAGCCAGGCGGCCCGGCTCTTCGACGTTGGCCGCGATGATCAGCACCTCGGGCGGGATGCCCTTGCCGAGCGAGGTGGCCTTCTCCAAACCGGTGCGGACGTTCCGGACCAGGGCCTCACCTTCGAGCGTCTTTTCGGCGGCCTCGGCCTCGGTGATCATGGAGACCCGGGCGACCATGTGTCCGTTCTCCTCCTCGTAGCTCTCGATCCTGGCCCGGTTCAAGCCCTGGGCCAGGATGCGGATCCGGCCGTCCGGCAGCTTGAGCATACGCATGATCAGGGCGACCGTGCCCATGTCGTAGACTTCCTCCCGCTTTGGGTCCTCGGTCTCCATGTCCTTTTGGGTCAGGAGGAGGATCATCCTGTGGGAAGATAGGGCGACGTCGATCGCCGTCTTGGATTTGTCGCGCCCCACGAACAGGGGCACGATCATGAACGGGAACACGACGATGTCCCGGAGCAGAAGGACAGGCAGCTTCTCGGGGATGTTCAGCTTCGGGCCCTTCTCCTCGATCAATTCCTCGATCGCGTCGGGGCTCTTGGCATCTTTTTCAGCCATCATGTCCTCCGGATCGCTCTTCGGTCTTCTGGATCTTCACGACGATGTCCCGGTCGCGGGTGCCCCGCATCTTCCGGATGATAACGCTCAGGACGCCGTTCTCGAGAACCGCCCGGGCCTTGTCGGGGACGACCGCGCAGGGCAAGGCCACGGACCGCTGGAACGCGCCATATTCGCGCTCCAGGCGGAGATAGCGCGGGGAAGCCGAGACTGCGGCCACCTTCTTAACGCCCTTGATCTCGATCCGGCTCGCCGACAGGGAGACCACCATGTCCCGCGCCGTCAATCCCGGGAGTTCGGTCTCCACGATGAGGTCGGTCCCGGTTTCGTAGACGTCGACCACGGGGATCCACCCCCCGCGCAGCTCGAATTCCTCGGGCCGCACAGAGAGCGCCAGCCGCATGTGGCGGCGGACTTCGCCTTCGTTCCGGGCCACCCGGATGACGGGGCGGATGCGTTTGATCACCGTCGTTTGCTCCTTCGTCCCCGACGGGTGTCCGTTTGGGGACTATAGTATTTAATGCCGGAACGGTATTTTGTCAAATGCCGGGGCGGGGGACGGAGACATCCGCCCTATTTTTCTTTCAGGAGGTCTTCGAGTTCGTGCTTGAATTCCAGGACATCGCGGAACTCCCGGTAGACCGAGGCGAACCGGACGTAGGCCACCTTGTCGAGGTCCTTGAGGCGGTCCATGACCAGCTGGCCGATTTCGGAGGCCTTGATTTCCTTGTCCGGCCGCTCCTGGAACCGGCTCTCGATCTCCTCGACGATTTCCTCCAGGCGGTTGACGGCGATCGGCCGCTTTTCGCAGGCCTTGAGCATGCCCTTCAGGAGCTTCTGGCGGTCAAACAGCTGCCGGGTGCCGTCTTTCTTGACGATCATATAGGGGATTTCTTCGATCTTCTCGTAGGTCGTGAAACGGCGCTCGCAACTCAGGCATTCCCGGCGGCGCCGGATGGAAAGGCCCTTCTTGCTCTCCCGGGAGTCGATGACCTTGCTCTCCAGATGGCCGCAGAACGGGCATCTCATGGCTTTATCGTCTCCCCGAATTTTCTCAGCTGGAACACGCTCAACCCCTCTTTCCACAATATAGCATAACCGAGGAGGCAAGTCACCACAAGCTGCAGGGCGTGGACGACGATGGTCAGGCCGGCCGCCTGGTTGGCCTCCATCCCGAACAGGGTGGTCAGCCCCAGGATGCTGAAATAGTGGAACCCCCCGACCATGCCCGGCGTAGGGATGGACGCCCCGACGCCCGTGACGAAGACGTAGGGGATCAAGAGGACGTAGGGGATCGAAAGCCCGTACGCCCGGAAAAACACCCAGTAGACGAGGATGATGCCCAGCCAAACGACAAACGACAAGCCGATATAGATCAGCATGATCCCGAGCGAATGGAAGAATTTCAGGCCGTCGATGAACTCGTGGAGGAGCGTCCGAACCTTCTCCAGGAACCGGGCCGGGAGGAAGGGCTTCAGGACCCGGGAGGCGAGGCCCACCGCCTTTTCCCGGAAGAAGTAGAACAGCAGGCAGAGGGTCATGAGGACGACCGAGGAGGCCACCCCGATGAGGCCCCACAGGTTCAGGATCTTCGCCGCCTCGGGCTTGATCAGGAAATCCGCGGCGACCAAGGGCCGGGCCAGCAGGAAAATCCCGAGCAGGGCGCACATGGTGATGATGTCGAAGATCCGCTCGACGACCACCGTGCCGATGACGAACCCTGCCCGGACGTTCTCCTTGCGGGCCAGGTAGAGCGGACGGACGATCTCCCCCACCCGCCCCGGCAGGACGTAGGAAACCGCGCAACCGACCGCGATCGCGGACAGGAGATTCCCGAACTTCATGCCCCGTTTCTCGCGGATCAGGAGGTACTTCCAGCGAAGAGCCCGGGTGAGGATGTGGAGGGGGGTCAGAGCCAGGACCAGGAGCAGCGCCGGCAGGGAGATGCGGACGCCGAATCGGTAAACGTCGGCCCAATTCACCTTCCGGAAGG
>JADGNV010000020.1 GCA_017883285.1 Candidatus Aminicenantota bacterium | reverse complement strand
GAGCATGATGACCAGGTTCTTCCGGAAGAGCACTCCGAACAGGCCAATAAAGAACAGCAGAAGGCCCAGCCCGTAGACGGCGTTAATCGGGATCATTCACGAGCCTCCTCCGGGCGATGATGACCGCCCCGATGAGCACGGCCAGGAGCAGGACCGAGGCGAGCTCGAAAGGGACGAGGTAATTCGTGAAGAGCATCTCGGCCATGGTCCGGAAGTCCAGGCCGGTCTCCGTCCCGGCGGGCGGAGTCGACCGGTTGGTGAAGAGGACGTTCACGATCTGGATGAGGAGGACGGCCGGCAGGGTGAAGATGAACAGCTTCGGGAACATCTTCCGCCGCTCGGCCTTGATCTCCTGGAGGTTGACGATGATGATGACGAAGATGTAGAGGACGACGATCCCGCCTCCGTAGACCAGCACCTGGATCGCGGCCAGGTACTCGGCCTGGAGGCTGAGGAAGATGCCGGCCGTGGAGAGGACGGTGAAGGCGAGGTAGAGAACGCTGCGCATGGCGTTCTTCTGGACGATGACCAGGATCGCCGAGACGAGCGCCAGGGCGGCGAAGAAATAAAAAATGAGGACGTTGATCATGCGCCGGGTCCCCCCTTCAGGCGGCGCTGGAGGTCGTCGCCTTCGAGATACATCTCCGGGAGCGTGAACCGGAGGGCGGGCTTGCAGACCGTGGACATCCGGAACTCCTTGGAGAAGCGGATGGCGTCGGTCGGGCAGGCCTCGACGCAGAGCGAGCAGAAGCTGCAGCGGTCGAGCTTCCAGTCGAACTTCACGGGATGCAGCTTCTTCGTTTCGGGGTTGCGCTCGCCCTCGATGTCGAAGCAGTTCGAGGGGCAGGCCCGCTGGCAGGCCTTGCAGGCGATGCAGAGCGGGACGCCCGCCTCGTCCTTGTAGAGCCGGATCATGCCCTTAAAGCGCTCGGGCAGGACCTGCTGCTTTTCGGGATAGGAGATGGTGATCTTCCGGCGGAAGTAGCGCTTGAGCGTCACGCCCAGGCCGACGGCGATGTCGACCAGGAAGAACGCCTTGAAGAACCGGATGAGCTTTTTCATAGGAGGAGCTTCAGCAGGACGACAACCAGGAAATTGACCAGGGAGAGCGGGATGAGCCACTTCCAGGCCAGCTTGATCAGCTCGTCGAACCGGTAGCGCGGGAGCGTCCCCCGGATCCAGACATAGAGGAAGAGGAAGAACATGATCTTGATCAGGTACCAGACGAACCCCGGGACCTTGTGGAGGAAGGACAGGGCGGCGACGTTCGCGAAGGGGGGAAGCCACCCTCCGAAAAAGAGGAGGACGACGAGCGAGGAAACCAGGACCATGTGGGCGTATTCGGAGATGTAGAAGAAGGCGAACTTCAAGCCGGAATATTCGGTGTGGTAGCCGGCCACGAGCTCGGACTCGGCTTCAGGCAGGTCAAACGGCGCACGGTTGGTCTCGGCGATGCCCGAGATCCAGAAGACCATGGCCGAGACCGGCATCAGGAACCCGTACCAGACCTTCCCCGCCTGCTGGGCGCGGACGATCTCGACCAGGTCGATCGAGCGGGCCAGGACGACCACGGTCAGGACGGTCAGGCCGATCGGGATCTCGTAGATCAGGACCTGGATGACCGACCGCAGGGCGCCCATGAGCGGATACTTCGAGTTCGAAGCCCATCCGCCGAAGATCACCCCGAAGACCGAGATGGCCGACATCCCCAGGACGAACAGCAGGCCGACCGGACTCTGGGCGATCCAGAGCGTCAGCTCGTAGGACCCGATCCGGATCGGCTCGCCGAGGGGCACGAAGCAGAACGCCAGGAGCGAGGAGAACATGACCAGCACGGGCGCGATGTTGAACAGGAGCTTGTCCGCGTTCCGCTGGATGATGTCCTCCTTGAAGAACACCTTGACCGCGTCGGCGATCGGCTGGAGGAGGCCCTGGAACCCGACCCGGTTGGGGCCGAGGCGGCCCTGGATGAGGGCCACCACCCGGCGCTCGAGCCAGATCATGATGATGACCATGACCATCGGATACAGGATGACGGCGATGATCTTCCCCAGGGGAATGAGGAATTCGAAAATGAAGGGCGCGGGGGGCGTCATTTGTCGATCTCCCCGAGCACGATGTCGAGCGATCCCAGGATGCTCACGACGTCCGAAAAGATCCCTCCCCGGCACATGGACGGCAGCGACTGGAGGTTGATGAACGACGGGGATTTCATCTTCACCCGCTCCGGTTTGTCCGTCCCGTTGCTCCGGATGTAGAAGCCGAGCTCGCCTTTGGGCGCCTCGATCGAATGGAAGACCTCGCCGGCCGGAATCCTGAGGATCTTCGGGACCTTGGCGATATGGTCGCCGACCGGGAGCCGGTCGAGCGCCTGCTCGATGATGCGCACGCTCTGCCGGATTTCCTGCATGCGCACGAGATACCGACCGTAGACGTCGCCCTGGTCGGAGAGGGGGACGTCGAACTCGAAATCCTCGTAGGAGGAATAGGGGATGTCCTTCCGGATGTCCCAGGGAACGCCGCAGGCCCGGAGGCAGGGCCCGGTGAGGCCGTGTTCGATCGCTTCCTCGGCGGACAGACAGCCCACGCCCTGGGTGCGGTGCTTCCAGATCCGGTTCTCGTTGAGCAGCATCTCGACCTCGTGAAGCCGTTTCGGAAGCCGGGCGAGGGTCTTCCAGATGCGGCCGATCAGTCCGCCGTCGAGGTCGAAGGGCACCCCCCCGATCCGCAGGCCGTTGATCGTCAGCCGGCCGCCGGAGTAGGTCTCGAAGATATCGAGGAAGTCCTCCCGGTATTCGAAGCCATAGAGGAGGACGGTGATCGCCCCGATGTCGTTCGCCTGGAAGCCGACCCAGGCCAGGTGAGACGAGATCCGCATGAGCTCGGACAGAATGACCCGGATGTACTGGGCCCTCTTCGGGACTTCGATGCCGGCCAGCTTCTCGACGGCCAGGACATAGGCCAGGTTGTTGGACACGGCGGCGATGTAGTCCAGCCGGTCGGTCAAGGGGAGGATCTGAGGATACGTGAGGCTCTCCCAGAGCTTCTCCATGCCGCGGTGGAGGTAGCCGACGACGGGCTCGATCCGGACGATGACCTCGTTGTCGATCGTGACCTTCAGGCGCAGGACGCCGTGCGTCGAGGGGTGCTGCGGCCCCATGTTGAGTTCGAGGTCTTTGAACGACACTACGGCTTTCCTTGGAGGGGGAAGTCCTTGCGGAGCGGATGGCCCTCGAACTCGGGCTCGAGGTAGATGCGCCGCAGGTCGGGATGGCCGGCGAACCGGAGCCCGAACATGTCGAAGATCTCGCGCTCCGCCCAGTCGGCGGATTTGTGGACGGAGACGACGGAATCCACCTCCCCGCTTTCGGGGACATCGACGACGAGACGGAGGCGGAGATGAGCCGGATATTTATACAGCTGATAGAGGATGGAGAACCGCGTCCGCCCCTCGGCCGGGGTCCCGGGGTGGTCGAGCCCGATCATGTCGCTCAGAGCGTTGCAACCCTGTTCGGACTTGAGGACCGTCACGACCGGGAGAATGCTTTCCGTCTTGATGCGGACGGACAGCTCTTTTTGGACGAACGTGCTTTCGAGAATCGCGCTCCCGAAACGCGCTGCCAAGGCGTCGTGGACCGCGCTCAGGGCCGGGAATTCATTCAGTCCGTCGGGCATTGGGCTTGAACATCACTTTCGTGGGGTGCGACTTGGCGATTTTTTCCTGGAGGGTGATCAGGCCGTGGAGCAGGCCCTCTGGCGTTGGGGGGCACCCGGCGACATAGACGTCGACCGGGATGATCTTATCCACACCCTGGACGACGGAGTAGGTCGGGAACGGTCCGCCGCAGACCGCGCAGTTGCCCATGGCCAGGACCCACTTCGGATCGGGCATCTGCTCGTAGAGGAGGCGGATGCTCGGCGCCATTTTGGTGGTCACCGTCCCGGCGACGATGAAGAGGTCCGCTTGGCGCGGCGAAGCCCGGAAGAGCTCCATTCCGAAGCGGGCGATGTCGAAGCGGGCCGCGGCCGTGGCGATCATCTCGATGGCGCAGCAGGCGAGGCCCGAGCCGAGCGGCCAGAGCGAGTTCTTCTGCGCCCAGGTGATGAACCGGTCGAGCCTGGTCAGAAGAAAGGGATAATGCTCGGCGGGCGGCTTACTCACGGCCCCTCCCGAAATCGAGCGCCTTGGACTTCCAGGCATAGACATAGCCCAAGGCCAGGATCCCGAGGAAGATCACGACTTCGATGAAGCCGAAGATCTTCAGCTTGTCGTGGACGACGGCCCAGGGGAAAAGGAAGAACGTTTCGACCTCGAATACGATGAAAACGAGCGCCAGGAGATAGAAGCGGATGGAGTAGGATTCGTGGGCGGACGGCGTCTCGGGTTCGATGCCGCACTCGTACGGCTCGTATTTCCCGCCTTCGGGCCTCCGGCGGTACCGGATGAAGGAGATGAACACGAGGAGGGCGATCGAAAAGACGATCGACACGATGAAAAACAAAAAGAAATACCAGTAATTTTTCAAGGCCGGGCCATGTCTCCCTATTCTGCGATCCGGACTTTCGCCCTAGGAATCCGATATTTTAAATAAGTCCTGTGGAATTTGCAACGGATTCCTGCTTTTGCGGGCGAAGAGGGCGCCGGCGGCAGGAGGCGGGACCCGCAGGAGGGGGAAAAAAATCCCCCCGCCTCGATTCATGGAGGCGGGGGGATGGTTCGGGCGGAATAAAATGCGGCCGGCGATCAGACCTGGGTCGTCAGATAGACCGCCAGGCCCATCTGGCCGATCTGGTCGATGTTCATCTCGATGCCGTCGACGTGGCCGTCCTCGTCCTTGAGGATGGATTCGAGCATCTCGCGGGTGGCGAAATCCTTGACCTCTCCGGCGAGCTTGATGGCGGCGTTGTAGGACTTGACCGCGTCCAATTCCTTTTCGTGGTCGTTGGCCATCATCTTTGGGATTTCGGCCCCGATGTGCATTTTCTTCAGCTCGCTGACGATGGGCAGACCCTCGAGGAAGAGGATCCGGCCGATGAGCGTCTCAGCGTGCTTCATCTCGTCGACGGCCCGTTTCTCGATGGACTTGTGGAGCTTACCGTAGCCCCAATTGTCGCACATCTCGGAGTGGACCATGTACTGGCTGATGGCTGTCAGCTCGTCCGCCAGGAGAGAGTTCAGGGCCTCGATTAGTTTCTTGTCGCCTTTCATGTGGCCTCCTGCTGGGAATGGAAATAAAGATAAAATATAAATATACTCCATCCCTTATTTCTTGTAAAGGGGCCGGGCGGGAGGCGGGGCTGTCGGGACGCGGTCCCGGAGGCGGAGTCAACTCGGAGGGGAAGCCCCCTTCCGACGGGCGCCCCGGGTCAAGACCGGAGGGGCATAGCGCCGCTCGTTGACCTTTGCGGGACCGAGGTGGTAATCTGATCGGGTGACGCTTCGGCCAAAGCCGCCTTATTCTCCCATAATCCGGGCCGCCCTTCCCCTGTTCATCCTGATCCTCCTGATCTCTTTGGTCGCCCTGTTCTTCATGGCCGAAATCGGCCACGCCCAAAACCGAGCCCTCGCCGCCGCTCCCACCACTTCCCAGAAACCGGGCCCGCGACCCGCGAATCCCGTGTCTGAGTTTATCTTCAGTCCGGACCATCGCCCCACGCCCCAATGCCATGCCTCGACGATCGTTGAACTCCCGGACGGGGCGCTCGCCGCCGCCTGGTTCGGCGGGAGCCGCGAGGGGGGCCAGGACGTGGGGATCTGGCTTTCGCGGCGCATCCAGGGACGCTGGACGGCGCCGGTCGAAGTCGCCAACGGGATGCAACCTCTCCCTCCCGGGCAAAGCACTGCGCTTCCACCCCGATTGCCGTGTTGGAATCCCATCCTCTTCCAGCCTCGCGGCGGCCCCCTCCTCCTTTTCTATAAGGTCGGGCTTAGCCCGAGCGATTGGTGGGACATGATGGCGACGAGCGGCGACGGCGGCAAGTCGTGGTCGGCCCCGCGCCGCCTGCCCCCCGGGATCCTGGGCCCCATCAAGAACAAGCCGATCCAGCTCGGCGACGGAACCCTGCTCTGCGGCTCGAGCTCGGAAGACCAAGGCTGGCGCGTCCATTTCGAACGGACGCCCGATCTGGGCCGGACCTGGTCCCGGACCGAGGCGCTCAACGACGGCCGGACGATCGGCGCGATCCAGCCCAGCCTCCTGATTCATACGGGCGGGAAGCTCCAGGCGCTCGGCCGGAGCCGCCAAGGCCGCATCTGGGAAGCCTGGTCTACCGACGGCGGCCGGACGTGGAGCGGCTTCGCTCTCACCTCGCTCCGGAATCCCAACTCCGGTATCGATGCCGTGACCCTTCGGGACGGGCGCCAACTCCTCGTCTACAACGATTCCGAAAATGCACGCACTCCGCTCAACGTCGCTCTCTCCAAGGACGGCCGCACCTGGACCATGGTCCGGACGCTCGAGGACGCGCCGGGCGAATACTCTTATCCGGCCGTGATCCAGTCGGCCGACGGCCTGGTCCATATCACTTATACCTGGAAGCGGGAAGCGATCAAGCACGTCGCTTTTACCCCGCTCGAAGATTGATTGCCTTCTCCCCCGCGCCTATGCCAGAATGAACCCTCATTCTCCCGAGCCAAGGAGGTCTGAAATGCCGTCGCTCATCAACCGCCGCGCCTTCTTGACCGGCATCGCCGCCGGCGCCGCCGTCATGGCCGCGCCCTCCGCGGCTAAATCGGCGCCTTCACCCAAACGCGAGGATTCATCCGCGCCCAAACCGCGCCTGCAGGCCCCTCCCCCCGGTCTCGCCGATCCGGCTTTCCGCCCGCTCCCTGTTGGTTCGATCCGGCCCGAAGGCTGGCTCCTCCGGCAGCTGCGCCAGCAGGCCGACGGGCTGACGGGCCACCTCGATGAATTCTGGCCCGACGTCGGCCAAAGCCAGTGGTTCGGCGGACCGGCTGAAGGCTGGGAGCGCGCGCCTTATTGGCTCGACGGCGCCATCCCGCTGGCCTGGATCCTCGCCGACAAGCCCCTCCAGGCCCGGATCGGGCACTACATCGACCACATCGTCAAGAGCCAGCGGCCCGACGGGTGGTACGCGCCGTACCCGATCGACGCCTCCGCGAAGCCGTACGACCTCTGGGCCATCCTCCTCGCGAACAAGATGCTCGTCCAATACCACGAGGCGACGGGCGATGCCCGGGTGCTCGAGGCCGTCGTCCGCAATCTCAAGGCCGTCCTCGCCGCGCTCGACCGCACTCCGCTCTTCGGGTGGGGCAAATTCCGTTGGTTCGAGGGCTTGATCGCGGTTTACTACGCCTACGAAAAAACGGGCGCGCCCTGGCTCCTCGACCTGGCCCGCAAGCTCCAGGCCCAGGGTTTCGACTACCGGACGTTCTACGGCGGCGAGGACGTGACCGTCCCCACGCCGCGCCGCGGCCTGTGGAAATGGGACAAGCACGTCGTCAACACGGGCCTGGTCCCCAAGGCCTATGCCCTCACCTGGCGGCTCACCCGCCGGGACGACGAGCGCGCGTTCCCCGCAAAAATCCTCGAGGTCCTTGACCAGCACCACGGCCAGGTGACGGGGATGTTCACCGGCGACGAATGTCTGGCCGGGAAGAACCCGATCCAGGGCACGGAGCTCTGCGCCGTCGTCGAGTTCATGTATTCGCTCGAGCACCTCCTCGCGCTCACCGGCGAGCCGGCCTACGGCGACCGCCTCGAGCGCGTGGCCTTCAACGCCCTGCCCGCGGCGTTCGCCCCCGACATGTGGTCGCACCAGTATGACCAGCAGGTGAACCAGGTCCAGTGCACGATCAATCCCGACCACATGTGGACGACGAACGGGCCGGAGTCGAACCTCTTCGGCCTCGAGCCGAACTTCGGCTGCTGCACGGCCAACATGCACCAGGGCTGGCCGAAGTTCGCGGCCCACCTCTGGATGAAGACCGCCGACGAGGGCATCGCGGCCGTGGCCTACGCCCCCTCGACGGCCGCGTTCGACGTGCGCGGGACGCCGGTACGCGTCGCGTGCGCGACCGACTATCCCTTCCGCGAAACGCTGACGATCACCGTCAAAACGGACAAGCCCGTCCGATTCCCGCTCGTCCTTCGCGTGCCCGCCTGGGCGGGGGATGCGACGATGAAGCCGCCGCGGGGCAGCGAAGTGGGACTCCGGGCGGGTACGTTCTTCCGGACGGAGCGGGAGTGGAAGGACGGCGACGCAGTCGTCCTGCGCTTTCCCATGGCGGTCAAGACAAGCCGCCGGTACAACGAATCGATCGCCGTCGAGCGTGGCCCGCTGGTGTATTCGCTCAAGCTGGGCGAGACCTGGACACGGGTCAATGCCGACAAACCGCACCGGGAATTGCCCCACGGCGACTTCGAGGTCCGCCCCGCGACGCCCTGGAACTACGGGCTGATCGTGGACGAGAAGAAGCCCGCGGCGGACATCGTTTTCGAGGAACGGCCCGTCGGCGAGCGGCCATTCTCGGCCGAAGGCGCCGGGGTTGCGGCGAGGGCGAAGGGGCGCAAGATCCCGACCTGGAAGCTTAACCAAGGCTGGGCGGGCGAGATCTCCCCGGGCGAGGCGGAGTCGAAGGAGCCCGTCGAAGACCTGACGCTCATCCCTTACGGCTGCGCCAAGATCCGGGTGACGGAATTTCCGAAGCTCAAGGGCTGAGCGGGGAAGAGCCGACTTGGCCCGTTCCCTGATCATCAAGGAGGCGGCGGAAAACAATCTCCGCGGCCTCGACCTCGAAATTCCGCGCAACCGGCTCACCGTCATCACCGGCGTATCCGGATCGGGGAAATCGACGCTCGCCTTCGACGTCATTTATCAGGAAGCGCGCCGCCGCTATCTGGAATCCTTTTCCTCCTATGCCCGGCAGTTCATGGGCAAGCTCCGCCGCCCCGACGTCGCCCACATCTCCGGCCTCTCGCCGGTCATGGCGGTGGGCCGCCGGACCGCCGCGGCCAACCCCCGCTCCACCGTCGGGACGCTGACCGAGCTCCACGACTTTCTCCGTCTGCTCTATGCCCGCGCGGGCTCCGTTCCGCCCGGCACCCCGCGACCCGAGCGCCGGCTGTTTTCGTTCAACTCGCCTTTCGGCGCCTGCCCCGCGTGCAAGGGTCTGGGCGTCGAGGACCGCATCGATCCCGATCTCCTCATCGCCGATCCGGCCAGGAGCCTCCGCGCGGGGGCGCTGGTCATCACCACGCCGAGCGGGTACATCATCTACTCTCAGGTCACGATGAGCGTCCTCGATCAGGTCTGCCGGGCCCACGGCTTCAACGTGGACATCCCGTGGCGGGACCTGACGGCTGAACAGAAAGACGTGGTCCTCAACGGCAGCGACCGCATCCGCATTCCTTACGGCAAGCACCCGCTCGAGTCGCGCCTGCGCTGGAAAGGGATTACCGCCCGGCCCCGCGAGGAAGGCATTTACAAAGGCATCCTGCCGGTCATGGAAGTCGCCCTCCGGACCAAGCGCAATAAGAATATCCTGCGCTTCGCCCGGACGCTAACCTGCCGGACCTGCGGCGGCCGGCGCCTGAAGCCCGAAGCCCTCCAAGTCGCGTTCCGCGGCCTGTCGATCGCCGACCTGAGCGTCTTTTCGCTCCGCCGTTTCGACCGGTTTTTCCGCGATCTCGACCTCTCCCCCGCCGAACGACCCGCCGGCGCTCCCATCCGCGAGGCCGTCCTGGCTCGGACCGGTCTCCTGCTCCGCCTCGGCCTGGGCCATCTGACTCTCGACCGCGAATCCGACACCCTTTCCGGCGGCGAGGCCCAGCGCATCCGCCTCGCGACCCAGGCAATGGGCGGCCTGCGCGGCGTGACATATGTCCTCGACGAGCCGACGGCCGGCCTGCATCCCTCCGACATCGAAAAGCTGCTGGACGTCCTTTATTCCCTGCGCGACAACGGGAACACGGTCATCGTCGTCGAACACGACGAATCCATGATGCGCGCCGCCGACCACATCATCGACCTCGGTCCGGGCGCGGGCGAGCACGGCGGCCGCCTCCTCTACAGCGGTCCACCGGCCGGGATCGCCGGCCTGCCGCCCGGAGCGAGTCCGACGCGCGATTTTCTCCTGGGCGACCGGCGCATCGCCGTTCCGGACCCCGGCGCGCGCCGCACCGGACGCGGATCCGTCACGGTCCAAGGTGCGCATCAACACAACTTGAAGAGGATCGACGTCGTGTTTCGGCTCGGCGCGTTCAACGTCGTCACCGGCGTCTCCGGCGCCGGCAAATCCACGCTCGTGCGGCACGTCCTGGCCCCGCGCCTCCGCGATCGCCGGTTCGGCCCCGGGCCCGATGCCGACGGCCTCCTCGTCGACGGCCGAATCGGCAAGGTCATCGCGATCGACCAGGCTCCCATCGGCCGCACGCCCCGCTCCAACCCGGCCACCTACACCAAGCTTTCCGACCACATCCGCGACCTCTTCGCCGCGCTGCCCGAGTCGCGGGCCCAAGGCTGGGACAAAGGCCGCTTCTCGTTCAACGTCGCGGGCGGCCGGTGCGAAACGTGCCAGGGCGCCGGGCTCCTTCAGATCGGGATGCACTTCCTGGGCGACGTGGACGTCGTCTGCCCCGACTGCGAAGGCCGACGGTTCAACGAGGAGACGCTCCAGGTCCGTTACCGCGGCCGGACCATTTCCGAGGTCCTGGAGATGTCCGTGGACGAGGCCGCCGTCTTCTTTGACGACCGGCCCGTCCTCAAGCGCTTCCTCGACGTGATGGCCCGCCTCGGGCTCGGCTATCTGCGCCTCGGACAGAGCTCCACGACCCTCTCGGGCGGCGAAGCCCAGCGCATCAAGCTCGCGGGCGAGCTCGCCCGGCCGTCGGCCCGCGAGGCGATCTATATCCTCGAAGAACCGACGACCGGCCTCCACCTTCACGACATTGGAGTTCTCCTCGCGTCGCTCCAGGCCCTAGTCAATAAAGGACATACGATCATCGCTATCGAGCACCACCCCGATTTCATCAAGACGGCGGACTACGTCATTGATCTCGGGCCCGGGAGCGGCGAGGATGGGGGATGCATCGTCGCCGCCGGCCCGCCGGAAGCCGTCGCCGCAGCCGAGGGTTCCTTGACGGGCCGAGCCTTGCGTAGAGCCCTGGAAGCGTCTCCGGGCGAGCCGGGCTTTTCCCCACGGCCCCTCCCGGCCGAGGACGAGGATCGTCCCATTCAATTGAATGGCGTCGCGACCCACAATCTGCGGGACATCGATGTCCGGATCCCGTTCAATCGCCTGACCGTCATCACCGGCCCTTCGGGCAGCGGCAAATCGTCGCTCGCCTTCGACACGCTGTTCGCGGAGTCGCGCCGCCGCTACATCGAGAGCTTTTCGGCCTACGTCCGCAGCCTCCTGTCCAAGAGCGGCCGGCCGAATTTCGCCTCGGCCTGGGGGCTGACGCCGCCGATCGCCGTCAGCCGAGCCGCGGCGGCCCACCATCCCCGCTCGACCGTGGGAACCATGACCGGGATCCTCGACTATTATCGTCTCCTATACGCGCGCGCGGGCGCGGCCGCGTCCGGCCCCCCGGCCCGTCCGCTCACAGCCAGCCGGTTCTCGTTTAACCATGAGCAAGGCGCCTGCCCCGGCTGCAAAGGCCTCGGGTTTCTCATGGCCGCCGATCCCGAGACGCTCATCACGGACCCGGGCCGGACGATTTTCGAGGGAGCTCTCGACGGGACCAAAACGGGACGTTTCTACGGCGATCCTCACGGCCAATATCTCGCCGCCCTCCGCGCGGCCGCGGAGGCGGCCGGCCTCGACCTCGCGAAACCGATCACCGAACTCGACGATGAGGCCCGGCGGCTGATCATGCACGGAAGCGGCGACCGGATCTACGACGTCGACTGGTCCTATCGGCGGGGAAACCGGACGGGCCGGCACCGTTTCCGCGGGCCCTGGAAGGGCCTCGTCAAATTGGTCACCGAGGAATACGAAAGGAAACACGCCGATCACCGGGGCGAGGCCCTGAGGCCGCTCCTGACCGAAGAACCGTGCCCCGCCTGCGGCGGGCGGCGCCTGAACCCCGAATCGCTGGCCGTGACGTTCCTTGGAAAAAACATCGCCGAGCTCTCGGCCTTGACCGCGGCCGAATCCGCTTCCTTCTTCCGGGACGCGGCCCCCGCCGCCGTCCGCCGGGGCCCGGCCGGCGTCCGGGCCGTGTTCGAGGCTGTGGGCGAAGAAGTGCTCGATCGGCTTGATCTCATCCGCAAGGTGGGCCTGGATTACCTCGCGATCGACCGCCGCTCCTCGACGCTCTCGGGCGGCGAAGCCCAGCGGCTCAGGCTGGCCGGCCAGCTCGGCGCCCGGCTGACCGGAGTCACCTACGTCCTCGACGAGCCGACCGTGGGCCTCCATCCGCGCGATACCGAAAATCTGGTCGGCCTGCTCCGGGATTTCACGCGCCTGGACAATACGGTCGTCGTCGTGGAGCACGACGCGGACGTAATTAGCGCCGCCGACCATGTCATCGACATGGGCCCCGGCGCGGGCCGCCTCGGCGGCCGAATCGTCGCCGAGGGAACACCCGCCGAGCTCGCGGTTCTCCCGACCTCGGTCACCGGGCCGTTTCTCGCGCGCCGCCCGACCGATATCCGTCTCCTTCCATCCCGCCCGGCCCCCGGCCTCCGGATCCGCGGGGCGCGGGCCCACAATCTGCGCGGCATCGACGTCGAAATCCCGGGCGGCAGCCTGACCGCCGTGACCGGCGTGTCGGGCAGCGGCAAGTCGAGCCTCGTCTTCGACGTTCTGCTGGCTTCGGCCCGCGCCGGCAAGCCCGTCGCCTGCGAGGCCGTCGAAGGGCTGGAACGTTTCGACCGCGTCCTCTATGTCGATCAAGAACCTCTGGCCGGAGGTCCGTTGAGCACGCCCGCGACGTATCTCGGGCTGTTCGACGCCGTCCGGACGATCTTCGCCTCGACCGGCGAGGCCCGGGCGCGCGGCTTCGGCAAAGCCTATTTCTCCTACCTCACCCGGGAAGGACGCTGCGAAACGTGCGGCGGGACCGGCGAGACGCGGATCAGCATGGATTTCCTGGCCGACGTCCTGGCCCCGTGCGAGGATTGCGGCGGACGCCGCTACAGGCCCGAGGTCCTCGAAGTCGCGTATCGCGGCCTGACGATCGCCGGCCTCCTGGACCTCACCGCGGCCGAGGCACGGTCCTTTTTTCCGGAGCCGCGAGGCCTGGAGCGCGGCCTCCGGACGCTCGAGGAGATCGGCCTTGGCTATCTCCGGCTCGGCCAGCCGCTCGACACGCTCTCGGGCGGGGAGGCACAACGCCTGAAGCTCGCCGCCGAGCTCATGACGCCCGTGGCCGGGCCGGCCCTCTACCTCTTCGACGAACCCACGACCGGCCTCCATTTCGTCGACATCGACCGTCTCCTCGACGTCTTCGGCCGGATCATCGATCAGGGCCACACGCTGGTCGTCGTGGAGCACGACACCGGCGTCATCGCCCGCGCCGGCCACGTGATCGACCTCGGGCCCGAAGGCGGCGGACGGGGCGGGGCCGTGGTCGCGACCGGGCCGCCCTCCGCGATCGCCGCCTGTCCGGCGTCGTTCACCGGCGCCGCCCTCCGGAAGGTCCTGGCCTCCTAGAAACGCCCCGGCCCGCCGTCCGCCCGAAACTGCCGCCGCACGGAAATGATCCGGATTCGCGACGCAAGACAAACGACCGCCTCTCGTATTATAATGCCGTCATCGAGTTCGGTCCCCGGAGAGGAGGAAGAATGAAACGGCGGCTCCCGGTGAAAATCGTTCTTTTTGTCGTCATCGCGGCGGTCGTATTCCTGTGGTTCGGCCGCGAGACCGGGCGGGCCCTGAACAACGGGCTCGCCCTCACCCCGCCCATGGGCTGGAACAGCTGGAACAAGTTCGGCTGCAAGATCGACGAGACGATCGTCAAGCAAATCGCCGAGGCCATGGTCGCGAGCGGCATGCGCGACGCCGGCTACCAGTATGTCGTCATCGACGACTGCTGGCAGCTCGACCGCGACGCCAAGGGCAACATCATCCCCGACGCCAAGGCCTTCCCCTCGGGGATCCAGGCCCTGGCCGACACCATCCATTCCAAGGGCCTGAAATTCGGCATCTATTCCGACGCCGGGACAAAGACCTGCCAAGGACGGCCCGGGAGCTGGGGCTATGAGTTCCAGGACGCCCGCCAGTACGCGGAGTGGGGCGTCGATTACCTCAAATACGACTGGTGCAACAACGGCAAGCAGAACTCCGAGGCCGCCTACTCCCGGATGCGGGAAGCGCTGGCCCTCTGCGGCCGGCCGATCGTCTTCAGCATCTGCGAATGGGGCAGCACCAAGCCCTGGACGTGGGCCCGCGACATCGGCAATCTCTGGCGCACGACAGGCGACATTTCGGACATCTGGCAGGCCCGCGACAAGCGCCGGGAGCTCGGCGTCGTCGACATCCTCGACCTCCAAGTCGGCCTCGAATCCGCGGCCGGCCCCGGACATTGGAACGACCCGGACATGCTCGAGGTCGGCAACGGCGGGATGACGCCGACCGAATACGAGGCCCACTTCAGCCTGTGGTGCCTCCTGGCCTCGCCGCTCATGGCCGGCAACGACCTGCGCTCCATGCCCCCCGATATCGCCCGGATCCTGACCAACACCGAAGTCATCCGGGTCGACCAGGACCCGCTCGGGCGGCAGGGCCGGAAAGTGCGCGACGACGGCGACCTCGAAGTGTGGGCCAAGGAGATGGCCGACGGCAGCCGGGCGGTCATTCTCCTGAACCGGGGTGCGACCGAGGCCGGCGTCGCCGCGGCGTGGACCGAGATCGGCTATCCGGCCGGGCTCGAAGCCAAGGTCCGCGATCTGTGGAAGCACAAGGACATGGGAAAATTCAAGGGCCAATACGCGGCGGCCGTCCCGCCGCACGGCGGGGTGATGGTCCGCGTTACCCCGTGACGGACCGACCTGCCCGACGGCGGCCGGGATCCGCGAAGGAGAGAACATGAACGAACCTTTCTTGGACGAAAAACGGAAGAAAATCGCCCTGCTCATCGACGGCGACAACGCCCAGCCGGCGCTGATCGACAAGATCATGGCCGAGGCAGGCAAATACGGCCTGATCACGATCCGGCGGATCTACGGCGACTGGACGACGGTCAATATGTCGGGCTGGAAGCACACCCTCCACGACAACGCCATCCAGCCCATCCAGCAGTTCCGCTACACCGTGGGCAAGAACTCGACCGACAGCGCCATGATCATCGACGCCATGGACATCCTCTACAACCATCTCGTCGACGGGTTCTGCATCGTCTCGAGCGACAGCGACTACACCCGCCTGGCGACCCGGATCCGGGAGATGGGCTTCTTCGTCATGGGCGTCGGCAAGCGGACCACCCCCAAGGCGTTCGTCAACGCCTGCCACATGTTCATCTACACAGAGAACCTCGCCCCCAAGAGCCGGGCCCCGCAGCAGCAGCACGGGCGGAAAAAGGAACCGCGCCGGTCCGAGACCCGCGAAGCCCGCGAGGAGCGCGAGGACAAGGAAGAACGGGCCGAGGCGCCGCGCAAATACGACCCGATCCCCCTCCTGAAGGCGGCCTTCGACATGGCCATGGGCGAGGACGGGTGGGCGGAGCTGGGGATGATCGGCGGTTACCTCCGCCAGCTCGACCCGGGCTTCGACTCCCGGACCTTCGGCTTCCGCCAGCTCTCGGGGCTCATCCGCTCGTACGCCGACCTCTTCGAGACCCGCTATCAAGAGCTCGAGGGCCGGACGGACGTCTTCGTGAAGATGAAAGAGGAAAAAACCGAGGCCTGACCCCTAATAATTCCGGTTGAAGCGGGCCAGGATCTCCTCGGCGTCCACCTTGGGGTCGATCCACATCGCGTCCGGGATCTGGAACCAGCGGGCGTTCAGCCGCCGCCGGGCCACGCGGTGGATGTTGAGGAGATGCGTCGTGGTGATGTTGTCTGTGAAGATGTTCCCGGCCTGCGTTCCGCAGCTCAGGGTGAAGGACGGTGTCAGCGTGTTGTAGGTCCCGCCGATCGCACCCTGGGTCGCCGGCGTGTTGACGCAGATGCGGCCCGCGGACAGGTTGTCGATGAACGCCTGGACCACGGTCTCGTCGTTGGCATAGACGCTGACCGTGTGGCCGCGGCCGCCGAGGGCGGTCAGCCGGATGCAGACGTCCAGCGCCCGGGCCGGGTTCGCTACCTCGTAATACGCCAGGATCGGGGTCAGAATTTCATGCGACAGGGGGTAATCCCGACCCACGCCGTCGCAGGGGGCGATCAGGAGCTTGACCCCCGCGGGGACCTTGAATCCGGCCCGCTCCGCCAGGAACGCGGCCGGCTTCCCGACGATGTCGGCCCGCATGATCTGGTTCGCCGCATCGAAGGCGATCTCGCCCAGCTTCCGGGACTGGTCTTTGGTGCAGAAATAGCAGCCCTTCGCCTGGAGGAGGGGCTTCAATTTCCGCGCGACTTTGCGCTCCACGACGAGAGCCTGCTCCGAGGCGCAGACCGTGCCGTTGTCGAAGGACTTCGAAAGGACGATCGACTCCGCCGCGAGCGGCAGGTCGGCCGAGGCGTCGACATAGACCGGCACGTTGCCCGGCCCGATGCCGATCACCGGCTTGCCTGAGGCGTAGGCCTCCTTGACGATCTGCCGCGTCCCGGTGGCGATGATGAGGGCCAGGTCGCGGTGGCGCATGATGTGCCACAGGTAGTCGGGATGGCGGGGCGTAATGAACTGAAGGCAATGCTCCGGAGCACCGGCCGCCCGGGCCGCTTTGTAAAGCACCTCGAGCGCGGCGTGGGAGCATTGGCGCGAGGACCCGTGCGGGCTGAAGATCAGCGGGTTGCGGGTCTTCATCGCGATCAGGCTCTTGAAGATCGTGGTCGAGGTCGGGTTTGTCAACGGGGTCATGGCCAGGATCGGCCCGTGCGGCTGGGCGATCTCGGTGATCCCGGTCACCGGGTCGTGCGAGATCGGCCCGACGGTCTTCTGGTTCTTGATATGCTCGTAGACAAGGAGGCTCGCCCAGACGTTCTTGATGACCTTGTGCTCGAACACCCCGGTCCCGGTCTCGTCCAGGGCGATCCGGGCGAACTCCAGCCGGTGGTCGTAGCCGGCCTTGAAGACGGCGTAGACGATCCGGTCTACGGCCGCCTGGTCGAACGACTTGAAGGCGTTGGCCGCGGCGACCGCCCGGCCCAGGAGCTCATTGGCATAGTCCTCGTAAATCGATGTCGGCATGGCGCCGGGTCCGGTCTCAGAACATCAATTTGAGCCCGCCGCCCGCCCGGAAGCCGCCCAAGGCGGCCGGAAGGTCGGGAAAGATCCCCCCGGGCTTGTAGGTAGCGGTCGCCGAGACATAGCGCCCATCAAGATACACGCCGAACGATGATCCGAACCGAATTCCCAGGTTTAGCCCGGCATCGAAGCCGAAGGCGTTGCTTTTAAAGTCGGCCGTCGTCTGGGTAACCGTATTCGACGTATACGGATATCCCGTTTCGGTGTTGGCGATTACCGCAACAATCGTCGCCGTGGATAGCACGAAGCACGGCCCGCCATAGAGCTCCGCGTCGACGGGGCCGAGCTTGAGCGCATAGAACAGATTGAGGTAAAGCTCGGTCTGCTTCACCGCCATCCCGGTGCCCGTGATCTCGCCGACGCGGTAATTGTCAGTCCCCATCCACAAGGGATGCGGGACCGCGAAGGAAGTCGTTTCGGTGAAGTCCCGGGAGATCAGGCTCCCGCCGAGTTTGACGCCCCACGACGATCCGAGGTAATAGCCCACGGCCACGTCGATGGCATTCCCCTTCTTTAGCTGATAGGCCAGACCGTATTCGGCGGTTTCCTGGTAGATCGTTTCGCTCGCCGTCAGATTCTGGCTGTCCGTGCCGAATCCCAGCTGGTAGCCGAGCGTGACGAAAAGGCGCGGGGCAGAGCTTTCGTAGGAGGCAACGGGCGCGGGCTCCGGGCGGCGCTCCGGAGCCGGCGTGGGCGCGTCCGGGCGGGCGGCCGGCCTCGCAGGAGGCGGGACCGTCTTTTCGGCCGGCGGAACGGCTTCGGCCGTCTCATCGACGACGGAAGTGTGCAGAAAGCCGGTCGCCGGCGATCCGGCGACGGTCAGGGAAACCTTGTACCAGTCGCCCGTCTTCTCTACGACGTCGAGGACGGTGCCCTGCGGGAGCTGGACGACGACGGCTGCGGTCATATCGGCCGCCCGTCGGACGTTGGCCAGCGGGACCTTGACCTTGATCTTGAGCGCGTCGGCCGCGAAAGCCCCGGTCGCGCCAAGGACGAAAACGGCGAGAACGAGGAAAATCGGGAGTTTGTGTTTCATGCGCGGTTCCTCAATTGACGATGTAGCCGATGGCCCGGAGGGCGCTCTTCATCTGGGTGTATTCGTTGGAGCTGGCCCCGTAGAGGGAGGTGGCCGAGGCGAGCAGGGCGTTCGCCGCTCCGAGGAAATTCGTGGAGCTGGTCATGCGGTTGACGAACGCGTCATAGAAGATCTTGGTCGCGGCGTCGAGCCCGATGCTGGCCACCGTCAGGTTCGAAACGGGGTTCGCCCCGCCGTTGGCCAGCAGATAGAACACGTGGGGATAGATCGTGCAGTTGATGTGGACGTTGTCGTTGTCGATGGCGTTCCCGTGTGAGTCGTACAACGTCGGGACCCTCTGGGTGATGTGGGCCGGGTCCGGATACCAGTAGGCCGACGGGTAGCCCGCGTTCTTGAGCTGGGAATTGAGGTTGGGGTTGTCCTGGCGCCGGGACTTGTCGTAGCTGAAGGGCGAGCCGGCGTCTTCGCCGTTGACCCAATCGGCCTTGTTGTAGCCCGTGCCCGGCGCTTGGAACAGCCATTCGACGGCCGTGCCGATGATGTCCGAGAAGGACTCGTTGAGGGCGCCGGATTCGCCATAGTAGGTCAGGTTGGAATGGTACGTCGTGACGGCGTGGGAGAGCTCGTGGCCGACGACGTCGATCGCCGCGCCATAGTCCTTGCCCGAGACGTAGGGATCCAGGATGTAGAAGCCCTGGCCGTACATGGAATTGTCCGACAGCCAGAAGGCGTTGTCGGTGAGACCCTGGGACGTCGAATAGACGTGGGCGAACGCGTTCAGGTTCATGTTGGCGTTGTTCGGGCCCTTGAGGCCGAATTGGGTGAAATAGAAATCGTAGGTATAGCCGATGTAGGCGTGGACGTTGACCATGTTGTCGCTCGCCCAGGAGTTGCTTGACGTGTTGGAAACGGAGATCGAGGCGCCGTATTGGTGCTTGGCGTCGAAGGTCTTCTGGAAGAACGGCCGGACAGCGGCATTGTCCGACAGGTAATAGAGGCTGTTTTGGAGGGTCGTGGGGAACTTCAGGGTGTCCCCGCGCTGGCCGATGCCCAGTCCGATCGTCAGCTCGCCGTACTGGATGTTGGAAAAGTGGAGCAGGATCGCCCCGGTCACGGCGTCGACGAGGGCCGTCTCGTTGAAGAGCGGTTTTTCGGGGCTGCGGACCCACAGCTTATGGGCGAGGCGGAATTCGGTCTCGCTCACGGGGTAGATGACCAGTCCGCTCCGCTCGGCATCGATCTCGAGCCCGGGCTCCTTCAAGCCGCCTTCGAGGGCCTGCAGGGCCTGGGTCCTCGTCAGCTTCGGCGACGGATCGACAGGCGACGGGAGGATATAGTACTCGCCGTCGCAGGATTCGGCCTTGCCGTTCCGCATGTGGAGGACGATCTCTCCTCCCCAGACGGGCAGGCCGCCCGCCATCTGCTGGTAGCGCTGGTGGACGACGGGGCTGAGCGTATCACGCTGGGTGGATTTCAGGACGAACCGGCCTTCCCGGATTTCGGTGTCCAGGTAGGCCAGGGCGAACTTCATGGATTTGGCGCCCGAAGCCGTCTGTGGCCGGGCGGGATCGACGACCTGGGTCAGGCCGGCCCGCATGGCAAAGAGGCTCGAGGCCGCGAAGAGAAGGACGATCAGGGCAACGGTCTTTTTCACGGAGATCTCCTTTCGTTCATATTATTCCTATCATATTACTTATTTTGTCGCTCTACAAGGTATTTTTCTGTAGGACCCGGGTCGGATCCTCGCCCCGAGCCCCCCTCGGCCTTGTCGTCGATGGAGGGCAATGCTACAATAGAAAATTATCCGCATGAGCGCGCAGAAAGAGGGCCCGAAAAACTTCCAGTTCCTCCCGCGGAGATGGGACGGCGGCGTGTCGCGGTTCGCGGGCGGCGCCGCCCGGGTTTTCGTCCGCCTGGGATTCAGGGCCGACGTCCTGACCGTCCTCAGCCTCGCCGCCGGCGCGGCCGCCGGCGCGCTGTTCGGCCTCGACCGGCCGTTTCTCGCTTCGGCCGCGATCCTCGTCTGCGGGATCTTCGACGGCCTCGACGGCAAGGTGGCCGCCCTGCGGGGGACGACATCCGCCTTCGGCGCCATCCTCGATTCCACCTTGGACCGCTACGCCGAAGTGTTCATCTTCATCGGCCTGGCCGTTCACTTCCGCCGCAGCTGGGCGCTCTGGCTCACGCTCGCCGCGCTGGTCGGGGCGTTCATGGTCAGCTACACGCGGGCGCGCGCCGAAGGCCTGGGATTCGAATGCCGGAGAGGGCTTCTGCAGCGGCCCGAGCGGTTTCTGCTCGTCGGCCTGTCCGCGCTGGCCGGCGGGGTGTTCCCGGTCTTTGATCCGGTCATGATCGGCGCCCTGGGGACGATCGCCGTTTTCTCGAACATCACCGCCGTCCAAAGAGCGGTCCTCGTCCGCAAAGCCGAGCGGGCCGCCCGGGACCGGGAGGGACGTGACCATGGGTAAGATCAAGGTCGCCGTCATCGGCGTCGGCAACTGCGCCTCGTCGCTCGTCCAGGGCGTCGAGTATTACCGGAACGCCAGGGCGGGCAGCCGCGTCCCCGGCGTCATGCACGTCGAGCTCGGGGGCTACCACATCCGGGACATCGAGTTCTCGGCCGCCTTCGACATCGACCGGAACAAGGTCGGCCGGGACCTGGGCAAGGCGATCTTCACCCCGCCGAACAACACGACGCTCTTCTCCCCCGTCCCCCGGCTCGGCGTCAAGGTCGAACGGGGCATGACCCACGACGGCCTCGGCAAATACCTGGCCCGGGTCATCCAAAAAGCGCCGGGGCCGACGGCGGACATCGTCGCCATCCTCAAGGCGACCCGGACCGACGTCGTGGTCAACTACCTGCCCGTAGGCAGCGAGATGGCGACCAAGTGGTACGTCGAACAGGTCCTCGAAGCGGGCTGCGCCTTCGTCAACTGCATCCCCGTCTTCATCGCCAGCGAGGCTTACTGGCGCGACCGGTTCAAGCGGCGCGGGCTCCCCCTCCTCGGCGACGACATCAAGTCGCAGGTCGGAGCGACGATCCTCCATCGGACGCTCGTCAACCTCTTTCTCGACCGGGGCATGCCCATCGACCGGACCTACCAGCTGAACACCGGCGGCAACACCGACTTCCTGAACATGCTCGAGCGCGAACGCCTGCAGTCGAAGAAGATCTCCAAGACGAACGCCGTGGCCTCCCAGATCCGGGCCCGGGCCATCCCGATCGACGCGGCGAACATCCACATCGGGCCGAGCGACTACGTCCCCTGGCAGAAGGACAACAAGGTCTGCTTCCTGCGGATCGAGAGCCGCCATTTCGGCAACGTCCCGGCCTCGCTCGAATGCCGGCTGTCGGTCGAGGACTCCCCGAACTCGGCGGGTGTCGTCATCGACGCTGTCCGCTGCGCGAAGCTCGCCCTCGACCATGGCCTGACCGGGGCCCTCGCCGGGCCATCGGCCTACTTCATGAAGTCGCCGCCGGTCCAGCACACCGACGACGAGGCCCGGACCCTGACCGAGAGATTCATCCGGAAATACCGAAAAAAACGGCCTTCCTGAGAGCGCCGGCCAAGGGCGAGCCTTTGGCTCGCCGCTCGCCCGTGACAAATATCCACGGGCGAGCGCGGCGGAATGGACCCCCGGGAAATACCCGGGGCCCCGGCCGCCGTCAAGGGACGCCCAGGAGGCGCGATGAAAGGAACGACGCCATGAGACACCGCCCCGCGACCCGACGGATCCGCGCCGCCGGGAGACTGACCCTGGCGATGGTCCTCTGTGTTACCGGCCTGGCCCTGGCCATCGAGACCGGCGAAATCAAGGGCAAAGTCGTCGACGACACCGGCGCCGGGCTGCCCGGCGTCGAGATCGGGATCTCCGGCCCGGCCTTGCAGGGCACCCGGACGGCGCTCTCGAAGAAGGACGGCGACTTCCACCTGCCGCTCCTCCCCGTCGGCACGTACACCCTGACTTTCAAGCTTCCGGGATTCGCTTCCGTCAAACAGGAGGGCGTCATCGTCCGGTTGGGTATGACGACGAGCCTCAAGGTCCCGATGGTTCCGGCCGCGATCGCCACTGAGATCGTGGTCACGGCCGAAACGCCTCTCATCGACCTGACGTCGACCGACACGTCCTACCGCTTGAGCGCCGCGGACCTCGAGAAGATCCCCGCTCAGAATCGCACGATCGTCGACGTGGTCAAGCTCGTCCCCGGCGTCACGGGGGTCCGTATGGATACGCGCCGGGGCACGGCGACCGAAGGCCAGCCGAGCATCCGGGGCGAGGGCGAGGAAGGCAACACCTGGATCGTGGACGGCCTGGCTACGAGCGGCGTCCGGCTCAAGAACTCCGGGGTGAAGCTCAATTTCGATTCGATCGACGAGATCCAGGTGATCTCCGATCCGTTCAGTCCCGAATTCGGTTCCGCCTACGGCGGCATCGTCAATATGGTGACCAAGAGCGGGAGCAACGAATTCCGGGGCACGGCCTCGCTCGTCTTCATGGACAAGGCCCTCCAGGCCGCCCGGCAGCCGCAGTTGTCCGTCGTGAGCATGCCGTCGTCCTTCTCGGACGCCAACGCCTATCTCAACCTGGGCGGGCCGCTCGTCAAGGACCGGCTCTGGTTCTTTCTGTCCGAAAACTACTATACGAACACGGAGAACACCCGGGACGGCTTCCTGGATTACCTGCATGTGCCGGCTGGGACCGGGACGACGGGCAACAACAATCTCTTCGCCAAATTGACCTTCGCCCCGGCGAGCAATCATACGCTGTCGCTCACGGCCATCTCCGACGGCTCCTTCGCCCCGAAAGGCGGCATTGGGCTGCCGGAGATGAACGAAGTGCAGAAATACGAGGACCTCGTCCTCCGCCTGAACTACAAGGGCATCCTGAACGGCACGACCTTCGTCGAAGCGGGGGCGGGCTATGTCCGCCGCGACTCCTCGAAGCGCCCCGTTTCCGGCGACCTCGGCCCGGCCCAGTACTACATCGAGGACCTCGCCCAGAATATCCGCAACTCCTACGGCAACGTTCTCGACAATGAGCGGCGCCTGGACGCGAGCGTCAAACTCACCAAGGACCTGGAGACCGAGCAGTTCGGCCACCACGAGATCAACCTGGGCCTCGAGTACTACCGGGTGTCTTCCGATTTCGTGACATCGTTCAGCGGACGCAGCGAGGACATCTTCCCCGGGAACGGCTTCGACAACGGGACGAAGTACCAGTTCAACACCTGGAACGGCGGACGCGGAACGCCGACCCTGCTCCGTGAATACGGGAATTTCGCGTTCGTCAATTCTTCGTCGGGCATCGGGCTGTACGTCAAGGACAAGCTGTCGTTCGACCGCTTCATCCTGATGATCGGCTTGCGGACCCAGACCCAAGACGTGCGGGACAACCAGGGGAACACCATCTGGTCGTGGGGCCTCCTCGATTTCATCTCGCCCCGTTTCGCCCTGACCGCCGACCTGACGAAGGACGGGAGGAACGTCCTCAAGCTGGCCTGGGGCCGGTTTGCCGACCCCATCACCACCATGCCCCTCGGGTTCTTTAACGCGGGTGGCAGCCTGACCTACCGCGACTACGCCTGGACAGGCCCGGCGAGCCCCTCGGACGCGGAGGTCCGTAATCCGGCGAACTGGTCGTTCCAGTGGGAACAGGCCATGCAACGGTTCCAGGTCGCCCCGGGGGTCGCACCGAACTTCCAGAGCCGCGTCCTCCTCGAGTTCGACCGGCGGCTCGGGGCGGACTGGGCGATCAAGGCCCGCTATGTCCATTCCAACGCCGCCAATCTCTTGGAAGCTCTGATGGTCGTCGACCTGAGCTCGCCCTCCGGCTACAAGTTCATCTACGACAATTTCGAGTACAAGCGGCGTGTCTACGACGGGCTCGAGCTCGAAGTCAACGGCCGGATCGGCCGGCGGCTCGTCCTCAACGCCTCCTATTCCCACGCCTCGGCCAAGGGGACCAATCCCGGCCAGACCGAGACCGGGTCCTGGTCCCAGGAGGAGGGCGGGACGAATTTCGTGAGCCTGTTCGGCAAACATATGGCCATCCCGGCGCTGCCCGATCTGCTGGCGACCAAGGCCGAAATCGACCGTCTGTTCGGCGGGCTGGGCGGCCGGGGGATCGGCGACGAGGGCTGGTTCGGCAAGCTGCCGTACTCGATCGACCACGACGTCAAGGTCAACGCCGTCTATCTTGGACCGGCCAACTTCTCCTTGTCGGCCGCCTTCGAATTCATTTCGGGATATTACTGGGAAAAGCTGGGCTACGTGCCGGGGTTCGGCGGATATTACGCCTTCCCGGAAGGCCGCGGCTCGCGGAAAACGCCCGCCCACGCCTATCTGGATCTTTCGCTCGAAAAGTCGTTCGCCCTGGCTTCGGGCGGGGCGTTCAGGAACGCCGCGGTATCGGTGCGGCTGGACGTGTTCAACGTCCTCGACAGCCAGCGGCCGATCTCTTATGTGAAGGAGGACGTCCCCCTCTTCGGGACGGTCTGGGGGCGCCAGCTGCCGCGGCAGGCCCGGGTCTCGGCAAAACTCAGCTTTTAAATGTCGAGACCTGACCCCTTTTATTCGACGGTCACGCTCTTGGCCAGGTTCCGGGGCTGGTCCACGTCCGCGCCGCGTTTCGCGGCGATGTAATACGCAAACAGCTGGAGGGGCAGGGCCGTCAGGAACGGCATGAGGAGCGGCTCCGCGGCCGGGACGGTGATCACCGCGTCCACGCGCTCGTGGATCTTGGCGTCGTCGTCGCAGGCCAGGGCGACGACATACCCGTTCCGGGCCTTGATCTCGGAGATGTTGCTCAGCATCTTGTCGTAGACCCGGTCTTCGGGGACGATGGCCATCGTCGGCATCTTTTCGTCGATGAGCGCGATCGGACCGTGTTTCATTTCCCCGCCGGGGTAGGCCTCGGCGTGGATGTAGGAGATCTCCTTCAGCTTGAGCGCCCCTTCCAGGGCCACCGGGAAGTTCACCCAACGTCCGAGATAGAGGAAGTGGGAGAACGGCACGAACCGGGCCGCCAGATCCTCGACGGCTTTGGCCCGGCCGAGGATCTTCTCCATCTTGTGCGGGATGCGCTGGAATTCCTCGATGAACGCGAGCCGCGCCGCCGCGTCCATCCGGTCCTGGACCTGAGCCAGGTGGAGGGCGATGAGCGCCAGGGCGGTCATTTGGGCGGTGAACGTCTTGGTGGCGGCCACCCCGATCTCCGGGCCGGCGTGCGTATAGAGGACGCCGTGGGCGTCGCGGGCGATCGACGAGCTGCGGGCGTTGGTCACGGCCAGGACGGCGGCGCAGCGGTCCTTCGAGGCGCGCAGGGCGGCGAGCGTGTCGGCCGTCTCCCCCGATTGGGAGACCACGACCACGAGCGTGTCCTTGTCCAAAATGAAATCCCGGTAGCGGAATTCGGAGGCGTATTCCACATCGACCGGGATCCGGGCGAGCGACTCTATCAGGTACTTCCCGACCAAGCCGGCGTGATAGGACGTTCCGCAGGCGATGACGACCGCCTTCCGGACCTTGCGGAACGTCGCGTCCGGGATCCCGATTTCATCGAGCAGCACGCCGCCCGTATCGAGCGAGATCCGTCCGAGGAGCGTGTCACGCACGACCTCGGGCTGCTCGAAAATCTCCTTGAGCATGAAGTGCTTGAAGCCGCGCTTCTCCATCATGAGCGGGCTCCAGGACAGGTGCTCGACTTTCTTCGCAATCGGGGCGCCCTTGAAATCCGTGAACCGGGCGCCGGACGGCTCGATGACGACCATCTCCCCGTCCTCGAGGAAGACGACCTTGGAGGTGTGGGCCAGGATGGCGTTGATGTCCGAGGAGATCAGGAATTCGCCTTCGCCCAGGCCGACGACGACGGGCGGGCCCTGTTTCGCCGCGACGATCCGGTTCGGATCGTCCACCGCCAGGGCCGCGACGGCGAACGCGCCTTCGAGCTCCGCGATCGCCGCCCGCACCGCCTCTTCGAGGGATCCGCGGTAGTATTTCTCGACGAGATGGACGATGACCTCGGTGTCGGTCTCGGTCCGGAACGTATGGCCTTC